>JABDCR010000035.1 GCA_013288015.1 Bacteroidota bacterium | reverse complement strand
CTGAATGCCCAATGTATTTATCTATTTTCATTTAGCAAAGATACTTGCTTTATGTTAGGGCATAACATAAAAAAAATCCCGTTTGTTTTGCGAGATTTCTTATTAAACTATTCTTTATGTTATAGTTCATCTAATATAATTTGTTTTCCCAGTATTTTTGAGGACATAAAAAGATTAACTTCTTTCTCATTATATTCAAAATACAGATAAATTTTTGTTGTTTCCCAAGTATATTTATAGGTTGAGTCTTTATCTTTTTCAATTTCCTTACCAGGGCCAAACAATAAAACAAGTTTGCTTTTTATATTATCAATTTCTTCTTCCTCCGTTCCATTAAACTGTACTAAAATTTTGTAGAGTTTGTTTTTGTAGTAACCTAAATCTATATGCTTTATTTTATAATCAAATACGGTTGGCACGTCAATTCCCATATAGGTGTACCATTTTACGTGCACATCATTTTTGGCAGGCATTTCTTTTAAGTTTGCCTTATGAATTTCGAAAAAAGAGCAAAGTTTAAATTTATTAATGCCGTTTTTAGCATCTAAAGATTGTGCATATTGTACATTAGGAGCAGGCACTACTTGGGAAAACCCAAGCTGTGCAAAGCACAACATAGAAAGAAATGCTTTAATTTTTACATCCTTATATAAACGAGCTTGCAAAATCTTTAATAATTAAAATCAGGTTGTTCAGGCAAAGTATATTTTCTTCCGGCATTTATTTTTTTAAGGTACGCCATTAAAGGTTGAAAATATTCCAGCATAGGCTTAGCCGAAAAATCTTGTCCGATACTTTTCTTTAAATGCTCTCTCCAGTCAACACTTGCACCGGGTTTCATAACCGCTTGTAAAAATGTACCAACATCTTTATTACCCCAATAGTTAGTAGCATGTGCATCTTGTTTTAAAATATTTTGCGCAATGTGTTGGTGAAATTGAAACAATAAAACATTACTCATACTGTAATCATAATATTGTGCCGCATCATCGTTAATGTGTGTTTTAGTTGCCGCATCGCAATATTCTTCACCACGTACTTCAGCTGGCTCTATGCCCTGAAAACGTTTTACCAAACTCCACCACAATTTATTGTATTGGTCGGGTGCTAAATTTTTAGAATATAAATTATACTCAAACTCTGTCATAGTGCCGCTACCCCAAGGAATGTGTACTGCATATTCCAATGCTTCTTTCAACAACATAAGTGTATCATTGGTTTGTAAATTTTTATCCATCATACCCAAACCTTGTAGAAAAGGTTTTTGTAAAGATGCCATGCCCATCATAGTTCCAAAGGCCTCGTGATAAGCGCGGTTAGCACCACTACGTAACACAATTGGCACATCAGGGTTGCTGTATGATTGATAATAATAAATATGCCCAAGCTCGTGTAATACAGTACTCCACCATTCTGTATTAGGTACCACACTCATTAATGAGCGAACATCTTTATCATTATCTATATGCCAGGCAGAAGCATGTGTGTTCTTTTTATAACCCGCATTAGCCGCAACAGGATAAAGACTTGAACGCTCCCAAAAAGTTGCAGGCAACGGACCAAAACCAATGCTTTTATAAAACTCTTCGCCTTTTTTTACAATCCACTCAGGACCTTGTTGTTTTAAATATGGGTCTAAATCAAAACCTTTTACCTCAACTAACTGCGACCACTCTTGTCCCCAACGGTTAGGCAACCAATGTGCCGGAATGTAATCAGGTACCGGTTTGTTGTATTTTTTAGCCAACTCATAACGTGCCCATGTATGTAACTCACGATATAAAGGCCAAATGTCTTTAATCATGCCACGTGTAGTAGCCATTAACTCATCAGTGCTCATGCCATATTCAGAAGCCTGATAAGCAAAGAAATCAGCATAACCCAATGGTTGTACTGATTTGTTTCTAAGCTCGCGTAAATTTACCAAACCACTTTTTAAAACCTTACCAACTTCTTTGCTCGATTTCCAAACAGCTAATCTTTCAACTTCGTTCGATGATTTCTCTAAAGTACCATCAATGTCGTTCGGCGTAATTTCTTTGCCGTTTAAGGTAAATTTAAAGCCATATAATAGCCCGGTTTGTTTGTTTTGCGCAGCAATTTTTTGTTTTACAATATCGCCTGCTGCTTCAGGGTTTGCACCGGCATTAAAGATGATAGCTTTTAACTGACGAACTTGTATATCACTTAACTGTAAACTATCTTTTTTATCTAAAAACGCTTTTGCCGTTTCTGTCAAAATTTTTGCTCCGGTAAACTTGGCCATAGCCTCATCAGCACGGGCAGCCGCATTTTCAGTTGCCGTATCTCCAGCTACAATGTGTGTGTTTAATTTCCACTGCCCTTCATTAGAAGCAATTAAATATTTTTGAAACTGCTTATTATAATCAACCAAAAAACTATCAACACTTACTTTTGCAGCCGTGGTGTCTTTTTCCTGAGATGGTTTATTATTACATGCCACAAACAATAAACTTGTTGCAACAGATAGAGCTATACTTTTTTTCATGCGTAATTTTTAGTGAAAACAAATCTATAAAAATAATGGGTTGATAAACCACTATTGTTTTAAGTGATTTAAAACAGCACTTAACACAAGAAAGTTAAAATAAGTGGCTTTTGGTTATATTTGTTTTGGTTATCCTTAGTAATAGTTAAAATTAAAAAATTCTTATTGCAACTAATTTGACAAAATAATTTTTAAAAAGCATGGTTCCAAGCGAAATTTTACAAAAAATATTTCTTATTAAACATCAAGAAAACACAGGAACTTCCTTTCTAGTCTCAATTAATAATAAAGATTATTTGATAACTGCAAAACATTTATTTCCTGCTACCTTATCTTTCAAGCCATCTGTTAACATTGAAATTTTGAAAAATGATAGGTGGGTAAAAATTACAGCAACCTTATTAGTACATGCCAATCCTAATATTGACATCGCAGTTCTTGATTTGATGTCAAGTGATCAAAAAGGAAATTTATTTGATTTAGGAAGTGAAGGTTATTATTTATCACAAGACTGTTATTTTCTTGGCTTTCCTTTTGGATTAAAAATGGATGATATAGAAGGTAAAATAAATAATGGCTTCCCAATTCCATTTGTAAAAAAAGGAATTATATCTTCTTTTGTGTCAGATTCCACAAAAATGACTCAAATATTTTTAGACGGACACAATAACCCAGGATTTTCAGGTGGGCCTGTTGTTATTATAAATTATGGAACTGAAAGTCAACATAAAATGAGAATAATTGGAGTTATATCTGCCTATTTAAATGAAGAAAAAATTATCAAAACTCCATTAGGAAATTTTAAAAACAATGAAAATTCTGGAATTGTTTTGAGCTATGCTTTTGACCATGTTTTTGAAATAATAGAAAGAAAATAAACAACAAAGAGTATTTAAACTAAATCAGCATGCCTGCAATAGTAGCTGAAAGATAAGAGGCTAGCGTACCACTAATTAAAGCACGTATGCCAAGCTTAGCCAAATCTGCACGGCGTTCAGGTGCCAAAGCCCCAATGCCGCCAATTTGCATGCCAACCGAACTAAAATTAGCAAAGCCACAAATAGCAAAACTTACAATTAGCAAACCTTTATCGGTTAAGGGTGCAGCTAATTTATGCGTTAGTGTATCAAAAGCAACAAACTCGTTAATGGTTAGTTTTTGTCCCATAATGGTAGCTACTTGTTGCACATCAACTTCGGGTACACCCATACACCAGGCTAATGGGTAAAATAGTTTGCCGAAAATAAAATCTAACGAAAGAGGTGCGTAAATTTTTCCTAAACCATAATTTACAAAAGCTATAAGAGCAATAAAACCAATTAACATAGCTATTACATTAATAGAAATTTTCATTCCATCGGCTGCACCATGCGATATAGCATCAATTAAATTGGTGTGTTCTTTTTTAACATCAAGACTTACTTTACCTTTAGTTACAGGCTCTTCGATTTCAGGATAAATAATTTTAGAAATTACCAAAGCGGCCGGAGCAGCCATTAAACTTGCCGTAAGCAAATATTCGGCACGTGCACCCATGTTTACATACACAATTAAAATCCCCCCTGCAATACACGCCATACTACCTGCCATAGATGATAAAAGCTCGCTCTTGGTCATGGTAGAAATATAAGGGCGTATCATAACCTGTGCCTCAACCTGACCAACAAAAGCACTTGCTACATTGCTTAAAGCTTCGGCACCGCTAACGCGCATGACAAAATTCATAACTTTTGCAATTAAAGAAACCACACGCTGCATAAACCCAATGTGATATAAAATAGCTACCAGCACACAAACCAAAATAATGGTAGATGTTACACTAAAGGCAAATACAAAAGTATGTGGTGCACCAAAACTTTTGGTAGCTCCATCGTGCGTGTCAACCATAATACCGCCATAAACAAAACTAGCTCCCTGTGTAGCAAATTGCTCTATTTTACCCATGCCTTTGCCTAACATGGCAAAAAACCGGGTAACAGGTGGCACTTTTAACACCAATAATGCAATGGCAATTTGTAAACCCACGCCACTTATAACCAGCCGGTAATTAATGGCTTTGCGGTTATTAGACAATATAAAGGCAATCGCAAAAATAACAGCAACGCCAATCAATCCCGTAAATCTATCCATTTAGGTGTGTTTTAGTTTTAATAAGTAAAAAACAATAGCCGTAAATATAATTTTATTTTTTAAAAGAATGAAATGCCCAAATATGGCTTAAGCCAATATAAATGTTATTTTTGCCTATTGATTATCGTATCTTTTTTGAATTGAGTTTTAATGAAATTATCTAAAGAAGTAAAAACCGGAATTATTACCCTAGTTGCTATTGCTATAGTAATTTATGGTTTTAATTTTTTGAGCGGCAACGACATATTTAAAAAGAGCAATTACATTTATGCTATTTATGATAAAACAGATGGCTTGATAGATGCCAGCGCTGTATTGGTAAGCGGTGTAAAGGTGGGACAAGTACACAAAAGCAAACTTATTAAGCGCGATAATAAATATAAAGTTTTAGTTACTTTTATTTTAACCGAAGACATAAAAATTCCAAAAGACAGTAAAGCCAAACTTATTTCGGTAGATATACTAGGGTCTAAAGCAGTTGATTTACAGTTTTCTAACTCTACAGTATATATTAATAAAGGCGATACTCTTATAGCCGATTACGAAGACGATTTAAAAACCGCAGTAGATAAGCGTATAGCCCCTTTACAGAAAAAAGCAGAAAGTTTAATTTCTTCTATCGATTCGGTTATGCAAGTAGTGCAATCGGTACTAAATGCAAATGTGAGACAGAATTTAGTAGCTTCTTTTGAAAGTATAAAAACTACACTGTTCTCTTTGCAACATGCCGCATCGGGCATAGATACATTGGTAACCACCCAAAAAAGCAAAGTATCTATGATACTTAGTAAAGTAGAATCATTAGCTGCAAATTTGGAAAAGAACAACGATAAAATAACCAACGTACTAAATAATTTTTCCAGCATAAGCGATTCATTAGCAAAATCAAATATTAAAACAACTATTGAGCATGCAAACCTTGCGGTAGCTCAGGTCAATAATTTACTAGAAGGAATAAATAATGGCAAAGGTACATTGGGTAAATTGGTTAAAAATGATTCTATTTATAATAATTTAAACCGTGCCAGTAACGATTTAGATTTATTGCTAATTGATTTACGCGAAAATCCAAAACGTTATGTAAGCGTTTCGGTATTTGGTAAAAAAGATAAGAAGAGTAAACCAAAAAAATAAAACACCCGCATGATTTCATCAATCATCTTTATTATACTGGCAACAGCAAGCACTATTTTTTTTATCTATAATGCAAAAAAAGTTCATCGAAATATTTTTCTAGGAAGAGATGTTGATGTTTCGGGTGACTCGTCGAAACGTATAAACACCATGCTACGTGTAGCTTTTGGACAAAGCAAAATGGCAACTCGCCCGATTCCGTTTATTTTACACTTGTTTGTATACGTAGGTTTTGTACTTATAAATATTGAAGTGTTAGAGATGGTAGTTGATGGCTTATTTCATACACATCGCGCCTTTTCTTTTTTAGGTGGTTTTTATAATTTTTTAATTGGCTTTTTTGAGATACTTGCCTTTTTGGTAACTTTTGGTTGTGCTGTTTTTCTAATACGCCGAAATGTGATACATGTTAAACGTTTAGCCATGAAAGAACTTAATGGCTGGCCTAAAATGGATGCCAACCTTATTTTATGTGCTGAAATAATTTTAATGAGTGCATTGTTTTTAATGAATGCTGCCGACCAAACATTACAAGCTCATGGTAGCGAACATTATCATACAGCAGGTAGTTTTCCTGTATCTCGCTTTATTGCACCTTTATTAAGTGGCATGAGCGATGATGGTTTAATGTTTATTGAACGTTTTTGTTGGTGGTTACACATCTTCGGCATATTCGGTTTTTTAAACTATCTGCCTTACTCAAAACATTTCCATATTCTGTTGGCGTTTCCAAACACCTATTTATCTAATCTAAACCCTAAAGGAAAGTTTACCAATTTAGATAGCGTTACCGATGTGGTAAAACCAAATTTCGACCCGAGCTATCAGCCTGTTACTGATCCAAATAATCCGCAACGCTTTGGTGCAAAAGATGTTTTTGATTTAAACTGGAAACAATTATTAGATGCCTATACTTGTACCGAGTGTGGCAGGTGTACGAGTTCTTGTCCGCAAAACATTACTGGTAAAGTTTTATCTCCTCGTAAAATAATGATGGACACTCGCGACAGACTTGTTGAGGTGGGAAAAAATATTGATGCAAACAAAGGCACATTTGTAGATGACGGAAAATCTTTATTAGGCGATTATATAACCAACGAAGAAATTTGGGCCTGCAACACATGTAATGCTTGTGTGCAAGAGTGTCCGGTAAACATAGACCCGCTTTCTATCATAACCGACCTACGCCGTTTTTTAGTAATGGAGCAAAGCACCGCGCCAACCGAGTTAAATGGCATGTTTACTAATTTAGAAAACAATGGCGCCCCTTGGCAATTCTCTCCTGCCGATAGAGCTAATTGGGTAAACGAAAATTAAACAACAACATTATAATGGAAAAAGATTTAATTCAAAAAGAAGAAAACGGTCAGAAAATTTCTCCTGTTTTACCAAGTCATATCAAAAATTATTTAATTGACATTGACGGAACAGTTTGCGATGATATACCTAACGAAGAACCAGAGCGTATGCCACATGCAAAAGTTTATCCTGATGCATTAGTAACGTTGAACAAATGGTTTGATGAAGGGCACATTATTACTTTTTTTACTTCTCGTACCGAAGCACACCGCTTAGTAACCGAAAAATGGTTAGCCGATAACAATTTTAAATATCATGGCTTATTAATGGGTAAACCACGTGGTGGTAATTATCATTGGATTGATAATCACATGGTGCGTGCTACACGTTACGAGGGTAAGTTTACCGATTTAGTTACAAAAAACGCCAGCATAGAAGTTTTTGAATCATAATATAATATGAGCGACACAATTAAAGTAAGTACTATGGCCGAAATGGCCGCAAGCGGAGAAACCCCTGAAATTCTTTTTTGGGTAGGTTGCTCGGGTAGTTTTGATGACAGAGCAAAAAAAATTACGCGCGCTATTGTTCGTATTTTAAATCATGTAAATATTAAGTTTGCCATTTTAGGCATGGAAGAAAGCTGCACTGGTGACCCAGCCAAACGTGCCGGAAACGAGTTTTTGTTTCAAATGCAGGCCATGCAAAACATTACTACATTAAATAATTACAGCATAAAAAAAATTGTAACCGGTTGCCCACATTGTTTTAATACTATTAAAAATGAATATCCGCAATTAGGTGGGCAGTATGAAGTGATACACCACACCCAATTAGTACAAGAGCTTATTAATGAAGGAAAACTAAAAGTTGAAGGCGGAGAATTTAAAGGAAAGAAAATTGTGTATCATGACCCATGTTATTTAGGTCGTGCTAACGATGTGTACGAAGCACCACGTGATGTAATAAAAAGTTTAGACGTTGATTTAGTTGAAATGAAACGCAGCAAAGCAAAAGGTTTATGTTGCGGTGCAGGTGGTGCTCAAATGTTTAAAGAGGCCGAAAAAGGAAGTAAAGAGGTTAACGTAGAACGTGCCGAAGAAGCCTTAGCTGAAAACCCGGATGTAATTGCAGTAGGCTGTCCGTTTTGTAACACCATGATGACGGATGGTGTAAAACATTTCAATAAAGAAGATAAAACTAAAGTGCTTGATGTGGCTGAGCTAGTAGTTAAAGCAAATAACCTTTAATTATTTCTTATTTAAAAATTCATTTACCACTCGCTCACATTCTTTACAGGCAGTTGTTAAATCTTCATTTAAAATAAAACAATCAAATAATTTAGCGGTTTGCAGTTCTTGTTCTGCTTTTTCTACGCGCAAAGCAATACTTTCAGGGCTATCTGTTTGGCGTGAGTTTAAACGTTGTTCTAATATTTTAATGGAAGGTGGCATTACAAACACAGCTAACGCTTTATCACCAAACTGATGTTTCAAGTTTAAACCACCCTGCACATCAATATCAAAAATTACATTTTTACCTTCTTTCCAAATGCGTTCAACCTCGCTACGTAAAGTACCGTAATGTGTACCGGCATAAACCTCTTCCCACTCCAAAAATTCGTTATTTTTTATTTTCTCTTTAAACTCCTCTACTGTTAAATAATGGTAATCTTTACCATTTAACTCCACCCCTCTTTTTGGACGGCTGGTAGCTGAAATAGAGAACTGCAATTTATCGGGCATTACAGACAGCAAGTGCCTTACAAGAGTTGTTTTACCTGAGCCCGACGGGGCAGAAAATATGATTAATTTTCCTTCTTGCATGTACAAAGATATATTTTATCTGTTTGTATAAACATCCCACTTCATTGATTTTTTTAACTTTGTTTTCATGGATGTTAACTTAGATAATATAACCGCTTATTGCACCCGACATAGTGATAGTGAAGATGATTTACTAAAAGAACTTGCTCGACAAACTCATTTAAAAACCCTAATGCCTCGCATGTTTAGCGGACATTTACAGGGTGTTTTTTTGTCTCTTATATCACAACTTGCAAAACCTGATCGTATACTCGAAATAGGCACTTTTACAGGTTATTCAGCCCTGTGTTTAGCAAAAGGTTTAACAGAAAATGGCAAGTTAATTACTTTAGACAATAACCTCCAAACATCACTTATTGCAAAAGATTTTTTTTCAAAATCTTTATATAAAAATAAGATAGAATTTATTTCGGGCGACGCTCCGAAGATTATACCAACCCTAGCCTATACTTTCGATTTAGTTTTTATTGATGCTGATAAAAAAAATTACGCACTTTATTACGATTTGGTTTTTGATAAACTAAAAAGTGGTGGACTGATAATAGCCGACAATGTTTTATGGAGTGGCAAAGTACTTGACCTAGCTACTAATAAAGATAAAGGTACACTTAACATGCAGGCTTTTAACGAAAAAGTAGCAAATGACCCCAGAGTAGAAAAAGTAATGCTGCCTTTACGGGATGGCATAACTTTAATAAGAAAAAAATAGATGCGTTTTTATTTCATCATATTGTTATTGGTTAGTTGCACCAACGCGTCTTTTGTACGGGATGATGGGGAAGAAGAGGTTATCGTATGGCAAAAAAATCGCAAACTGACCTGGGATGATTATCAGGGTAAACGGCAAAAACGGTTTGCGGCAGCATCAACCGTATATAGCATGTATCGAAATATCTCTAAAACTCCATCAGGTAATATCATAGCAACGGTTAAAGCTTATTTTTACCCTAAAGATTCTTGGAAAAGCAATTGGATTGATGATGCTCTTTTAGCACACGAACAAAGACACTTTGATATTGTAGAACTTTATGCCCGAAAGTTGAGGAAACAACTCTCCGAAATAAAAGTACGTAATGAGGATGACGCACAGCAAAAATTAGATTCGCTTCATAAAATAATTGATGTAGAGATGGATGCTTTTCAGGATAAATATGATGATGAAACTAATTCTTCTATGGCCCATGATGCACAGATAAGCTGGATAAAGAAAATAGATGCCGCAATTGATAGCTTATCCTTCTATCAAAACATAGAAGTTAAGTTAAAAACTGCTTTTTAACAGGTCGTTATTCATAAACAAAGCGTTTTATTTCTCTAATGGCTTATTAAGCCTGTATCTTTGTTCTATGTTTAAGAAAATATTTTCGGTTATAGCTAATAAGTATCTGTTAACGGTTGTTGGTTTGGCAGTATGGCTTACTTTTTTTGATAGGAACGATATTTTTACCCAATACGATTTAAGGCAACAGGTTTTAAAATTAGAGAAAGAACGCAATTATTATCTTCAGGAAATTATAGCCAATAATCAGGCAATTGAAGAATTACACACCAACCAAAAGAGTTTAGAAAAGTTTGCCCGCGAAACTTATTTAATGAAAAGAGATAATGAGGATATTTTTGTAATTGTAAAAAAGTAAATGAATTTACCCTCCTTTTTCGGTAAAGCTAAATCGCAAAGCGCCGCTAACAAAGCCTTCTTAAACAAATTAAAATCAAAAAGGTTCCGAAATCTTGATGATGTTTTTCATATAGCACACGAGGAAGCTTTTGAAGAAATAGATTGCCTTACCTGTGCCAATTGCTGCAAAACAACCAGCCCTATTTTTTATCAAAAAGACATTGATCGTGTAGCCAAACGCCTGCGAATGAAACCCTTTGAGTTTATTGAGAAATATTTGAAGATAGATGAGGATGAAGACTATGTATTAAAACAAGCCCCTTGTCCGTTTTTAGGAGACGATAATTATTGCAGTGTTTATGAAGACCGACCGACTGCCTGTCGCGAGTATCCGCATACAGATAGAAAAAATATGTACCAAATTTTAGACCTTACATATAAAAACACCTTGGTTTGTCCTGCTGTGCTTAGAATAGTTGATGAAGTGAAGAAAAAACTAGATCAGGCTTAAACTTAATTTTCCTCAAAAAGATTTTGTTTGGTAAACACTCGTACCGGATAAATGGCTGCAATAAAGCCTGTACATAATACAGTTGCCATAATTAAAACAAAATCGCTAAAGCGAACTTCAATAGGATAAGCATCAACGATATAGCCTTCTTCAAAAGAAACAAAACCAAAATGCTGTTGCAATAAACACAAACCATATCCTATTAAAATACCGATAGATGCTCCAATAAAAATAATCATCAAGCCTTCGGTCATAAAAATTTTCCGTATTAAATTAACATCAGCGCCCATAGCAGAGAGGGTTTGTACATCCTTTTTCTTTTCAATAATAAGCATGGTAAGTGCGCCAATTATATTAAAGGTGGCAATTAATAAAACGAAAGCAAGAATTATAAAAGTCCAAAGTTTTTCAGTTTTCAGGGTTTTAAAAAGCACATCGTTTTGCTCATACTTGTTTTTTAACTGATATTTATTTCCGACAATTTTCTGGATTTCACTTTTTACAACATCCATATCAGCATTGGGTTTTAAGCCAATCTCTAAAGCAGTAACCGCATTGGCAGGATACTGAAGTAGGTCCCGTGCAGTTTCGTAACTCATTAATCCGTAAGTAAAATCAAAATCATCATTGATAGAAAAAAAACCTGTGGCATGACATTTTTCTTCATTAAAAGCATCTTCGGGATTTAAACTTTCTGACACTCCCCGCTTAGGACAAAAAACACTAACCGGCGTAAACACATTACTTAAACTAACTCCTAAGCGATACGCCACACCTTTACCTAAAACAAGTTGGTTATTTTTTTCGGGAGAAAAATATTTTCCTTCAACCACCAAAGTATCAAAACGGGTAACATCTGTAAAGTTTTCATCTACACCCTTTATATGGGTAATTTGCAATTGGTCGTTAAATTTAAGCAGCATGTTGTCATCTAATGTTTTGCTTACATAGGCTACTCCGTTTACATTTTTTATATCTGCAATAAATGCATCGTTAACTGTAAAAACTTTTCCGCTAACGGCGGTAATTTTAATGTCTGGATTAAAAGAGTTGTATAAGGTTTGTACCAACCCTGTCAGGCCATTCATGCCTGAAAGAATAATGATTAGTGCACTTGTGCCTACAGCAATAGCCAGGACCGATATCCAACTAATAACCGTTATGGCATTAGTTGATTTTTTTGCTACAAAATACCTGCGGGCTATGTAGAGTGCTACATTCAAATACTTATTTTTTAAGAAGGTCTTCTATGCGCATGGCATAATCCAAAGAGTCATCAATATAAAATACAAGGGAAGGCACAATGCGTAATTGTTTACCCACCATGTTACCCAAACGTTTACGAATTTCGTTAGTGTGCTCAGTTACGGTTTTTAAAATATTTTCTTTGTTTTTGTCCATTATACTTAGGTACACTTTTGCCAAGCCCATATCAGGTGTAAGGCGCACAACGGTAACAGTAATAAATGCACCACCAAAAAGGTTGCGTGCTTCGCTTCTAAAAATTTCGGCTAATTCTTTTTGCACTAATTTGCCTACTTTGCTTTGCCTAATGCTTTCCATAAAAAATATTTAAAAACCCAAAGATAAGCATTCCTAACTTGTCTGTCAGAACACCTCAAGAGGTTATTTTTAAAGTAAAATGCCTCGTAAAATAATAGTAGCAGTAGTAAAATAAATAATCAACCCGGTTACATCAACCAACGTAGCTACAAATGGAGCCGAGCAAACAGCAGGATCTAATTTGATTCTTTTTAATAATACTGGAAGTAAGGAGCCCGCTAAATTACCCCAAAGCACCACGCCTACAAGGGTTGCAGCAACAGTTAAGCCAATTAACGCCCAATGCGGGCCATAAATAGTTGAGAATGATGACCAAAGAGCCACCCGTAAAAAACCTACCAACCCAAGTAAAAGACCCAATGTTAAACCTACAGCAAATTCTTTTTTTAAAATACGCCACCAATCTCTGAAAGAAATTTCGCCTAATGCCATAGCACGTATAATAAGTGTAGATGCCTGCGACCCTGTGTTACCTCCACTTGAAATAATAAGTGGCACAAAAAGAGCCAGTATAACCGCTTTTGCCAATTGCCCTTCAAAAAAACCCATAGCTGTGGCCGTAAGTGTTTCTCCAATAAAAAGTATAACCAACCAACCGGCACGTTTTTTAATCATATCAAAAAAAGGCATGTTCATATAAGGTTCGTCAAATGTTTCAATACCGGCCATTTTATGCGCCTCATCTGTCTCTTCTTCACGAATTACATCCACCACGTCATCAATGGTAATTCGCCCCACAAGCCTTCCAATAGTATCTACAACAGGCACTACAACCAAATCATATTTTTGCATTATTTCGGCTACATCGGCCGTATGGGCAGACGTGGTTACCTGTATAACATCTCTATCGTAAATTTCCTCAATGCGCGTGTCAGGTTTTGCAATCAGCAATTTTTTAAGCGATAACATCCCAACCAATCGTTCCTTGTCATCAACTACATAAACGGCATACATTACATCAACACTTTCAGCTTGCTGCCTAATTTCTTCTATACACGCTGTTACAGTATCAGAATGATTTACACGCACCAACTCAGTAGCCATTAAAGAGCCCGCCGTATCTTCTTCAAACGAAAGCAGGTCGGCTATGTCTCCGGCTTGCTCAACGTCTTCTATATGTGATAGTACTTCTGTCTGCCTATCTTCCGGTAGTTCATTTATTACATCGGCAGCATCATCGGAATCAAGATTATCAATTTCTTCGGCAATTTCTTTGCTCGAAAAAGAGGCTAATAATTCTTCACGTAATTCTTCTCTCAGCTCAATTAAAACGGCCGATGAGGTTTCCTCATCTAAAAGTTCATAAATATATTGCGCCTCTTTAAAATCAAGATGATTAAGGGTTTCAGCTATATCGGCAGGAAATAAATCATGCAAAAAGGCTTGTATGCCTTTATTATTCTGGTTTTCAACCAAAGATTGTATCTCGTGAATTAATTCGGTATTTATTTCGAACTGCATGGCGGCGCAAAGATAGAAATAACCTTAGTTACACAAATTAAGTTTTGTAAAAAGAAAGCGTTTTGTAAACTTGCACCAAATATCTATCAGGTGATTTTTCGCAATTATTTATTAATTTTTATTTTTCTTATTACGCAGGCATTGCAGGCGCAAAAAAGTTTAAATGATGATGGCATATCTTCTTACAATTACGACTCACTAAACCTACTTATTGTAAAAGGCATAAATGCGTTTAGAGCAGAAAATGGATTGGACAGCATAGAACGAAACGATATACTTATTAAGGCATCAGTAATTAGTTCATCTAACATGGCAAAAGACCAAAACCTGGGCATTAAAGATTTGCCAAAAACAACACCTAAAAATTTAAAAAAAGCGGGTGCCACACCACACGGACAAGAGTTAGTTATTCTTAATCCACTTGGTAAAGGCATAAATCAATTATCTCCGACCATTATTGCAAAAGCAGTACTTGAAAAATGGACATTAGGTAAAAAAGAAAAAGACATCATCCTAAATCCTGCAAACACATATATCGGCCTCAACTGCGTAAGTGATGCAGGAGATAAGCGAGTATATATATCTGCTATGTTTGGTAATTATCAAAGTTTTAATGGTGGTGTAAAACATAAAGCCGAATTAAAAGTTCCGTTTAACACCAAATCAAAAAAATTAAAAGACCCGGATCCGCGTAATTGTAAAAACTGTGCTAATTTTAAAGACTACGAAAATCTACACAATGGTTTGTCGGTTGAAGGTGATAAAGTTTATTTAGAGTACAGCAACATTCGTTATCTGAAAAAATTATTGAAACGTCCTACAGACGGACTTGCTGTTGATATTGTACAAAAAGACCAATACAGCAAAGCCGACTATAATATTATGGACAATAACATGCGCAACAAAGGCGTAATGTTGAAAGTGATAAAAAAAGACAAACTGTTTGCTAAAAATTTAGTGCCTTTGGATGACCCAAAAAAGAAAAATAAGAAGCCAAACAAATTACGAGTTGAAATGGGTGTTTTCCCGAAAGGAATAACAGGCGATTATGAATTAAATTTATTAGTAATACAAAATGGATTTGTTTGTAAAACTGTACTACGTTCTTATATGGAATATACAGATAACGAAGCAAGTACTCCTATTGAAATGCTACCAATAACAGAAAGTCTTGCAGCCATAAAACCTCCGTATGAACCAAAATCAGAAAGTGCTTTGCTGACTTTTAATATTCCGTTTGCAAAAAATAAATCGGAATTTAAGCAAGAAGATGTAAAACCTTTTGTTGATGCATTACACGAGCCCGATTTTAACATTGATGGCTTGTATTTATATGCCTATTCTTCTATCGAAGGTGACTCAGTTAACAACTCAAAACTGCAACGCAAGCGTGCCGAAAGTGTTACAAAAGTGTTGGAGCAAATGCAGCACAACAAAGTATCACCTATAATTGTTACAAACGATTCTTGGGGCTTATTTCAGCTAGAAATGGAAGATGGTAAATATGATTACTTAACTAAATTAAGCAAGCACGAAGCCATTAATAAAATAAATAATACTAAAGGTTTAGCTGAAGAATTAGAACCCAATTTGGCTAAAGAACGTTTTGCACAAGTGGTAATGGATGTTACCTACGACATTAGTGGGGCTAAAGAAGAAAAATTTTGCGTAGTGCAATTTAACCGTGTGGCAAAAGCAGGTAACGCTAAACAGGCTTACCGCATAATGGATTACATAGCTAAAAAAGTAAAAGAAAAAAAATACGTGCAAACAAGTTTCAGTGCCTTAGAAATTCCAAACGATGCAAAACTTATTGGTTTACAAATGAACAAAATTTACTACAACTATATTTTAAATAATAAAGTGGTGAGTGATGAAGACTATAAAACAATACAAGAGCTTCAGAAAATTGATGGAACAAATAACACTATTAATTACAATGCACTTTTTTGCAAAATACAATTAGATAGTAGCCTTGGAAGCAAAAGCGACCAAACCGATATGCAAAATAAAATTGATGCGCTTTACAAATCAGACATTCCGAAAAAATTAGTTGATGGTTTAAATATGGAGTGGCAATTTAAAATAATGGATGCCATTGATTCTGTTCCGGGTGCTGAAGAACAAAGACAAGTTTGTATCGATAAAATAAAATCATTTTATAACTTTAAAGAGGGTGGCAGCAAACAAAATGCCCTTAAACTTGCCTATGCTTTTGCACGTGGTAAAGATTACAAATCTGCGTCTGACTTTTTAGAGCCTTACTTAAATACTAAGGATGTAAAGGTGCTTTATGCTTATGTAGCCATTGCATCGCATGTGCCCGAAAAATTCTTTTCACACAAATTTTCATACGCACTTAGCGAAGTAAAAAAACAAGACCCTGCTAAATATTGTAAACTTTTTGGTAGTCCGTTTTTAAGTTTTCAAATAATGGATAACCCCGATATTAAAAAAGTATACAGAGAATCTAATTGCGGACAATAATTGATTAAACTTGCAACATAAATTTTAAGACAACATGGATAACAAAAATTATAAATTCGGAACAAAAGCCATACACGCAGGTGCCGAACCAGACCCAACTACAGGTGCTATAATGACACCTATTTATCAAACATCAACCTACGTACAAGAAAGCCCGGGTAAAAATAAGGGCTATGGTTATGCGCGCGGAAAAAACCCAACACGCGAGGCGCTGCAAAAAAATATTGCAGCTTTAGAAAACGGCAAACATTGTATTTGTTTTTCAAGTGGCATGGGTGCAACCGATGCTGTAATAAAACTACTTCGTCCGGGCGATGAGGTTATCACCGGTGATGATTTGTATGGTGGAAGCTACCGTATGTTCACTAAAATTTTTGAGCCCTACGGAATAAAATTTCATTTTATTGATTTAACAGATTCCAACAATATTTCTAAGTACATAAACAAAAACACCAAACTAATTTGGACTGAGACTCCTACCAACCCTACTATGAAAATAGTAGACATTGCGGCCTGTTCTGCTATCGCAAAAAAACATAATTTACTATTAGCGGTTGATAACACATTTGCATCTCCTTACTTACAAAATCCATTGGCATTAGGTGCTGATATTGTAATGCACTCGGTTACAAAATATTTAGGCGGGCATAGCGATGTAGTTATGGGTGCTTTGATTGTGAATGATGATAAATTGCATGAACAACTTTATTTTATTTTGAATTCATGTGGTGCAAACCCAGGCCCTATGGATAGTTTTTTAGTTATGCGTGGTATAAAAACTTTGCACATACGAATGGAGCGCCATTGCTTTAACGGAAAAAAAGTAGCTGAGTATTTAAAAACACATCCAAAAATTGAAAAAATTTATTGGCCCGGTTTTACAGATCATCCTAACCATGCTATTGCAAAAAAACAAATGCGCGATTTTGGTGGCATGATTTCTATCGTGTTAAAAAATGCTTCGTTAGATGATACATTTAAAATAGCCTCTTCGTTTAAAGTGTTCTCATTAGCTGAATCTTTAGGTGGGGTAGAATCACTGATAAACCATCCGGCAACTATGACCCATGCATCTATTCCTAAACCTGAACGAGAAAAAGCAGGGGTGGTCGATAATTTATTGCGTTTAAGCGTAGGAATTGAAGATGTAGAAGATTTACTGGAAGACTTGAAACAAGCTTTGTCCTAAAAAATTGCCGCTTGTGTAGTTTCAATGTTAAAAAGTTGGAAATGCCTTGCTATTATTGTAACTTTGAAATAATAATTAAAACCTAAGTCCAGATGAAAAAATCATACAAATTAATAACGGCAAGTATTTTTACTGCTTCTGTTGTGTTCGCACAACAGCAACAAATTATACCATGCTTTTCGGATGAAGCAACTAAAAGTTACTTTGCTGCGCATCCTGAAGAAAAAGCTCGTTATGAGAGAGAAATGCAAAACGCTGCATTATCTAATGAATATATCAATCAACGCGGCAATGGGCACAATCAAGTTTCTAATTCTACTTTTACCACGGTAGATACTATTCCGGTAGTATTTCATATCCTCCATCAAGGGGGGCCTGAGAATGTACCAAATTCATACGTATACCAAGCATTAGCAGAGGTTAATCGTGTTCACACAAAAACTATTCCTGATACAGCCCAAATAGATGTACATTTTAAAGGTGTTTCGGGTGCTAATAACTATGTATTTCAATTAGCTACTAAAGACCCTAATGGAAATTGCACTAATGGAATTATCAGACACTTTGATGCTAATACAAATTGGGACCAAACACAAACCCCCTTTCCATATACTTGGGATCGTACAAAATATTTAAACATTTATATTGTAAAAAACATCTGTTCTGGTCAACCTTGCCCCGCAACTAGTAGTAGTGGCGGTATTATTGTAGGTTATACTTACTTACCCGGTACGGTTCCGGCGCAATTAGATGCTGTTGTGTACAATTATCAATTTATGACAGGTACCAACGCTCGCTCTATGGCACATGAATTTGGTCACTGGTTAGGATTAAGTCATACTTTTGGGATGACTAATTCAGCGGGTGGATCTACTTGTACAACAGCCAATGATGATAAATTAAGCACAAACCCTCCTGCTGTTGCATGTGTTGGTGTTACAGATGATACCCCAATGTATCAAGGCGCATTTAGCACTTGCCCAGCAAGTACACCAAACGCTTGCGACCCAAGTAACACAGCAAACGTGCAAAATATTATGGATTATTCTTCTTGTCCTAAAAATTTCACAAACGGGCAAATTACAAGAATGCATAATATTATGAACTCTACTACTGCCAGCAGAAGTAACGTTATATCTGCTGCTAATAAAATTGCTACCGGAGTACGTTATCCTCAAGTTTGTATTCCTACACCTTATTTCCATCCAAGTGCAAGAATTGTGTGTTCTGGCGCAATTGTTACATTTAGCGATAGCTCAGAAAACGCAAAAACTACAAGTTATAACTGGAGTTTCCCTGGCGGAACTTTTGTTGCAGGTTATACTGCAACTGATTCTATGCCTAGAGTAACATACGCTACCCCTGGTACATATGCCGTATCATATACAGCTAGTACAACAGCAGGTGGTGCTGCCGTTACAGAATCTTCTTGTATAAAAGTAGTATCTTCAACTGCCTCATATAATACTGCCTTTGTTGAAGGTTTTGAAACAGCTACTGTTCCGGGTACCGATTGGAGCGTATCACATACACCTTCTAGTGGAGTAGATTGGACAGTAACAAATAGTACTGCTGCCAGTGGTTCAAAATCAATAATGATTGATAATTTTTCTAATGTTCCTGGCGATACCAGCATTTTAGTTAGTCCGACTTTTAATTTAGCCGCTATCGGGTCTCCAGTACTTACTTTTAAAATGTCATATCAACAAAAAGCAACTACCAATGTAGATAAATTACAAATTTATTCATCTATAGATTGTGGAGCTACATGGAACTCAAGATTTGGACGTAGTGGTGCAGCTCTTCAGCCTTCAACTGTTACCGGGCAAAGTTCATCACTTTTTGTGCCAACCCCATCTCAGTTTGTAACTTATACAGTAAATATTGGTCCTATTGCATCAAGTACAAATGCTATGTTCCGTTTTGTATTTTATGCTGACCCTACTTCACCGGGCAATGAGCTTTATATGGATGATATAAACATATACAATTCAACAGTTGGTATAAAAGACATTGAAACAATGGTAGGTTTAGAAATATATCCTAACCCTTCTTCAAGTAATGTAAATGTGGTTTTTAATTTAGCTGAAAAACACAATATATCTATTAATGTAGTTGATTTGCTTGGAAGAGTTGTTGAAACTGTCCCTTCGCAAAATTATCCAAGTGGGCAGACTTTAATTACCATTGGCAACAAAGCTTACCAATCTGGTGTTTATTTTATAAATATGGATATAGATGGTCAACACATTTCTAAAAAGATCATTATTCAGTAAATTGCAAAATCTCTTTAAAAAAAAGCCAATTAAATTAACTTTAATTGGCTTTTTTTAATATGTTAAATTTTACCGTTCATCTATTTTTTATTGTTTTTGGCGTTATTATTCTCTATGTTTGGAATAATTAAATTTAAACCACACCCCATGAAAAAAATAAATTACGCAATGTTTGTTTTAGCTTTAGGTGCAAGCGTGGCTAATGCCAAGCCAGTTACACCTGTTTCAGCAAAAACAGTAGCTGAAAATTTTTATAAGCAAAATTCAATACGAACATTAAAGACAAGCACTTTAGTTCATACAGAGCTTTCTGCAACAGGAGTTCCTGTGTATTATGCTTATAATATTAATGAAGGTGATGGATTTGTTATTGTTTCAGGAGAAGATGCTATAAAACCTATTGTAGGTTATTCAAATGAAAGCAGTTTTGTTTTACCGGAAGCACATTCTAACCTTAGCTTTTGGCTTAACGAGTTTTCAAATGGTGTAAACGCTTTAAGAGCAAACAATGTAATTGCTAATGAAAAAACAGCAAAAGAATGGGGAAAATATACAGTTGCTACTGTTTCAAACGAAAGATTAGCAAACGGAACTAATAGCACTTCAAGTGTCAATGCAGTTCTACCGCTTATGCAAACAACATGGAATCAAAGTCCGTATTATAATGCTTTGTGCCCAGGTGGTTCAGTAACTGGTTGTGTAGCTACTACAATGGCTCAAATTATGAAATACTGGTCGTATCCGGCTCAAGGAGTTGGTTCAAGTTCTTATTGTGATTGTACAGCTAGTGGATACTCAAATCAATATGGAACTTTAAGTGCAACCTATACTGCTACTTACGATTGGGCAAACATGCCTTTAGCAGTAAACGCGCCTAACGCCCTTGTAGCACAACTTATGTTTGATTGTGGAGTAAGTGTTAACATGGATTATGCACCAGGTGGAAGTGCTGCACAAGTTCTTGGTTCGGGTGGAGCCAGTGCTCAACACTCTTACATTAACTATTTTAAATATGATAACACTCAAATTCATGGGTTTAACCGTAGCAGCTTTAGCGATGCAAAATGGTTAGATACCCTAGAACATGATTTAAATATTGGACGAGTTGTACAGTATGTAGGAGTTGACCCATCAGAAGGAGGTCATACATGGGTTTGCGATGGTTACGACCAAAATAATTATTTACACATGAACTGGGGCTGGGGCGGACAAAGCAATGGTTATTTTCAACTTGATTCATTTGCTACTCCTGGTTACAATCCTTCTTCATATCATCAAGCACTTGTTGGTATAGTTCCTAAGTCATCAAGCACTACTGATGCTAGTGTTTATGCGGTTACATCACCCACTGGCATACATTGTACTAACTCTTTTACTCCGGTAATTACTTTAAGAAATTTTGGCAGCAGTCAACTTACATCTTGTGTTATCAATTATCAAATTGATAATGGTACAATTCAAACTCAAAACTGGAATGGTACTTTAGCAAGTCAGCAATTTACTACTGTATCTCTTCCTGCTTTCACTTCAGCTTCAGGAACACATACACTTACTTGTTTTACCAGCGCTCCAAATAATACAACAGATCAAAATACAGCTAACGACCAATCAATGACAGTTTACACTGTTAATAATGCTATAGGTACTTTACCTGTTGTTGAAGGTTTTGAAAGCACCACATCAGCTTGGGTTATATCTCATACCGGCACAACCGGAAGTGATTGGACTGTTACATCTAACGCTGCTGCTACCGGATCTAATTCAATTATGGTAGATAACATAAACAATACAGCCGGAAATAATAGCATTTTACAAACCAATGCTTCATACGATTTATCGACCTTTACAACTCCTGCTTTACAATTTAAAGCAGCTTATCAGCAAAGGTCTACTACCAGCGCAGATAAATTACAAGTATTTACATCTACTGATTGTGGCGCATCTTGGGTATCAAGAAGAGGTGTGTTAAGTTCAGCTTTGGCTGCTCTTTCAGGCGGCCCTGGTACAAGCCCTTATACGCCAACTCCTGCACAGTTTACAACTTATACTGTTAACATACTTGCAGTAGCTCATAGTACTAATGTAATGTTCCGTTGGGAGTTTTTTGCTGACCCAAATGCAAGTGGTGTAGGTAATAATTTATATATGGATGACATTAATATTATTGATGCAGCTGCAGCCGGAATTAATAATATTGAAACAATGGTTGATTTAAATATTTATCCAAATCCATCATCTAACCATGTAAATATTGCTTTTAATTTATCTGAAAATCATACTATCGCTGTTAATGTAGTTGATATGTTAGGAAGAGTTGTAGAAACAATTCCTGCGCAACAACACACAAGCGGAGAAACTGTTTTAACCATTGGTAATAAAGTTACTTATCAAGCTGGTGTTTATTTTGTAAACATTTTAGTAGATGGTCAGCAAATTTCTAAGAAAGTTATTATGGAATAATCTCCGTAATTATTTATAACTAAAAAGCCCCAATCAAAAAATTGATTGGGGCTTTTTAGTTTACGTATTTTATTAACCTTGAGCTTTTTCTTTGTGCTTTTTTACTTGTGTACGCAAAGCATCAACAGCTGTATCAACAGCTTCTTCAAACGTAGAGCATTGCTTTTTGGCAAACAAAGGGTTACCACTAAGATGCAGCTTAATTTCAGCTGTTTTATTAGATTGGTTAGCCGATTTGTCAAGTTTTAATATAACATCGGTTCCTATAATTCCATCGTGAAACTGAGTAAGCTTATTTACTTTTTCATGGATAAAATCAATCAACTTTTTGTCGGCATTAAAATGAACCGACTGGATGTTTGCTGTCATTGGGTCCTCCTTTTTTATTTGGTTATTAATTATGCTCGTGGATGAGCCTGTTTATATGTTTTCTTTAATTTCTCTATGGTGTTATGCGTATAAACCTGTGTAGCGGCAAGACTTGAATGCCCCAATAGGTTTTTTACCGAAGTTATGTCTGCACCATTATTTAATAAATGTGTGGCAAAGCTATGACGTAACACATGGGGGCTTTTCTTTTTTAAAGTAGTAATACTACTTAGTTCTTCTTTAACTAAAAGATAAATCCATTTATCATAAACCATTTTCCCGTTTTCTTGATAGAAAAGATATTCGTTAGGCAAACTATTTTTTTCTTTCTCGGAAATGTAACCTATAAGTAATTTTTTTAAATCTTCGCCAAATGGAATAACACGTTCTTTGCTGCGTTTACCCATTACCTTAATTTCTTTAGTATAAAAATCAATGTTTTTTTCAAGTAAATTTACTAACTCAGTGCGTCTTATACCTGTTTGATAAAACAATTCCATAATTACGTTTTGCAACAATAATTGATATGAAGATAAACTCGCGTTTTTCGTTTTAGTTTTTAATAAATCCATTTTTTTCTCGTCAACAAAAACCGGTAACCTTTTTGGTTTTTTGGGTAATTGTATAGTAAGTAATGGATTTTTAGTAACCATATTATTTCTTAAAAGATACTTGTAATAGCTTTTAACTGAAGAAATTTTACGGTGAATGGTAACTGCTGTTATTTTATGGGTAATAAAAGAATGAATCCAGGTGCGGATAAACTCAGGTTCAACTTTTTGAGGTTGATTTGTTTCAAAGTTTTTTTCTATAAAATACTGAAACTCTAAAAGGTCTTGTTGATAAGCAGTACACGTATTTTGGGCATATCTTTTCTCAAAACTAATGTAATTGATAAAATCCTCTATGCACCAACCTTTCATAATAAATAAGGCTTAATCTACTATCGAAGTTACAAAAAAATTCGACAATAGATTAAGCCTAGAAGTTATTTTTGGAAGATTTTGACTAATCTTCTAATAAACCTTGTTGAAGCTTGTTTTTGTAAACGGCTTTAATCATGCCTTGACGGCGTTTTACAGATTTTTTGGTGAATTTTTGGCGCTCACGTAATTCTTTTACAACACCAGTTTTTTCAAACTTTTTCTTAAATTTTTTAAGCGCTTTTTCTAAAGTATCGCCTTCTTTTAATTGTACTATCAGCATTTTGTTTTTTTATATAAGGGTCGCAAATATAATGCTTTTTTTGTTTTGGTGCAATTTAAAAACAAAAAACCCCGAAGTTTTTACGCTTCAGGGCCTTTTTCATCAACTAACTACACAAACAAATTATTTTTTGCCTTTTTTGCCGCCTTTTGCAGCTTCTTCTTCTACTTTTTTAAGAGAATCAGCTTTTGCAACTTGTGCAATAGAATCAGCTTTTGCAGCTTCTGCAGCTTTCATAGCTTCGTCAGCTTTTGCAATAGAGTCAGCTTTTGCAACTTCTGCAATTGAATCAGCTTGTGCTTTTGCTTTTGCTTCTAATTCTGCTTTGCTAGGACCACATGCTACGAACATTGATGTAGCTAGTGCTGCTACTGCTAAGATTGAAATTGATTTTTTCATGTTTTGTGTTTTTTTGATTGGTTTTTATTTGTTTTTTTGATTTACTTTTTTTCAACTTTTACTAGAGAGTCGGATGCTTTGTTGTCTTTCTTTAAGCTATCCATCTCCGAAGCTATATCTTGTTTAATGCTGTTTTTTATCGAATCTGCCTCTGTTTTCATTTTTTCTTCTTCAGCTTTTTTACTGGCTTCAGATGGGCCACAAGAAGTAAAAAACGAGGTTATTAGGGCTATAATTACTAAAGAAACTACTTTTTTCATCAACTGTTTTTGAACTTGTTCCACATATATGCCTGAAAAAGAAAAAAGTAACCCGCTTACACAATATTTTATTTTAACTAATTGATTTTCAGCGAATAAAAATGAAATAAAAAACCCAATAGTTAAATAACTACTGGGTTTTCATGTTTAGAAATGAACTGTTTTAGAAAAACTTAATCTCTATTATTGCCCATAAAGCGCATAATTAAATAAATCAGCGAAGCAATGGCACCTAAAGCAGCTGCAAAATAAGTGTAAGCAGCCCAGGTTAAAGCGTCTTTAGCATGCACATGCTCTTCGCCATGCGTAATGTTAGCCGAATTTAGCCATTGTAATCCCCTTCTGCTTGCATCAACTTCAACAGGTAAAGTAACTACCGAAAATAATGTAATAGCAGCCTGACAAATAATAACAACCAACAACATAGCATTGCCCATTTTAGGCATAGCATAGGCCACAAAAAACAACCCTAGAAACATAATATTCATAAGGTTAGAACTTAACTGTACTATCGGCACCAAAGTTGTTCTAAGGTTTAACCAGGCATAAGCTTTAGCGTGTTGCACCGCATGCCCGCATTCATGTGCCGCAACCGCAGCCGAAGCAACACTACGTCCATTATAAACTTCATCACTAAGGTTAACTACTTTGGTTGCAGGGTTGTAATGGTCGGTTAAAAAACCTTGGGTACTTGTTACCTGTACATCATAAATGCCATTATCACGCAACATTTTTTCAGCAACATCTTTACCACTCATATGGTTTAAAAGTGGTTCTTCAGCATATTGCTTGAATTTATTTTTTAAACGAAAACTAATAAGCATGCCAATGCCTGCAAATAAAATGCCTATTAGTAATAAACCAGAATCGAACATGATATATTATATTTTATTTGGAACAGAAATTCAAATTCTATTCCAAATAAAATAGTCTGACAAATTATCAGTAAAACTTAATCGTTAAAGCTTCTTTTGGTTCTTGGTCTTGAACCGCCTGCTGGTGGTTTATCAAAACTTTTTTTAAATCCGCCATCCGGAGATTCTTTACGTTTAAAGCCTCCGCCACCAGTTGATGAACCTGAATCTCTACGTTTGAAGCCCGTGCCTTCCGAAGAAGATTCTTTGCGTTTATAACCACCACCACCTTCAGATTCTCTGCGTTTGTATCCGCTTGAAGATGAATCGCTGCTACGTTTTGGATATCCACCGCTTCCACCTTCACGTTTACCTGCATATCCTCTGCTACCGCTGCTTCCACCGCCTTCACGTCTTTTGTATCCGCCTTCGCCTCTACTTTCCGACGATCTACCACCACTACGTTCTCCGCCACCTGATGAAGCTTCTATCTGAACTTTGCGTTCGTTGAATTTTAATTCTTTTGCATTTACATTTAAAAAAGCCTGAGCATCTTTTGTTTCTGATTCAAAAAACGAAAAACTTTTCTTTACATCCACATTAAAAATATGTAGTGCACTAATGCCTGAAATATCCGCTAAATAATCTTTTAAGAATTTCCAATGTAAACCATCTAATTCACCAAGATTAATAAAGAAGCGAGACATTTTACCGTTTGAGCTAAGACCTGAACCACCTTTTTGATTTAAATCAGGAGCCTGCTGATAGTATTCTAAGAAACGGTTAAACTCTTCAGACACGAAACGTTTAATCAAATCTTCTTTACTCAAATCTTTTAATTGCTCATAAATTTTCGGAAGATAATTTTCAATTTCTGCTTCGTTAACTTTTGCATTATGAATTTTTTCTGCAACATGAAAAAGTTGTTTCTCACAAACTTCAACACCTGATGGTATAGTAGCTTGTTTAAACTTTTTATTAATTATTTTTTCTATATCACGAATTTTGTACATGTCTTTGCTAGTAACAAATGCTATACTTACACCTGTTTTACCGGCACGAGCTGTACGTCCGCTACGATGCGTATAATTCTCAACATCTTCAGGTAAGCTGTAATTTATTACGTGCGTAACATCTTTCACATCTAAACCACGCGCAGCCACATCAGTAGCTACAAGCATTTGTAAAGCACGACCACGGTAACGCTTCATTACAAAATCTCTTTGCCCTTGCGATAAATCTCCGTGTAAAGCATCGGCACTATATCCATCTTTTATTAATGAATCGGCAACCTCTTGGGTTTCTATACGAGTACGGCAAAAAATAATGCCGTAGATATCCGGATTAAAATCCATCACACGTTTAAGCACTAAATATTTTTCTCTGCTTTGTACTTGGTAAAAAAGGTGTTCAATGTTTGCAGCACCTTCGTTCTTTTTACCAACACTAATTTCTACAGGTGTTTTCATGTAAGACGATGCAATGCGCGCAACCTCTTTAGGCATAGTAGCCGAAAACAACCAAGTGTTTTTATTTTCAGGTGTCTTTTCTAAAATCTCATCTATGCTTTCTTTAAAGCCCATGTTAAGCATTTCATCTGCTTCATCAAGCACCACAACCGAAATGTTTTTTAAATCGATGACTTTTCGTTTCATCAAATCTATTAACCTACCCGGTGTTGCTGCAATAATGCCCGGTGTGCTTTGTTTAATAGTTCTAATTTGCCCTTCAATGCTGGCACCTCCATATACTTCGGTAACTTTTACGTTAGTCA
Organism: Bacteroidota bacterium; assembly: GCA_013288015.1. Lineage (GTDB taxonomy): Bacteria > Bacteroidota > Bacteroidia > B-17B0 > Aurantibacillaceae > PALSA-968. The sequence continues at coordinate 219 of JABDCR010000035.1, read as the reverse complement.
TGTATTTGGCATACTTTTTTAAATCAGCACTAATTTGCATACATAACTCACGAGTTGGCGCTAATATTAAGGCTTTTGTATGTCCGTCAGAGAAATCTGTTTCTGATAATAGAGGTAAACCAAACGCGGCAGTTTTGCCGGTTCCGGTTTGTGCAAGTGCTACTAAATCTGTTTTTTGTTTTTGTAAAAGCGGAATTGTTTGGCTTTGTACGGGAGTTG
>JABDCR010000034.1 GCA_013288015.1 Bacteroidota bacterium | reverse complement strand
TGCTTATGTTTCGGATGGTTGGGCTTTAGGCTCTCTGTTTTACGCAGCAGCTATAGATTCTTTAGTTGGTGTAAAAAATCCCACTTTAGGTGATATTATAAGAATTACAAAATCTACTCCGCAAGGAGCAGGATACTTACATTTTGCCTTACTAGGCGATCCGGCTGTTACACTATCTTATCCAAAACAATATACCCGTCCGGTAAAAGTAAATGCACATGTTTATACTCCAAATGTTAACGACACCTTATTTGCCTTAGGAAAATATACTATTTCAGGTTTTGTATCTGACGTAGCGGGAAATAAACTAAACACTTTTAATGGTAATATTTACATATCTGTTTTTGATAAACCAACCTTATTGACTACACTTAACAATTCAGAAAACACACCTGTATCAACTTACATTATAAATTTTCTTCAGCAAAAAAGTGTTTTATATAACGGTAAGTCAACAGTTACTAATGGAGATTTTACTTACACCTTTATTGTACCAAAAGACATTATGTACAATTTTGATATTGGAAAAATAAGTTATTACGCTCAAGCCGATACTACAGATGCAGGCGGTTATTATAACCAAATTATGGTGGGTGGTACCAGTAAAACACCTATAATTGACAACCAAGGACCGGGAATTAAATTATATATGAATGACGATAAATTTGTATCGGGTGGTACTACTAATCAAAATCCATTTATATATGCCATGTTATCTGATTCATCAGGTGTAAACACTACCGGTAATGGCTTAGGACACGACATTACAGCTATTTTAGATGCAAATACACCTCATGAAGTAGTGCTAAATGATTATTACCAGGCAGATTTAAATAAATTTCAATCGGGTAAAATATTATATCAGCTTCACAGTTTACCCAATGGAAATCATAGTTTAAGTTTGAAAGTATGGGATGTTATGGATAATTCAAGTACCACCTCAACTGATTTTGTAGTAGCCGAAAATGCTCAAATAGCTTTAACCCATGTGCTTAATTATCCTAATCCGTTTACTACATCCACTAAATTTTTTGTAGAGCATAATCAGTCTTGTGATTTTTTAAATATAGAGGTGCAAATATTTACCATAACCGGAAAACTTGTTAAAACTATTTTACAAACCGTGGAAAATCAAGGTTTTAGAACTGATGGCATTAATTGGGATGGTAAAGATGATTATGGCGATAAACTTGCCCGCGGAGTTTATATTTATAAAGTAACTGTTAAAAATAGTGAAGGCAGCAAGGCTGATAAAATAGAGAAGTTAGTAATCTTAAATTAAATAATTAAATTCGCAGGCTTATTAAAAAAATGAACAATAAAATAATTGCATCAGTTGGTTTGTGCGCTTTAGTGCTTCAGTCATATTCTCAAGGCATTAATTATAACAAAGGTGGCCTTAGTACTATAACTACTGCTGTTCCGTTTTTATTAATAACCCCCGATGCTCGTGCCGGTGGTATGGGAGATGTAGGAGTTGCTTCTAGCCCTGATGCTAACTCTATGTACTGGAATCCATCTAAATTAGCTTTTGCTGATAAGGACTTTGGTTTATCTATGTCATATACGCCTTGGTTAAGAGCTTTGGTACCCGATATTAGTTTAACCTGCGTTTCAGGATATAAAAAATTAAGTAAAATGGCAGCTATTGGAGGCTCTTTACGCTATTTTACTTTAGGTAGCGTACAGTTTACTGACAATACAGGAAATGCAATTGGAACTTATAAACCTAATGAGTTTGCTTTTGACCTTGGGTATAGCCAAAAACTTAGCCAACATTTTTCGGTGGGTATAGCTATGCGTTATATAAATTCAAACCTAACAAATAGTATTCCTTTACCCGGAAGTTCTACTACTACACACCCGGGGCGAGCGTTTGCTGTAGACGTTTCTTGTTATTATCATAGTAAAAAATTAGATGTTGGAGAGAAAAAAGGTGAAGCAAGCTTTGGAGTAAATATATCGAATATAGGAAATAAAATATCCTATACTGATAATGCAGATGCCTCTTCGCAAAGTTTTTTACCAACTCAATTACGTATAGGTGGTGGTTTTAAAATACATTTAGATGAGTACAATACAATTACCATTTTAGCAGATGCTACTAAACTATTAGTACCAAGTCCACCAATATGGCAATTAGATGCACAAGGAAATAGAATTCCTGATGGGAATGGAGGTTATTTAATTGCAAAGGGTAAAGACCCATACAGAAGTATAACATCAGGCATGATTGGTTCTTTTTCAGACTCACCTAATGGTGCTGTTGGAGAATTACAAGAAATTAGAGCTTCGGGCGGTTTAGAGTATTGGTATAATAATTTACTTGCTTTTAGAACCGGATACTATTATGAAAATAAATATCAAGGTAACCGTCAGTATGTAACTTTTGGATTAGGTGTAAAATATAGTGTGTTTAGCATTGATATGAGTTACTTAACACCACTTACACAACGTAACCCTTTACAAAACACATTAAGGTTTACTTTACTATTTGATTTTTCTGCCTTTAAAGCACAAAATGCAACGCCCGCTGCCGAAGGTGGTGGAGTTGCTAACTAAACACAAATTACATTAAATAAAAAGGCCGCCCTGAAAAACAGAGCGGCCTTTTTTACGATATAATTTTATTAAGATTAATTCTTAGAAAATTCTGCACTTCCTCTTACTATAACATCTTCGCTTAACATAGTGCCGGGCATTGTTGCACCAATACCAAAAGTAGAACGATTAACTGTGCCACTTACTTTAACACCTACAACAGTTTTTTTACTCATTGGGTTAACACCACTTCTTATAACAGCGTCAAAACTAACCATTTTGGTTACGCCATGCATAGTCATATCGCCAATAATAGTATATTTATTTCCTTCCCCTTTTTTTACGGTTTTACTTTTAAATGTAAGTGTAGCAAATTTAGCTGCATCAAAAAAATCTGGTGATTTAAGATGGCCATCACGTTTGTCATTATCAGTATTTATACTGTTTACATCTGCTGTAAAATCGAAAGTAGCATCCGAAAAATCTTCTTTAGAAGATGTTAATTTAGCATCAAATGTTTTAAAAGATCCATCTATATCAGAAATAGATAAGTGCGTAATGGTAAACCCAACCGAAGAGTGAGCTTTATCCATAGTGTATGCATTTTGTGCTAGTGTTGTAAATGATAACATAAAGGCTGCTGCCGAAGCAAGAATTGTGATTTTTTTCATTGTGTGTTTTTTGTTTTTTAGGTTATTTATTATGTTTTATTTTTTTACGCTTGTTTTACAAATTCTATATTACTGTGCAACGATACATCGTTACTAACTACAAGTCCGCCGGTTTCGGTTACAGCACCAAAACTCACTCCAAAATCCTGACGATTTATTTTTCCATTAATTGAAAAACCGGCACGCGTGTTGCCCCAAGGGTCTTTAGCTATACCACCAAATTCTACATCTAATACAACAGGTTTAGTAACACCTTTAATAGTAAAGTTGCCATGCAGTTTATAATTTTCAGTAGTTACTTTTTCAAGTTTCGAACCTTCAAATTTTATTTGTGGGTGGGCAGCCGCATCAAAAAAATCACCTGTTTTTAAGTGGCCATCTCTTTGCTCGTTATTAGTGGTGATAGAATCTATATCGGCAGAAAAATTAATTTTTGCCGTTGTAAAATCTTCATCATTAGTTTCTACTGTAGCATCAAACTTTTTAAAAGATCCCGTAACAGTTGAAATCATTAAGTGTTTTACTTTAAATTGCACTTCCGAGTGTGTGGCATCTAATGCCCATTTGGTTGTTGACATAATTTTTTGTTTTTATTGATACAAATGTATGTACATTAAGTATACTTTAGTAACCGATATACTAAAGGATACCGATATACTTTTGTAAACCTACAATAAAATTGGGTCAAACAACTTATCTTTGTGTATTATTTAATTCTTAAATAATTACAAAATGGCTAAAAATTTTTTACAAAATCCAAGCAAACTAAGTACCACTGAGTGTTCTAAAAGTTTACTGCCCGTACAAGATGCTTTATATGTTTTAAGTGGTAAATGGAAAATACCGATTATAATTGCTTTAATACATGGTAATAAACGTTTTAAAGAATTGCATCGTGAAATAATTGGCATAACAGCCAAAATGCTTTCAAAAGAACTAAAAGAGTTAGAGGTAAATGCTTTAGTTACACGTACGGTTTATGATACTATTCCTGTAAGTGTTGAGTATGAGCTTACGGCTTACGGCACTACTTTAGATGAAGTTATTATGGCCCTTCGCGATTGGGGTTTAAAGCACCGCCAAAAAATTAAAGAAAGAAAATAAAGGTTAGTGGTTTTTTATTCCGGTTATAATGCCCTTTACCGAATGTACATTAAGTGGTAGTTCTAAAAAAACATGTACCATGCTTAATAAAAACAACACCATAAACCCTAAGCGGAAATCAACATAATAAAATACTACCGATACAAGCCAAAGGATTGCAATTACGCCTAACCTACTTTTAGAAACATCGTGCCATTTAATAACCGAGGTTTTAGAAAACCAATTTAAATAATGATAAGTGTACGCAAATGCAATAAAGCGCTGAACAGCAATAAGTGCGGGCATTTCAAAAATATCATTACTATTTCTACTAAAACTAATATTAAATACACTAGCCAATGATTGATTAATAATGCTAAAATATTTTTGTATGTACCCTTTTTCTGCTACCGATAATATTTCTGCGTTTGGTACATGAATAAATGCAAAACTTACAGCACAAGCAATAAATACGGCTAACGAAATAAAAGCAGTAACGCTTTTATTTTTAAGCGCGCCTTGCAAAACAAATAAGCCGGTAAATAAAAATACGTGTATTATAGTTGGTAAAAAAATACCGAAAGCCAGAATTAAAAACATAATCTTATCTGCTTTTATAACTAGGGCTATGATTAAAACAAGAAGTGACACTAATAATGCCACACTGTTTTTACCAGAGAAAACCAAACATAACGTGTAAACTACTACACAGATAATTAAACTTACTGAATAGTATCTCAATATTGATTTTTCATTAAATATGGCAACTGTAAGCAGTAAGGCTATAACTATATAAGGCCAAATTTGTGTTTTCTGTTTGATAAAAAAGTTTTTTTTATCAAGCCATGAAATTTCAGTGAGATAGTGAAGTGGACCAAGCACCGCATACACAAACAAAAAAAGCTTAAACGGAATAATAAAAGCAATAACTGTACTTAACAACATTAAAACCATGTTAGTAAGATTTATTCCCTTATCCGTTGCCGCTATTTTTTGCAACCAACTCATTGCGCCAATTTCATTTCATTTAGTAAGTAACCCGCTCCAGCATATTTATCAACTACAAATAAAGTATAGCGCACATCTAACGTAATATTGCGGCAAATGTTTGGGTTATACATAATGTCGCTCATAGTGCCTTCCCACACCCTATCGTAATTAGTGCCAATTAACTCTCCGGTTGCATTTAAAACAGGGCTGCCACTGTTACCACCTGTTGTATGATTTGTAGCTATAAACGACATATGCAAAGTTCCATCTTTATCGGCATACTTTCCGTAATCTTTTTTATTGTACAAATCTTTCATTTTAGGAAACACAATAAACTCATCATCATTAGGGTTTTCTTTTTCCATCATACCATCTAAAGTTGTGTAGTACGTATAAACAACACCATCTCTGGGTTTATATCCTTTTACCTTTCCGTAAGTTATACGTAAAGTTGAGTTTGCATCGGGATAAAACTTTTTGTCTTTATATACTTTTGTAAGTTTATCTACATATTGTTTGTAAAGCGTATTTAATTGTGCATCTATAAACGCGTATTGCGGAATTACATTTGTATTATAATAAGTCGCTATGCTTTTCCAAAGCTTATAAACCAAATCGTTTTCCAAGTCATTTACCGAAGCATTTTTTAGCGCAGTTAAATATTTATCCTTATTAATAAAAATGCACTCGTTATAAATTTTATCAGTAATAACATCGTATTTGTTTTGATAAACATTAAGCAATGAATCGAGTGCAAGAACGCGTAGTTTTTTATCTACACCTTGCACGTACATTTCTAGCATAGCTTTGCAAATGGTTTTATCCATGCCTTTGTTATAAGTTTTAAAAAAACGCTCGGTATTTTCTAAAGTTTTAGCAAACTCTTTTTGCTTTTCATCATCCGTTTTTCCTTTAAGTGAGGATACAAATTTTTCTCCTGCACGGGCTGCCGTTAACGCATTTATACCCAACAAACATTCGCTATAATAATCCATTTGTTTTTGATACACGCGGTAGTTTGCATATAGCGAATGAAAATCGGTAAACACTTTATTAAACTTTTCTTTTTCAGCAGGGTCAGATGAAAGCAATTCCATAAATTTCTTCTCAAACTCAATTTTTTTATTAACCGCGTCAAACTTTTTTAAGCCCTGCATTTCGCCCATCCATTTTTTCCAGTAATTGGCAACCGATGCGTAATTAGATGCGTAAGCTATTCTAGTGGTGTCATTTGTTTTCATAAACTGATTCATAATGCCCAATCTTTTTTCACGTAAGGCAACTTTGGCTGGGTCACTTTCATTCATTGTTATATCAACCGCATCACTAAAAAGATACTCTTGAGTTCGCCCCGGAAAACCATATACCATTGTAAAATCACCTTCATTAACGCCTTTCATGGAAATAGTTAAAGATTTTTTTGGTTTGTATGGAACATTATCTGCTGCGTATTCTGCCGGCTCATTATTCTTATCAGCATAAATTCTGAATATAGAAAAATCGCCTGTGTGACGTGGCCACATCCAATTATCAGTATCGCCACCAAACTTTCCAATAAATGATGGCGGCGCACCCACTAAACGCACATCTTTAAAAGTTTGTGTTACAAATAAAATAAACTGATTGCCATAAAAAAAAGGTTTTATAAAAGCCTCATACTTTGTGCCTTTGGTAAAATCAGCAGCAATTTGTTTTATATTTTTTTGTTGAATGGCATCTACCTCTTTTTCGGAAAGATTAGCTATAACACCCACGTTTACCTGTGTTGTTACATCCTCAATTTTCACAATAAGCATGGCAGTTAAGCCGGGGTTTGTTAGTTCTTCACTACCATTCATAGCCCAAAAACCATTGGTTAAATAATCTTTATCAACGCTGCTATGTGATGCTATAGATGAAAAACCACAATGGTGATTAGTTAAAATTAATCCTTTATCAGAAATTATTTCGGCAGTGCAACCGCCACCAAACTGTACAATAGCATCTTTTAATGATGTGTTATTTACATCATAAATATCTTTAGCTGAAAGTTTGCAGCCGTTTTTTTTCATATCTTTTTCGTTAAGTTGTTGCAATAAAAAAGGCAGCCACATGCCTTCGTCGGCAACAACTTTTAAACCAGATGAGATAATTACAAGAGCAAGAAAAAATTTCTTCATAAACAAAAAATTAAGGTGTGCTAAAATAGTAAAATTGTATGAGCTGACTCATTTAAGAACCTCAGCACTTAAATAAGAGAAAAAGGTTGGATTAATCGATACGTTTAAGAGGGAAATCTCTTGTAGGTGTAAGAACCAATGGGAATTTTTCGATTTTTACAGAACTACTATCTAAACCAAAGGCACGAGACTCGCCAACGCTAAATTTTCGTAAGAAGAAGTAAATGTCTAAAATGATCCGTTCTTTCCAAGGTAAATCATTATCGTACGAAAGGAATTTTTCGGTAAGTACAAATTTAAAATCACCTATTACATTATTTCGGTTAAGCGATTCATAACGACTGGTTATATCAACTTCATTAGCTTTAACCAAATCTTGCACTACTTTTCTGAACATTAAATTAATTTTTGGGGCAACCCTAAACCCTAATTTAAAATCAACACGTATAACATCATCTTTCATTATTTCATGTACACGATACTCCATTCTATAAGGTTCATCAACTACATCAACATGCACAAACCAATACAAATCGGCACGCTTAGGGCGTTTTTGTAAAATAGAATAAATAACCTTGGATTCTATTTCATCGTAATGCCCTGCACTGGTTAAATAAACTAAATGGGTTGCATATTTTGGGATGGTTAAATCTCTGCTTAATTCTGCCAATACATGTTTGTATTTATCTACTTTAACAAACTCGGTATAACGACTTCCAATTTTTTTAGCCGCATGCCACACAGCCATTATAGAAATTAAAATAGAAGCAATAAATAAAGTTACATAACCACCATGCATAAATTTGGCCAGATTGGCGTAAAGAAAACTAAGTTCGATAAGCATATAAACACTAATGACCATTATTGCCAGAAAGTGATTGTACTTTTTCATCCACATATAATGGAAGAGTAACAGGGTTGTCATGAGCATACAGACTATAATGGATAAACCATAGGCAGCATCCATATTAGACGACTCTCTAAATTTAAGCACTATCATAATACAACCAGCCAGTAATAACCAATTGATAGATGGAATATAAAGCTGTCCACGTAACTCGGTAGGATATTTTACTAAGGCTTTTGGCCAAAGATTCAATCGCATAGCTTCGTTAATTAACGTATATGCGCCACTAATTAAAGCTTGCGAAGCAATTACAGCAGATACAGTTGCTATAACAATGCCTACAGGCAAAAACTTTTCGGGCATTATTAAATAAAACGGATTGATAGATGCGCCACCAATTTCAGCCAATGTTTGTCCGCTATGCTTAATTAAAAAAGCACCTTGTCCAAAATAATTAAGCACTAACATGCTTTTTACAAAAATCCAGCTTACACGTATATTATTACGGCCGCAATGTCCCATATCAGAATACAGAGCCTCAGCACCTGTTGTACAAAGAAATACAGCGCCTAAAACAAAAAAACCTTCATGGTGTATAGATAATAAATGAATAGCGTAATACGGATTAAAAGCCTTTAATACACTTACATTGGTAACAAGCTGCATAAAACCTAATACCCCTAACATTAAAAACCAGGTGAGCATCATAGGTCCAAAAAAACGACCTAAAAATTTTGTTCCGAATTGCTGTATAGAAAATAATCCGATTAAAATTCCAATAACAATGGGAACTGTGTTTATTTCCGGTTTAAATGCCCGTAAACCCTCAACAGCAGATGCGATAGAGATGGGGGGGGTAATAATGCCATCCGCTAACAAAGCACTTCCGCCAATAATGGCAGGGGCGATTAACCATTTAATTTTAAATCGACGTACTAATGCATATAAAGCAAAAATTCCTCCTTCACCCTTATTATCAGCATTAAGGGTTAAAAAAACATACTTAATAGTGGTTTGTAAAGTTAATGTCCAAAAGATACAGGATATACCCCCTAAAATAATATCTGTTTGAATGGCTTCATTACCAATAATGGCATTCATTACATATAAGGGTGATGTACCTATATCTCCGTAAATGATTCCTAAAGTAACTATAAGACCGCCGAGTGAAACTTTGTTGATGTGGTCGGTATGGGTGGTGCTCACTGTGGAGTTAATTTTTCAGGCACAAATGTAAAAGAAAAAAACACGCCGCATATTTAATTTAGCCGAATTATTTTAGTTGACATATAGACTTTGTTTATTTACTACTAAACAGAACAAATAGCAACCATTAAATAATAAGGTTTATTAAAAATTTAATGCTAAATACAAAGCAAATATTTAATATTGGGGTTTTATACATTAGCGATGATTTCATATAAAAACCTCATAAACTCTAAGTTACCTAACGTTGGTACCACTATTTTTACAACTATGGGTAAACTGGCGCAAGAAAATAAAGCCATTAATCTTTCTCAGGGATTTCCTGATTTTTCTTGTTCAGATAAGTTAGTTGAATTGGTTAATCATTATATGAAAAGTGGTTTTAACCAGTACGCGCCTATGCAGGGCGTTTTACCTTTACGCGAACAAATTTCTATCATAGTTGAGGGCTTATATAAAACCTCTTACCACCCCGAAACTGAAATAACCATTACTGCCGGAGCAACCCAGGCTATATATACTGCCATTTCTGCCTTTGTAAAAGAAGACGATGAAGTAATTGTGTTTGAACCGGCTTACGATTGTTATACGCCAGCCATTGAAATGAATGGAGGAACACCCATTTATATTCAACTAAATCCAAAAGATTTTTCGATTGACTGGAATGCGGTTAGAAAAATAATTAGTCACCGTACTAGGATGATTATTATTAATAGCCCACATAACCCTAGCGGGACTGTACTTTCTGTTAAAGATATGGCTGAGTTAGAAAAATTAACTCATGATACCGATATTATTGTTTTGAGTGACGAAGTATATGAGCATATGTGCTTTACTGCTGAACCTCATCAAAGCGTGGCTCGTTATAAAGGTTTAGCCGACCGCAGCATTTTAGTTTCTTCTTTTGGGAAAACAGTACATACAACCGGTTGGAAAATTGGTTATGTATGTGCTCCTGCTACTTTAATGGCCGAGTTTAGAAAAGTGCATCAGTTTTTGGTGTTTGCTGTTAACCACCCAATACAATTGGCTTTGGCTGATTTTTTAAAAGATAAAGACACCTATTTAGAAGTAAAAAGTTTTTATAAACAAAAAAGTGATTATTTTATTAAACTAATTAAAGGCTCTAAATTTTCATACGAACAAAGTACCGGAACCTATTTTCAGTTATTAAAATATAATGCTATAAGCGATGAAAAAGATGTTGATTTTGCTATACGTTTAACCAAAGAACATAAATTGGCTTCTATACCCCTATCCGTTTTTTATCATGAAAATATTGATAATAAACTACTGCGTTTTTGCTTTGCTAAAAAAGATGAGACATTAGAAAAAGCTGCCGAAATTTTATGCAAGCTTTAAACTACCCAATTAACTGAACCTCTTTAAAATTAAATTTTAACAGCTCATTCTGCTCCGTAGTAAGTATTAATAAGCCATTTTCTTCAACCTTAGTGATTTTTGCTGTAAATTTTTGGTTTTTTGATTGGTAAACAGCCCATTCTTCAAACTTATACAGCTGTATAAAATAAGCATGACTTATTTTACTAAAATTATTTTGTTTAAGAGATAAATAAAGCGCTTCAAAATGCTTACAGAAAACACAAAGCATTTCCCTCAAATTAAAATCTTTTTGAAGCAAGATACCAAGTGAGGTAGCCAATTTATCTACATTATTAAAACTTTGCTGGTTAATGTTTATTCCTACCCCAATTACAGAGTTTTGTATGAAATTGCCTCGTAAAATATTCTCAATCAAGATGCCTGCTATCTTTTTATCGTTTACCAGAATGTCATTAGGCCATTTAATTTTTATGTCATAAAGGCTTGTATTTAAAAAATCTGTCAGCATGCCAAAAACGGCCAGTGAAGTTATTTTGCTTAAATAAAACTGCTTATCTACCGTCAGAAAATTGGGGTGTAAAACAAGCGAAAATGTAAGGTTTTTACCGCTTTCAGCCTGCCAGGTGTTGCCTACTTGTCCACGCCCTTTAGTTTGATTATGAGTAAAAACAATGGCCCCTTCTGCAACTTGTATCTCTTTAATTAAATTAGTGGCATAAGTATTGGTAGATTCGGTTTCATCTAACTCAAGTATATGCTGACCAATAAAGAGTGTATCCATTAACGGCAAAAATAATGTTATCTTTGCATGATACGCCTTGGCGTGAAAAATAAAGTTTTTTGTAAAAAATTATATGGCAAAAGTCACTAAAAAAACTGCAGCTAAAAAAGCAGTAAAAAAAGCACCCCTAAAAAAGGTTGCTAAAAAGGTTTCGGTAAAAAAAGTAGCAGCTAAAAAAACTGCGGCAAAAAAAGTTGTGGTTAAAAAAGCTCCTGCTAAAAAAGTGGTAGCCAAAAAAGTTATAGCTAAAAAGGCAGTAGTTAAAAAGGTTGCTGTAAAAAAAGCTGTAGTTAAAAAAGAAGAGCCTAAATTAAAAGTTAAAAATCCATTATTAGATAGTATTATAGATGGTTTGGAAGAGCGTAAAGCAAAAAACATAACTATTTTAGACCTAAGCAACATTAAAAACAGATCGTTTGATTTTTTTGTGATTGCTGATGCCGAGTCTTCTACACACGTAGACTCTATTGCCTCTTCGGTTGAAGAAACTGTAAAAAAACAATTAAATGAGCGCCCTTTCCATACTGAAGGCTGGGAAAACTCTGAGTGGATTTTGTTAGACTACGTAGATGTTATGGTGCATGTGTTTCAACAACAAACCCGTGACTTTTATCGTTTAGAAGATTTGTGGGCTGATGCGGAAATTACCAGACTTAAATAAAAAAATATTCATATAAAAATTATGAGCGAAAACATTAAAGAAGAACCTAAATCTGCCGAAAACAGCTCGCCTGCTAATAAGCCTCCTCAGCCTTCTTCTCAAAAAAATAATGACGAGTTAAAAGACCAGTTCGAAAAAATGCGCGAGCGTTTACGCAAAGGTGGTATGCCATCAAACAAAGGCGGTGGCGGTGGCGGTTTCAATTTTTATTGGATTTACGCTATCATTATTATTGTACTTATTTCAATTACTTTATTGGGAGATGGAGCCGGCTTTGGTGGCGGTACGCGTAAAGTAAACGAAACTTTTTTCGAACAAAACATGCTTGCAAAGGGCGATGTTACATCTATTACAATTGTAAATGAAAAAACAGTTGAGATACGTGTAAACCCTGACAGCTTAACACTTTTTAGGTACAGTAAATATAATATTACTAGTCCTAAATCAATTCAGGGTCCTCAGTTTGTATTACAGGGCAACATTCCAAGTGTTGACAAATTTTTAGATAAGGTGCATGCTGTACAAGAAAAAGCAGGAATTGCCGAAGATAAAATGATTAGCCCAACACGCGAAGACCGTACCGAATGGGGCGAATATTTTGGTTGGATATGGCCTATTGTTTTGATGATTGTTGTATGGATGTTTATTATGCGCCGTATGAATGGCGGTGCAGGTGGCGGACAAATTTTTAATATCGGAAAAAGCAAAGCTGTTTTGTTTGATAAAGACATTAATGTAAACATTACGTTTAGCGATGTTGCCGGTTTAGAAGGCGCAAAAGTTGAGATTAAAGAGATTGTTGATTTTTTAAAAACGCCAAAAAAATATACTGATTTAGGAGCCAAAATACCTAAAGGTGCTTTATTGGTAGGCCCTCCGGGTACCGGTAAAACTTTATTGGCAAAAGCTGTTGCTGGCGAAGCTAAAGTTCCATTCTTTTCTTTATCAGGTTCTGATTTTGTTGAGATGTTTGTGGGTGTTGGTGCATCGCGTGTTAGAGATTTGTTCCGTCAGGCAAAAGAAAAATCGCCTTGTATTATTTTTATAGATGAGATTGATGCTATTGGTAGAGCCCGTGGTAAAAATGCGTCTTTTGGTGGAAATGATGAGCGTGAAAACACCCTTAATCAGCTTTTAACCGAAATGGATGGTTTTGGGTCTAATAGCGGTGTAATTATTTTAGCAGCAACTAACCGTGCCGATATTTTAGATAAAGCCTTAATGCGTGCAGGTCGTTTCGACAGACAAATACATGTTGATTTACCTGATTTAAATGAACGCAGAGAGATTTTCCAAGTGCATTTAAAACCAATTAAATTAGATAAAGATTTAGACATTGATTTCTTGGCAAAACAAACACCTGGTTTTAGTGGGGCTGACATTGCTAACATTTGTAACGAAGCAGCTTTAATTGCTGCCCGTAACGATAAAAAGTTTGTTGAAAAACAAGACTTTTTAGATGCTGTAGATCGTATTATTGCAGGTTTAGAAAAGAAAAACAAAATTATTACTCCGCAGGAAAAACGCGTTATTGCGTTTCATGAAGCCGGACATGCTACCGTTAGCTGGATGTTGGAACATGCATCGCCTTTGGTAAAAGTTACTATCGTACCTCGTGGTCGTTCGTTAGGTGCAGCTTGGTACTTGCCTGAAGAAAGGCAATTAAACACCATGGATCAAATTTTTGATGAAATGTGTGCTGCCCTTGGTGGACGTGCTGCAGAAGAAATTATGTTTAGTCGTGTTAGTACGGGTGCTTTAAGCGATTTAGAAAAAATTACTAAACAGGCATTTGCATCGGTTGTATACTATGGTTTAAATGATAAAATTGGTAATGTAAGCTACTACGATAGCAGTGGGCAACAAGAGTATCAGTTTGGCAAACCTTATAGCGAACATACAGCGCAAACAATTGATGAAGAAATAAAAAAATTAATTGATAAAGCTTACGTTAAAACTAAAGAACTTTTAACCGAGCATAAGGCTAAACTAACTTTACTTGCTGAAAAATTATTGGAGAAAGAAGTAATTTTCCGTGATGATTTAGAGCTTATTTTTGGTAAACGCCCTTTTGACAAAGAAGAAGTGGCTGCCGCCATAAACAGCACACCAACTGAGGCTTAATGGCATTTAACGTTAAAACCTTTTACACGCGCGCCACAACTGCATTAGTATTTGTGGCGCTGTTGTTGGGTTGCGTTTGGTATAATTATTTATCATTTATTCTTTTTTTTACAGTTGTTAGCTTTATTGGCTTACACGAATTTTTTAAGATAGGTGAAAACTTAAATGCACAACCCACTAAGATAGTTGGTTATGTATTAAATCTGTTAGCCATACTAATTACTATATGGTACCCCTTTATACAAATGCCAAACTATTTAAAGTTTTTACCTCAACTATTTGTTGTGTTTTGCTTTTGTTTGTTTATTATAGAATTGTTTAGAGAAACATCTTCTTTACAAAATGTAGCCTACCTTTTATTATCACTATTATATGTAACTGTTCCTTGCTGCATGTTAATTTCAATGGTTATGCATTTTGATTATGCAGAAGTAAGAAACGTCTTCCAACCACAAAGAATAGTTGGCATGATTTTCTTTATCTGGCTAAACGATACGGGAGCCTATTTTGTGGGGAGTTTTTTTGGTAAACATAAATTTTATGAAAAAATATCTCCCAATAAAACCTGGGAAGGCACTCTTGGTGGCATTGCCTTTTGTATCGGTTTATCTTTTGTTGTAGCAAGCATGTTTCCTCAATTGGCACAAATACATTGGATAGCCATTTCAGTTATAGTAGCTGTTTTTGGTACCTTGGGCGATTTGGTAGAATCTATGCTTAAACGTTTAGCAGGAGTTAAAGATAGTGGAAGCCTTATGCCAGGACATGGCGGAGTGTTAGATAGGTTTGATAGCCTGTTTTTTGCTACCCCTTTTGTTTTTTGTTACCTTGCTTTAATGGGCTTATTGTAACATATACCTATCCATAAAACCACTTAGCCCTAAAAATTTCCGCATTTACTAAACTGTGTAAATTATATGCTACTTGTTTTTACTTTTACAGTAATTATATCATATGAAAAAAACAGTCATTTTATTTGTTTTATCTTTTATCAGCTTCAGCGGTTTTTCGCAAGGTTGGAATTTGCAACAGTGTATTGATTATGCTTTAAAAAATAACCTCACTTTAAAGCAAGGTCAAGTTAATAACGACATTAATAAAGTAAATTATACCCAAAGCAAGGCAACTATTTTGCCATCGTTAAACGCGGGAGGGAATCATACATATAATAACGGACAAAAAATTGACCCATATACTAACAGGTTTGCTACCAATACTATTTTGTCAGAAAACTTTTATGCACAAGCACAGGTAACTTTGTGGAGCGGCATGCAGCAGTATAATAATGTAAAGAAAAACCAGTATGCTCTAATGTCGAGCCAAGAGAATTACGAACAACAAAAAAATGATTTAGCACTTAATGTGGCTTCTTCTTTTTTGCAGGTTGTTTACAATATTGAATTATTAAAGGTATCTGAACAACAAGTAAAAATAAGTCAGCAACAATTAGACCGCACACAAAAATTAGCTGACGCGGGCGCAACAGCTCTTAGTGCCGTGTACGATATTAAAGCGCAATTAGCTACAGACCAATATGGCTTAGTAACTGCACAAAATAATTATAACCTTGCTTTATTGGCATTAAAACAACTGTTGTATTTAGATTCTTTAAACAGCTTTACAATTGAAAAACCTGCCTTTGAGTTATCTGCTGCTGATTTAGCTGCTTATCAACCAAGTGATATATATCAAACAGCTTTAAAAACGCAACATAAAATAAAAAGTGCCGAATATAATTTAATAAGTTCGGAGAAAAATCTAGCTTATTCAAGAGGAAAAATTAGCCCTTCTCTTTCGTTTGCCGGAACATTAGGTACAGGTTATTCAGGTCTTGACCAAAGAGTTGTAAGCAGCACACCAACTATGGAAGCTATAGGCATTACTCAAACTAGTCATGATATAGTTTATATACCATCGGTAAATACAGTTACTGAAAAAACACCTTGGGCTGCACAATTAGGCAACAACTTAAATAAAAGTATTGCCTTTACATTAAACATTCCTCTTTTTAATGGATTATCAACATACTCAGGTATACAAACCGCAAAATTGCAAATGCTAAACAATAAATATGGTTATGATATTGCTAAACAACAGCTTTATAAAACTATTGTGCAGGCCTATGCAGATGCCCAAGGTGCTTTAAATAAATATACATCTGCCAAAGTAGCTTACGAAACATCTATGCAATCTTTCAGTTATGCCGAACAAAAATTTAATGCAGGTGTTATTAACTCTTTTGATTATAACAATAGCAAAAATCGCACATTAAGAACAGAAACAGATATGCTTAATGCCAAGTATGATTTTATCTTTAAATTAAAGGTTTTAGATTATTATCAAGGTAAACCTTTATCATTTTAAATTATGAAAAGATATATCTGGATTATTTTAGCAGGCGTATTAGTTATCGGAATTATTGTTGGGCTTAAAACCTGTTCGGGCAGCGACGGAATTTCGGTGAGTACTGAATTTCCTGCATTACGTAACATAACAGAAATTGTAAGTGCCAACGGAAAAATACAGCCCGAAACAGAAGTAAAAATAAGTTCGGATGTATCGGGAGAGATTGTTGAATTGTACGTAAAAGAAGGCGACCGTGTAAAAAAAGGTACTTTGCTTTGTCGCATTAAGCCCGATATTTATGAGTCTGCTTTAGAGCGTGCATCGGCAACCGTAAACAGTACTAAATCGGGCATGCAAAACAGCATGGCACTTTTAGAGCAAGCAAAAGCAAATTTGATTAATACTGAGACAAATTATAACCGCAACAAAAAATTATTCGACCAAGGTGTAATTTCACAACAAGATTTTGATGCGTCTAAAGCTCAGTATGAAAGCGGAAAAGCACAAATTAAAGCTTTGGAAGAAAGTGTAAAAAGTGCCGAGTTTAACATAAATGGTGTGCAAGCATCTTTAAAGGAAGCTAGTACCAATTTGGCAAAAACATTTATTTATGCGCCTGTTGATGCTACGGTTTCTAAACTAAATAAAAAACGAGGAGAACGTGTGGTTGGTACCGCTACTATGGAGGGTACAGAAATTATGCGTTTGGCCGATTTAAACGAAATGGAAGTAAATGTTGATGTAAATGAAAACGACATTATACGCGTGCATAAAAACGATACTGCTTTAATTGAGGTTGATGCTTATCAGGATAGAAAATTTAGAGGCTTGGTAACCGAAGTAGCCAACTCAGCAAACACAAGTGGTATAAACGCAGACCAAGTAACTAATTACACGGTAAAAATAAGGGTGCTTCGCGAATCGTATCAGGACTTAATTACAGAAACAAACCCAGTTGTATTTAGGCCCGGTATGAGTGCATCGGTTGAGATACTGACCCGTAAAGTAAAAAACGCTTTATCTATTCCTATACAAGCAGTAACCACCAGAACTGATTCTTTACAAAAACCTATTGGTGTTGCCGCAGAAAGTACATCATCGGAAGATGGAGGCGTAAAAGTGGAAGTATCATCTGACAAAAAAGAAAAGAAAGTAGAAGAGAAAAATAAAAAACCACGCGCCTGTATTTTTGTATTACGAGATGGGAAAGCCAAAATTATTTTTGTAAAAACCGGCATACAGGACAATGAGTACATACAAATTTTGGAAGGGCTAACAGCTAAAGATGAAGTAATTACATCACCTTATGGGGCGATTAGCAAACAATTATATCATAACGCAGGAGTAAAAAAAGTAGATAAAGATAAGTTGTTTAAAATTGAGGTTAAACCTTAAATTTGCTTATCATGCTTAAAAGTTTTGTTTGCTTTATGTTACTATCGTTTTGCACGGTAGGTCAAACTGCTTTTTTAAAGCAACAGCTAAAATACCCACATGTAGCTCAAGCTTATAAAGAAAAATGGAGCGCTATCTCTAAAAATTTTAAAGAAAAAGGCATAGACTCAAATGATTTCAATGTTTTAATTCGGGTTTTTAAAGAAGAAAAAACGGTAGAACTTTGGCTTAAAGCAAAAAATGCCGACAAGTATATTTATTATACAAGCTATCCTATTTGCAGAAGCTCAGGCATACTAGGCCCTAAACGAACCGAAGGAGATTTGCAAGTACCTGAAGGTTTTTACAAAGTAAATTTCTTTAATGCTTATAGCGATTACTATTTGGCTATGCAGGTAGATTACCCAAACCAAAGTGATAAAATTTTAGGGCATAAACCTTTTGGCGGAGAAATTATGATACACGGTAATTGTGTAACTATTGGTTGAATTCCTATTACTGATGATAAAATAAAAGAGCTCTATTTAATTTGTTTGTTTAGCAAGGGGGCAGGTCATGACGTAGTTGTACATAGTTTTCCGTTTAAGTTAGAGGCAAAAAAACTAGAGGAAGTAAAAAAACAGTATAGTAAGTCATTAACTGATTTCTGGAGCAACCTTGCCATAGGTTACAATTACTTTGAAGAAAAAAAGCAGCTTCCGCAAATAACGGTGGAGGTAAATGGATCGTATAAAATAATCCTTCTCTTCTTTCCTTTGATAAGCGATGAAGTTAGTGTAACTTTACCTTATGTACCGCAAAGATTATTTAGAACGAGAGTTTGAAAAATTAGGCTTAATTATTGCCTATATTTTAAATCTGAAAAAAGAAAACAAAGCTTTTTCAGAAATTGAGTTAGCCGCTAAAACAGGATTAAGAAATTTGTTTGGCGAAGATTTTGATTTAGAAACAGTAGAGCATGATACGGATGTTAATGAGTTTACTCCACAAAAACAACAAGCTCTTGCAGATATACTTTTTGAATTGGGAATTACGGCACATCAACAAAACAAACCGAAGGCAGCTAAACGTTTTTTATCACAATATCTACACATGTTAACATTAATAGAAAAAAACTCTACTACTTTCTCTTTTCAAAATCTTTCTAATAAAGCTATCGCAGATGAAATAATGCTATCCGCGTAATTGAAATTTAATCTGTTTTATCTTAAATTTTTCCACTCAAAACCCTCCTTTATTAGTAAACAAAGGGAGCCCTTAATTGTACATAAACATTTTAATTTGAACGAGCAAATACATTTTGCATTTATTTTTTATTTTTTTTCATATCACCTAAAACCCTTTGATAATAAAGGGTTTCAAGAGTTTATCAACAATTTTTTAAAAATTAAAAATGTTTAAAAGTGCTCCTAAAATGTTAATTGAATTATTTGTGCAACGGAGTTTTTTAAACTTGTTTTGTAGAACAGAAAGCAAAGAAAATAGATAGATGATTTAACACAAAAGTTCTTTAAAAGATAAAATAACCACAAACAAGTAATGAATGGCAAGGCTGTTCATTTTTTGTCTGACAAAATATATAGAGTAAATAAATTTATGGCAAACGAACCCTTATTAACCGAAAACAAAGATCGCTTTGTTTTATTTCCAATTAAGCACAACGACATCTGGCAAATGTATAAGCAAGCTGAGGCCAGTTTTTGGACGGCTGAAGAAATTGATCTTGCATCTGACCTTACGGATTGGGAAACAAAATTAAATGCTGATGAAAAGCATTTTATTAAACACGTACTGGCATTTTTTGCCGCAAGTGATGGTATTGTAAACGAAAACCTAGCCATTAATTTTTTAAATGAGGTTCAGTATCCTGAAGCTCGTTGTTTTTATGGTTTCCAAATAATGATGGAAAACATTCACTCAGAAACTTATTCTTTATTAATTGATACTTATATTAAAGATGTAACAGAAAAAGACAGCTTATTACATGCCATTGACACCCTGCCTTGTGTAACCAAAAAAGCCGATTGGGCTTTACGTTGGATATCTAAAGGTACGTTTGCCGAACGCTTAATTGCTTTTGCGGCTGTAGAGGGCATTTTCTTTTCAGGTTCATTCTGTTCTATTTTTTGGTTAAAAAAACGTGGTTTAATGCCGGGTTTAAGTTTCAGCAACGAATTAATCTCTCGTGACGAGGGTTTACATTGCGATTTTGCCTGCTTATTATACAACCAATTAGTGAACAAATTACCCGTAGAGCGTGTTACTGAAGTGATAACCAATGCAGTAACTATTGAAAAAGAATTTGTATCAGACGCACTTCCTGTACGTCTTATAGGAATGAACTCTGATATGATGTGCCAGTACATTGAGTTTTGCGCCGACAGATTGTTGGTAGCCCTTAACTGTCCTAAGTTTTACAATGCCAGCAACCCATTCCCTTTTATGGAAATGCAGTCGTTGCAGGGTAAAACCAATTTCTTTGAAAAACGTGTTGCCGAGTATCAAAAGGCGGGCGTTATGAATAAGAATAACGAGTCGAACAACGTCTTTAAATTAGACGAAGACTTTTAATCCTTAATCTTAAAAAGAACTGAAGTAAACGAGGATAGCAGCCTCGTCGGGGCGTTTAGCCCCAAAAATTGTCAAAGTAAAGTAATTAAGAAAACATTGTTAATAGAAAATAAAGATTTAACACCAAAACGCACATTGTAGAAGTAATTTGCATTAACCATTTTTAACTAGTAAAACCAAAAAAATTAACCACGTATGTTTGTAATAAAAAGAGACGGCACCCGCGAGTCAGTTAAGTTTGACAAAATCACCGCACGCGTACAAAAACTTTGCTACAGTTTAGAACCAACTCACGTTGAATCTATTAAAGTAGCTATGAAAGTTATTGAAGGATTATTTGACGGAGTTACAACAACGGAGTTAGATAACTTAGCTGCAGAAACTGCTGCTTCGTTAACTACTCACCATCCTGATTATGCAATTTTAGCATCGCGTATTGCGGTTTCTAACTTGCATAAAAACACTACCAAATCGTTTTCGAAAACCATGCACGATTTATATTTATATATAGATCCTAAAACCGGACAACGTGCATCGTTAATTGCAGATGATGTTTATGAAATTATTCAGGCAAACGCACAGCAGTTAGATTCTTCTATTATATATGATAGAGATTTTGGTTATGATTATTTTGGTTTTAAAACATTAGAGCGCTCGTATCTTTTAAAGATGAATGGTAAAGTTGCTGAGCGCCCTCAACACATGATTATGCGTGTGGCAGTTGGCATACATAAAGAAGATATTGCAGCTGCTATTGAAACTTACAACCTAATGAGCGAGCGTTGGTTTACACACGCAACTCCAACTTTGTTTAATGCGGGTACACCAAAACCACAAATGAGTTCTTGCTTTTTATTACAAATGCAAGACGATAGCATTGATGGAATTTATAATACATTAAAACAATGCGCTAAAATTTCGCAAAGCGCGGGTGGTATCGGTATAAACATTCATAATGTTCGTGCAACTGGCTCTTACATTAAAGGAACTAATGGTACATCAAACGGAATTATACCTATGCTTAAAGTGTTTAACGAAACAGCTCGTTACGTTGACCAAGGTGGCGGAAAACGTAAAGGCTCTATTGCTGTTTATTTAGAGCCTTGGCATGCAGATATTTATCATTTTTTAGATATTCGCAAAAACCACGGTAAAGAAGAAATGCGTGCACGTGATTTATTTACTGCGCTTTGGATACCGGATTTGTTTATGAAACGTGTGGAAGCAGAAGGTATATGGAGCTTAATGTGCCCTAATGAGTGCCCAGGTTTAAGTGATTGCCACGGCGAAGCATTTGAAGCATTATATACTAAATACGAAAGCGAAGGGCGTTTCCGTACACAAATACCTGCACGTGAATTATGGGGTGCTATCATCGAGTCTCAAATTGAGACTGGTAACCCTTATATGTTATTTAAAGATGCAGCTAACTCAAAATCAAACCAACAAAATTTAGGTACTATTAAATCATCTAACTTATGTACTGAAATTATTGAGTATACAGCGGCTGATGAAGTAGCGGTATGTAATTTAGCATCTTTAGCATTACCTCGTTTTGTAGATTTAGAAAAAGGAGAATTTGATCATCAACGATTATTTGAAGTAACCTACGTAGCTACCAAAAACTTAAACAAAGTAATTGATAGAAACTACTACCCAATACCAGAAGCACGTAACAGTAACATGCGTCACCGTCCGGTAGGTTTAGGTGTACAAGGTTTAGCTGATGCATTTATTTTAATGCGTTACCCTTTTGAAAGCGAAGAAGCTCGCAAATTAAATGCTGAAATTTTTGAAACTATTTACTATGCAGCTTTAACAGCAAGTAAAGATTTAGCAAAAATTGATGGGCATTATGAAACATATCCGGGCTCTCCAATAAGCAAAGGGATTTTTCAACAAGATATGTGGAACGTAACTCCAAGCCCACGTTGGGAATGGGATATTTTACGCGAAGAAATTAAAAAATACGGCGTACGTAACTCATTATTAATGGCTCCAATGCCAACTGCATCTACCTCGCAAATATTAGGTAATAATGAGTGTTTTGAGCCATATACTTCAAATATTTATTCTCGTCGTGTGTTAAGTGGAGAATTTGTTGTTGTAAACAAACACTTACTAAAAGACCTAGTAAAACTTGGTATTTGGAATGAGAACCTAAAAAACAAAATTATTGCAGCAAACGGTTCGGTACAAAACATTCCGGAGATTCCTGAAAACATAAAAAACATTTACAAAACCGTTTGGGAAATTAAACAACGTACTATTATAGATATGGCTGCTGACCGTGGCGCATATATCGACCAATCGCAATCATTAAACTTGTTTATACAAGATGCTAACTTTGCAAAACTTTCTTCAGCGCATTTCTATTCGTGGAAAAAAGGACTGAAAACTGGCATGTATTACTTACGTACTAAAGCTGCGGCTGATGCTATTAAGTTTACGGTTGATCAAGGTGCTTTGCTAGAAAAAGTAGCCGTACTTGGTAACGAAGACCAACTATTAGTAGAACGTGGGCAAGCACACATTTTATCTGAAGAAGAATTGCAGGCACAAATTAGCTGCTCCTTAGATAATCCGGATGCTTGCGAAGCTTGCGGATCTTAATTAAAAATCATAATAAATAAAATGCAAACAAGAAAGCCACTCCTAAACGGGTGGCTTTCTTGTTAAACCAAAAATTCTTTTACCAAAATAAAAATGAATATTTTTGATTACCAAAACAACATCTATGCGTAAAATAGTCATAACAAGTTTTGCTCTACTTATATCAGGCTTTGGTTTTGCACAAACTCAAATGCAAATGAATGATTCTACTAAAAAGGAATTTTTAAAAGCAGATAAAGAACTTAATCAGGCATATCAACAGATTTTGAAAGACTATAAGACGGATACGCTTTTTCTTAAAAATTTAAAAGCATCACAAAGAATTTGGATAGAATTTAGAGATGCTGAAATGAAAATGAAGTATCCATTAAAAGAAAGCGAGTACTATAGCATGCAGCCGGTTTGCTGGTATAGTTATATGCAGGATTTAACTGAAACCCGTACTAAAACATTACAACAATGGTTAAAACCAATGGAAGAAGGCGATGTATGTGCGGGTTCTATAATGGCCAGATAAACTTACATTAACAAATCTAAATACATTTGTTTTTTACTAACTACTAATTTAGTGTCAAAAATAAACAACAATGAAAAACATTTTTACAACTTTCAGCTTAGTATTTTTATTTGCAATTAATAGTTTCGCTCAATTATCTTGCTGCGCAAAACCTTCATCAACAAATACATTTGCTATGTTTAGTCACGATAAAAAATTTGTGGCTTCGCATTTAGAGCCAACACCTTTTGTATTGGCAAATCCTATGGGTAAAGAAATTTCTTTTAAAACCCCGGATGGAAAAGAAGGTTACGGGTATGAAATAAAAGCCGCCACTCCAACCAACAATTATGTATTTGTAATACATGAGTGGTGGGGTTTAAATGATTATATAAAACAAGAATCAGAAAAAATATATAAAGAGCTTGGCAACGTAAATGTTATTGCCATTGATATGTACGATAAAAAAGTAGCTACTAGTCGCGATTCGGCAGGAAAATATATGAAAAGCTTAACCCCTGAAAGAGGTGAGGCAATTATTAAAGGTGCCATAAGTTATGTTGGGGCTAAAGCAAGCATAGCAACTATTGGCTGGTGCTTTGGTGGCGGATGGTCTATGCAAGCAAGCTTACTGGCAGGCAAACAAGGTAAAGCTTGTGTTATGTATTATGGCATGCCCGAAGAAAAAATTGAAAAACTTAAAACATTAAATGCACCTGTATTATTTGTTTGGGCAGAAAAAGACCAATGGATAAATAAAGATGTCGTTACCAAATTTGAAACCAACATGAAAGCAGAAAACAAGCCATTAGAGGTAAAAAAATATGATGCAGACCATGCGTTTGCAAACCCAAGTAATCCTAAATACAGTAAAGTGTTTGCCGATGATGCTATGAAAAACTCAATAGCATTTATTAAGAAAAATCTCAAATAGCATAAATGCTATTTACTTTCTTCAAGAATTCGTTTATTAATTTCTTTTATAAGTGTTGGGCCTTCATAAATAAAACCAGTATATAGTTGAATTAAATCTGCGCCTGCGTTTAATTTATCTATTGCATCCTGCGCACTATGTATGCCGCCTACTCCAATAATGGCAATTTGTTTATCTAATTTGTTACGTAAAAATTTAATTACCTCTGTGCTTCTTGCTGTAAGAGGTTTACCACTTAAACCACCGGCGCCCATATTTTGTATTTCTTGTTGGGGTGTAATTAAATTCGCGCGCGATATAGTTGTATTAGTAGCAATTACGCCTGCAATTTTTGTTTCAATAACAATTTCAACAATGTCTTGTAATTGAGTATCGGTTAAATCAGGGGCTATTTTTAAGAAAATAGGTTTTTGAATTTTTTTAGCTAAGTTTTCTTTTTGAAGGCTGCTTAATAAATTAGTAAGAGGTTCTTTCTCTTGCAGTTCTCGCAAATTAGGTGTGTTAGGTGAGCTTACATTTACAACAAAATAATCAACCACATCATACAAAGCATGAAAGCTGATTACATAATCTTGCGTAGCATTTTCGTTAGGAGTAATTTTACTTTTCCCAATGTTGCCTCCAATAATTATGTTTTTATTTTTTCTTTTAGCTAAACGAATCGCCGCTTCATTAACACCATCGTTATTAAAACCCATACGATTTATTAATGCTTCATCCTTTGGTAAACGAAACAAACGTGGTTTATCGTTACCGGGCTGAGCTTTTGGAGTAACAGTCCCAATTTCTATAGAACCAAAACCCAAACAAGAAAGCTCATCAACAACTAACGCATTTTTATCTAACCCAGCAGCAAGTCCCACGGGGTTAGGGAAATTTAAGCCAGCTACCGTTTTGGATAGTTTATGTGACTCAACTACAAATATTGCAGTTGTTATTTTTTTTGCAAGTGGAAGGTTCAGGAAAAAACGCAGCAAAGCAAAGGTTATGTGATGCGCTTTTTCGGGATTAAATAAAAACAGAAAAGGTTTTACAAGTAACTTATACATAGAGTTGCAATTTACAAAAGATTTTTTCTTGTGAAAACATAGAGATTATCAAACCTATTTTTTGATAGAAACATAAGGTGCCAATTTTTGATAAAGTTCATCCGTCATCCCATATACTTTTTTTAATCCTTCGGCATTACGAAACGTAGCTCCTTTGTTACGATAATTAATTAGTATATGTGCCACTTTTTTAGGGAAACCCAATTGCACGGCCTCTTTATAGCTTATTGTATTAGGGTCGAAATTATGTAACTTAATTTCTTTGGTTATTGAAGTATCGGCATCTGAATTATTTTTTTTATGCTTTTGTTCAGGCATAAGCTCGGTTGCCAAACTATCTAAGGCAATTACGTTAATGCTAGTAGTAGTTGGGTTATCGTTATAAATAATAAAATATTTAACCACCAATAAAACAATAAGCAAGGTTGCAATGGCAATCATTCCATTTCGTTCACGACGATTAAGTGTAAAGTATTTTGAAATGCGGTTAAACACTCTGCTGTTTTGTTCTTTGTTGTATAAAATAATAAACTGGTATACCCAAGGCAACTATAATTAAACCCTTTACGGTGTTATCGGGTTTATTGTAAACCAAATCAACACAAATCAATAGTGTTAGTAGTATATATATTAAAGGAACCACAGGATAACCCAAAGCCTTATAAGGGCGTGGAGTATCAGGTTCTGTTTTTCTTAAAACAAAAATGGCACTAATGGTTACCATGTAAAAAAGTAACGAGGCAAAAGTGGCATACTCCAACAAATCTCCGTAAGATCCACTTAAACATAATATACTTGCCCAAATGCCTTGTATTAAAAGTGCGTAACCCGGCACGCCAAATCCATTATTGTTTTCTGCTTTTTTAAAAAATAATTTATCTACCGACATGGCCTGAAATAATCGTGCACCCGCCATAATTAAGCCATTGTTACAACCAAAAGTAGAAACTACAATTAACCCCGCCATGCAGTATACCGCTGTATTTCCACCCATAACGGTTGCCATAGCAGCCGCCCCTACCCTATCGTGTAGTGCATTCTGAATATCGTGCATAGAAAGCAAACACAAGTAAGCCACGTTAGCCAAAATATAAATGATGGTAACTATAAATGTGCCTAACATTAATCCTCTCGGGATATTTTTTTGCGGCTCTTTAATTTCTGCAGCAATAAAAGTTACATTGTTCCAGGCATCGCTGCTAAATAAAGAGCCTATCATGGCAACACCAACCGCAACCCAAATAGCCGACCCACTTAACAATGTAGTTACTGAGCCATTAATAGATGAGGCCTTCCATGCATCTGCAAAATTTTCAGAAAAAATATTTTTGGTAAAGCCCGCATACAAGCCAACAATAATTAAACCAAATAAGGCAATAAGTTTTGCCAGCGTAAAAACACGCTGTATAATTTTTCCGTTTTTTACACCACGTGCATTAATAAATGTTAGGAATGAAATAGATACAATAGCCAGTAGTTGCGCATAGGTTAATTTAAAATTAGCTATTTGCAGCAACACATTATCCTCATTAAAAAACGGAATAAAAACACCTACATATTTTGCAAAGGCCACTGCCACCGCAGCAATTACACCTGTCTGTATAACCAAAAAAACTGTCCACCCATATAAAAAAGCAGTTAAACTCCCAAAGGCTTTTTTGATGTACACATACTGTCCGCCTGCTTTCGGCATCATACCGGCAAGCTCGCCATAACTTAATGCAGCAAATAAAGTAAGTACACCGGTTAGCAGCCAGCATAACAGTAACCATCCTGCACCACCTATCGAGCGAGCCATATCTGATGACACAATAAAAATTCCGGAACCTATCATAGAACCCGAGACAATTAAAGTAGTGTCTAATAAAGAAAGTGTACGTTTTGTTTCTGACATATATTTATTTACAATGTTTATATCTATGACAAGAAACCAAATGGTCATTAACCATACCTGCAGCCTGCATATAAGCATAACATATGGTTGTGCCTACAAATGTAAAACCAAGTTTTTTCAAAGCTTTACTCATAGCATCAGACTCCGGGCTAAAAGGCGGCACTTCTCCGGTAGATTTACGCTTGTTTACTAAAGTTTTATGATTGGTAAACTGCCAAATGTATTTATTGAACGAGCCATGCTCTTTTTGCACCTGCAAAAACAATTGCGCATTTTTTATAGTGCCGCGTACTTTTAATTTATTGCGAATGATGCCTTCGTTCTGCAATAATTTTTCTACATCTTTTTCGGTAAACTTAGCCACCTTGTTTGCATCAAAATTGGCAAAGGCCTTTCTAAAATGTTCTCTTCGGTGCAAAATTGTTTTCCAACTCAAACCCGCCTGAAAAGTATCTAGCACTAAAAACTCAAAATGTTTTTTATCATCATGCACGGGTGTACCCCACTCTTCATCATGATATTTTATCATTAGCTCATCATTACCGGGCCAAGTGCAAGTTTTAACTGTGCTCATAGTTTAATAGAGTTTACTTTAAATATTGGTTTTATTTGAATGAAAGATACAATTTCATGGAATATATTTTCATAAACTTTATCATTTAT
>JABDCR010000033.1:1311-29885 GCA_013288015.1 Bacteroidota bacterium | reverse complement strand
TTAAAACGCTCGCTTACTACTTGGGTATCAAATTTTGCTTTGATAATGCCGATTACTTCCATTGTTATATATATTAAATTTTAAGAGCCATAAATTTACGGCTTTTGTAACTAATTACCCAACAAAACTTTCCACGCTTCGGCAACTTTATTAACATCTAAGAGGGTTTTTGCATATTGGTGCAATTCATCTTTATTAGCAAAGTGTTTGTTGTTAGTGGTTTTGTAAGCTGCAATTTCTTCTGCGGTAGGGAAATGCTCAACATTGCCCAATTGGCCTAAATTATTACCGGTAAGTATTTTGCTGTTGCGCACCTCAGCCGGAATAGAATCAACGCCAATGCCAAGTGTGGTGATGGGCTTTTCAATTTCGAACAAGGCATCGCCATGTGCACGGCAGTACCAGTTGCCACCCATGCGGGCTACAAGGTCTATTTTTTGTTGGTCGATTTTACCATGCGCATCAAGTACTTCTTCTTTAATATGTATAAGCTGTACCTCGCAAAAAATAAGATTGCCTGCACCGCCTTTTTCGCCCAGCTCTTTAACCTCAATAACCTTACACTCCATAGTAACAGGAGCCTCGGCAACGCGGAAAGGTTTTATGTCCACAGAGGGTAATTTGGTAAAGCCAGCTTTTTCGAACTCATCGACCCCTTAGCATAAGGACTGCTGGTTAACGACATTTGCTGTACCATGTTGTAGTTAACAATGTTTAAAACTACTTCTGGTACTTCTTTTACGTTTAAAAAGGTGTGTTTATTAGTGCCGTCTCGTCCGCTGCGGTTAGGAGCAAATATGGCAATGGGTGGGTTAGACGAAAATACATTGAAAAAACTAAAAGGTGCTAAATTGGGGTGACCATCTTTATCCACCGTACTGGCAAAGGCTATGGGTCTAGGACCTACTGCACCTAATAAAAAGCCATGAAACTGTGGTTGGGGAGTATCTTTTGCACTAATTGTTATCATTTTTGAGGTTTTGAGCGGCTAAATTACTAAGAAAATAATAAAGGCATTTGTGATATATAGTTAAGTGTTTGTTTTTCAATATTTTACTAAAAATTAAATTAGCACTTAATAATTTAGTAATATTGAATGATATACTTAACAATCACTTAACACACAGGCAACTATTTGAAAACATCTACCCCTATCTAAAATTGAATATTTGCACAAATTTTTTAACACTCATAAACAAACTAATAAAAACTCATGAAAAAACCAAAAACTATGAAATTAAAACTACAATTAGTATTAAGTACTGCTATCGCAGTTACCTTTATGGGACAGTCGGCATTTGCTCAATTTGGCGATAAAATGAAAAAAGGGCTTCAATTTTACTTGGATAGTAAAGATAGCTCTCATTTTGTGAAGTTAGAAGCAACTACCCAATTATGGGCAAGATATAACCAAAACAACCCGCTAACACAAGTTGGCGCAGGTGGTGCGGGTGTAGTGGGCAATTATGGACAAAGTGCTACATCAGATGTTAGCGTTAGACGTGCCCGTATGGTTTTTAGTGGCCAGTTAACTGATCGTATTGCATTTTTTACCCAGTTTGGTGAAAATAGTATGAACTACACCAGTGCCCGTAAAGCCAATGCATTTTTTCATGATATAACTATTGATTATGCTGTTATTAAAAGATACTTTTCGATAGGAATGGGATTAAACGGTTGGAATGGCCCATCTCGTTTTTCTAACATATCTGTGGCAAGTATTATGGTGTTAGACCCTCCAGGCTTCCAAGAGGTTACTAATGATACATATGACCAGTTTGTACGTCGTTATGGTATATATGCAAAAGGTAAAATTGGTAAATTAGATTATCGTTTATCAGCAGGCAAACCATTTACCTCACAAACAGGGTCAGCTATAAACCCGTTAAATCCAAGTGGTGGAAACACAGCTACTACAAGCTACTCAACATTTTCAACTATGCCTCCTCAATTAGTTTACCAAGGTTATTTTATGTATCAATTTTTGGATGAAGAAAGCAATTTTGCGCCATCAACAAAAGGTACATATTTAGGTAAAAAAACAGTATTTAATATTGGTGCAGGTTTTTATTATCAACACAATGCTATGATGTTAAACACTCAAACAAAAGTAGGTGGCGTTAATGATACTTTACAACAAGATATATTTCATTTTGCTGTAGATGTATTTTATGATGCTCCACTTAATAAAGATAAAGGAAATGCAATTAGCTTTTATGCTTCTTATTCTAATTACAATTATGGTAAAAACTTCATCAGAATACAAGGTGCTGATAATCCAGCTAACGCAGTATCTACATCTACTTTAACTTTACCTAATACTGCTAACTTACCGGTTAAAGGGCCAACTGCTTACGATAAACAAAATTATGGTAATGCTGTGCCATACTTGGGTACAGGTAACATTTTATACGCACAATTAGGTTATAAATTTAAAGATGAGTTATTTGGCAGTCAGGGTACTTTACAAGTTTTTGGAAATTGCCAGTATGCTGTGTATAATGCTTTATCAGACCCTATGTTATTATGGGATGCAGGTGTAAATTGGTTAATTAAAGGGCACAACTCAAAAGTTACACTTGATTATCAAAACAGACCATATTTTACTGAGAATAGTGTTGGTCAATTAAAACAAGCTAACAGATATGGCCAATTTATTCTGCAATATCAAATTGCATTCTAAAAAGGACATGGCTCTAAGTTATATCTTGATCAAGTCGTCTTGTGTTTAACGTTAGCTCATTAAATTAGCCATTTCATGCAGTTAAATCGGCAAGAAGAGGGGTGATTATGTTGCATATCAAATTTTATTCTAAAAATTAAAGTAACAATAACTTAACGTTTACATTACACCAACACCAAGTGTAAGTAAGTAGTTTTGTAAAAATAAAAATCAAACTATGAAAAAAATAACTTTATTATCTTTATTCAGTATCAGTTTTGCTTTGTTAACTACTTCATGCGGTGGAAACAAAACAGATAAAGCAGCTGACGAAACAGCTAACGCAAACAAAGAGCAAAAACTTGCCGGAGCTGTTAACATAGATGGCTCAAGTACAGTATACCCAATTACAGAAGCTGTTGCTGAAGAGTTTAAAACAGTACAACCTGATGTTAAAGTTACCGCAGGTCTTTCGGGTACCGGTGGTGGATTTAAAAAATTTGGAAGAGGTGAAACTGACATTAACGATGCGTCTCGTCCGATAAAAAAAGCAGAAGACAGTTTAGCAAAAGCAAACAACGTAAGTTACGTTGATTTAATGATTGCTTATGATGGGCTTGCTGTTGTTGTTAATCCTAAAAACGAATGGTGCAAAGACATTACAGTTGCCGAGTTAAAAAAAATGTGGGAACCAGCAGCACAAGGAAAAATAAAAAAATGGAATCAAATACGTGCATCATGGCCTAACGAAGAAATTCATTTGTTTGGTGCTGGTGTTGAGAGCGGAACCTATGATTATTTTACTGAAGCGATTGTAGGTAAAAGTCATTCAAGCCGTGGAGATTATACTGCTAGCGAAGATGATAATGTACTTGTACAAGGTATATCATCAGATAAATTTGCACTTGGTTTTTTTGGTTTAGCTTATTTTGAAGAAAATAAAGACAAATTAAAATTAGTTGGTGTTGATGATGAAAAAGATGAAAACGGTAAAGGACCAATGACCCCATCTATTGAGTCGGTTAAAAATAAAACTTATTCTCCATTAGCACGCCCTTTATTTATTTATGTAAACAGTGCTGCTGGAAAACGTAAAGAAGTACAAGAATTTGTAAATTTTTACCTTGCAAATACAGGTGCTCTTACAAAACAAGTTGGATATATTCCTTTGTCTGATGACGAAACTGCAAAGGAAAAATCTAAATGGGCAGATTTTGTAAAATCTGTTTCAACAGGGCAATAGATTTGAATTTTGGTTTTTCATTGTTCTATTGATTAACAAGCGTAGTCCCGAACAAAACGGGATTACGCTTTTTATATACCATGGTAAATAAAAAAGAAAAAATAATAGAAAGCATTTTAATGTTATGTGCCACTGTGAGTGTACTTACAACAATTGGCATACTTTGGGTTTTAATATCCGAATCATCCAGTTTTTTCTCGAAAGTTTCGATAAAAGATTTTTTAACCGATACACAATGGACTCCGTTATTTGCCGAAAAACATTTTGGTATACTGCCACTTATTTCGGGCACATTACTAACTACTTTTATAGCTATACTAATTGCATTGCCGACAGGTTTATCTATTGCCATTTATTTAAACGAATACGCTCCTAAAAGGTTTAGAAAAATTGTAAAACCATTATTGGAAGTTTTAGCTGCCATTCCTACTGTTGTTTATGGATATTTTGCATTAATGGTGGTAACGCCTTTTCTGCAAAAATTTATTCCTGATATGGCAGGTTTTAATGCATTATCTCCGGGTATTGTAATGGGTATAATGATTATACCCATCATTTCTTCGTTAAGTGAAGATGCTTTGTATTCAGTTCCAAAAGCATTGCGCGAGGCATCCTATGGTATGGGAGCAACGCGCTTGCAAACATCATTTAAAGTACTGGTTCCGGCAGCAACATCAGGTATAACTGTTTCTATTATACTGGCAATTTCAAGAGCTATTGGCGAAACTATGATTGTTGCTATTGCGGCTGGCCAACAACCACGACTTACATTAAACCCTTTGGTACCTATAGAAACAATTACAACTTACATTGTACAAGTTAGTTTGGGCGATGTTGTGCAGGGTTCGCTTGAATATCAAACCATATTTGCCGCAGGTATAGCCTTGTTTGTACTTACATTTATACTTAACAACATCAGCTATTTTATTAAGAAAAAGTTTCAAGAAAAATACGAATAGCAAGATAAAATGAAACAGAAATTTGACATAAATAGATTTAAAGACAATGCATTTAAATATTTTGGCATTGCGTGTACTTTGTTTGGCTTGGCTGTATTATCTGTTTTTCTTATCAATATTTTAATAGAAGGATTAGGACGATTAAACTGGCAATTTTTTACTTCGCTTCCATCAAGAAAACCTGAAAAAGCGGGTATACTTATTTGCCTGCTTGGCTCTATATGGATTATGTTTCTAACAGCTTTAATTGCTGTGCCTCTTGGTGTAGCATCAGGTATTTTTTTAGAAGAATATGGAAAGAAAAACAAATTTGCTTCGTTTATAGAAATAAACATTTCAAACCTTGCAGGCGTTCCATCTATTATTTATGGATTACTTGCTCTAGAAATTTTTGTACGCATACTAGGTTTAGGTAAAAGTTTATTGGCAGGTAGCTTAACATTATCGCTTTTAATTTTACCCATTATAATAGTTTCTACCAGAGAGGCCATTAAAGCAGTTCCAAAATCTATCAGAGAGGCTTCATATGCTTTAGGTGCTACACGCTGGCAAACTATTTGGTTTCAGGTGTTGCCTGCAGCTTCAGGTGGGTTGTTAACAGGTGTAATTTTAGCTATATCGAGAGCTGTGGGAGAATCTGCCCCGCTTATTGTAATTGGTGCACTGCTTTACATAACAACAATTCCTACAAGCCCTATGGATGATTTTGCTGTAATGCCAATACAAATTTTTAATTGGTTATCGCGCCCTCAAAAAGGATTTATAGAAAATGCAACTGCAGCTATTATTGTGCTTTTGCTAATTACATTTATGATGAATGGTTTAGCAATATATCTGCGCAATAGATGGCAGAAAAAAATTAAATGGTAAAGGATAACAACATGGGAAAATTACACGCAGAAAAAGTTAATGTTTACTATGGAGACCATCACATTATAAAAGATGTAAATTTATCCATACAAGAAAATACTGTAACAGCTTTTATAGGGCCATCAGGATGTGGTAAATCGACCTTTCTTCGTTTACTAAACAGAATGAACGATTACATTGAAAATTTTAGAAAAACAGGCGATATTTTAATTGATGGCAATGATATTTATGATAAAAAAGTTAGGGTAGAAGAATTAAGAAAGAGGGTCGGTATGGTTTTTCAAAAGCCAAACCCCTTTCCAAAAACTATTTACGAGAATGTTGTTTATGGTTTAAGAATACAGGGCATTAAAGACAAGTCGAAGTTAGATAAAGTTGTAGAAGATTCTTTAAAACAAGTTGCACTTTGGAACGAAGTGAAAGATAAGTTACATCAATCTGCTTTGGCACTTTCTGGTGGACAACAGCAGCGTTTATGTATAGCGCGTACTATAGCCGTAGAACCTACCATTATACTTATGGATGAACCTGCATCAGCACTCGACCCAATTTCATCGGCAAAAATTGAAGATTTAATTTCTGAATTAAAAGAAAAATTTACTATTATTATTGTAACCCATAATATGCAACAAGCCAGTAGGGTGAGCGATAAAACCGCCTTTTTTTATTTAGGTGAGTTAGTTGAATATGGGGCTACTGATCAAATATTTACAAAACCTGTTAAAGAGTTAACGCAAAATTATATTACAGGCAGGTTTGGTTGATTAAGGTTAAAAAAAAGTAAAACTAAATTTAAAAACATAAATCGTAATGACATTACTGGAAGTAGAATTACAAAAGCTAAAATCAGAAATAATCTCTATGTGGGATCTGGTTATTTCTCAATTAAACAAAGCACAACAAGCTTTAGTTAGCTTTGACAAAGACATAGCGCTTGAAGTAATTGCTAATGAAAAACGCGTAAACGGCATGGAATTAAAAATTGACCGTGATGGCGAAAGCATTATAGCTTTGTTTAATCCGGTTGCCATTGATTTGCGTTTTGTTTTAGCTATGCTAAAAATAAACTACAACTTAGAACGTACTGGTGATATTGCTAAAGGAATTTCTAAATGTATTGTAAACAGTGATAAACCGTTTGACGAGAAATTATTGCATGATACACAAATATTAATCATGTTTGAAGAAGCAACGGATATGTTGGAAGATGTTTTAGAATCTTTTAGAAATGAGGATACTAAAATAGCCAGAACAATTTTTAAACGTGATAAGTTTTTGGATGAAATAAATAAAAAAATTGACTTAACAATTGCAGAATATATCCGTTCAAATCCAAACAATGTTGAACAAAGCCTTTACATTCATTCTTCCATTCGTAAAATAGAACGTGCGGGTGATCAGGCAAAAAATATAGCCGAAGAAATTATTTTTTATGTAGAAGCCAAAGTTTTAAAGCATACTTCTAAAAAAAATATAGAAGAATAGATACTTAATGATGTGTTTTTTAGTTTAACACAAAAAGAGGGAAGCCTTGCAGAAATGCAGGGCTTTTTTCTTGTTTTTTGCTTTTAAACAGTTACTTAACAATTTATTAACATTGGTAACAGAAAAAAAACACACTTTTGGTGTCCTAATTATATATAATGGCAGTAGGTTTGGTGGTTTTAATAGTGGTATGCCTATTATTGGCTTGCACTTTTGAGTTTATAAACGGATTTCACGACTCAGCAAATGCGGTTGCCACAGTTATATACACCAACACTTTAAAGCCCACATATGCCGTAGTTTGGAGTGGTTTAATTAATTTTATAGGAGTGCTTACAGGTGGGATTGGCGTTGCCATGGGCATAGTAAATTTATTACCTGTAGAAACCTTAACAGATGCAAGCGTGGCACATGGCATGGCAATGGTTTTTGCTTTATTATTAAGTGCTATTATCTGGAATTTGGGAACCTGGTATTTAGGCATTCCTGCTTCGTCATCGCACTCACTGATTGGATCTATTTTAGGAATTGGTTTAGCCTTTTATTTTATTAATGGCAAAGATGCTGTTAATTGGGGCAAAGCACAGGATATTGGTTTATCATTACTGGTTTCTCCTTTGGTTGGTTTTGCTTTAGCCATTATTATTATGTTTATTTTTAAAAGACTAATAAAAAACGATGCTATATATAAAGAACCGATACCGGGCGCAAAACCTCCTATGTGGATTAGAATTATATTAACCATAACTTGCACGTTAGTTAGTTTTTTTCATGGGCAAAATGATGGGCAAAAAGGGGTTGGTTTGGTTATGCTTATTTTAATTGGGCTGGTACCGGGCTATTTTGCTATAAAAGATACACAGGACCTTACTGATACTTATAAACAAATGAACCATGTTACCGAATTGGTTTATAAAATTGATACAACTAAACTATCTGAAAAAGAAAATATTGACGTTTTAAAGACCAAAGCCCGTTGTGCTGATTTATTAAGTATATTGGATAAAAAAACGAAGGTTTCTGAAATAGACTCGGCAAAACGTTTTGAGGTTCGTAAGCATATTATTCTTATTTCAAAAAGTGCAGAAAAAGTTGGTTTAGGAGAAAATTCTTCACTTAGCGACAAAGAAAAAGTTGATTTATCAGCTACTATTAAAGCATCTAAAAAAATTACAGATTACGCACCTGACTGGGTAATTATTTTAATCTCATTATCATTAGGTTTTGGAACCATGATAGGTTGGAAACGAATTGTAAAAACTATTGGAGAAAAAATTGGTAAACAGCACATGAGTTACGCACAAGGTGCATCGGCTGAGTTAGTTGCGTCGGCAACTATTGGTATGGCATCGGCATGGAGTTTACCGGTAAGTACAACACACGTTTTATCATCGGGTGTGGCAGGTGCTATGGTGGCTAAAAAAGGGTTAAAGAATTTACAACCAAAAACTATTAAAACAATTTTTATGGCTTGGGTGCTTACATTGCCTGTAACTATGATACTATCGGGCGGATTGTTTTTATTGTTCCGCTGGTTGTTTTAGTAAATTGTAATCAAAAACAATTTACGTTTTTTGTTTTTTCTTTTTGGCAGCAGGAAACAAAACATTGTTTAAGATTAAACGATAACCTGCTGAGTTTGGATGTAAACTTAAATCGGTTGGTGGGTCTTCAACACGATGCTGATAATCTTCTGGATCGTGACCACCATAAAATGTCCAAGTTCCTTTGCCATATTCGCCGTGTATATAACGAGCTTCGCTAGCGGCTTTATTTTCGCCCATTATTAAAACATTTTTCTTTACGTAGGCTCTATCGAAAGCAACTGTTTGTCCCCAAAAACCTTTTATTAATTGTTCGTGATTTTGACACAACATGCTTGGCACTGGGTCCCACTTGGCAGAAAACTCGAACAGTGAGAAATAATCATTCTCTTTAGTAACATTATATTTTTGTGTACGGGAGTTATAAGTATCAATAGTAGAAAATTCGTATTCGGAAGGGTTTTCGCTAAGCTTAAAATTTTCAAACGCAAAACATTTATTGTAATCAATTAATTTATTATAGTTTGGCGTGGTGCCATCACCATCAAACATGCTTTCGCAAATATCAACACCTTCGGCAGCTAAAGCAATATCATAACTATCGGTTGCAGAACACATGGCAAACATAAAGCCACCACCCGAAACAAAATCGCGCACTTTTTTTGCTACGGCTAATTTCATTTGGGATACTTTGGTGAAACCTAGTTTTTTTGCCATAGCTTCATTGTCCCGTACTTCGGTTTGATACCAAGCTGTATTGCGTGAGCCAAACCAAAAACGACCATACTGCCCGGTAAAATCTTCGTGATGCAAGTGCATCCAATCGTACTCGGCTAGTTTGCCATTCATTACTTCTTCATCATATACAATATCGTAGGGAATTTCGGCGTAGTTCAAAACTAAGGTTACGGCATCATCCCAAGGTTGTTTGCCTTTAGGTGAGTACACAGCAATGCGCGGCGCTTTTTCTAGCTTAACAGCATCCTGATTTAACTCGGGGTTTGAAACTTCTTGTAAAATAGCCGTGCTTTTTGCATCAGGAATTATTTCGTAAGAGATGCCGCGTATATTGCATTCATCAACAAACACTTTATCGTTTCGCATCATAAAACTACCGCCACGGTAATTTAGCAGCCAGTAAATTTCGATATCATGTTTTAATGCAAAATACGCCAAGCCATAAGCCTTAAGGTGATTTTTTTGGGAAGCATCCATCGGAATTAGCAACTGAGAACAAAAACTGCTAATAGAAATATGAATAAGAATAATTGATGTTATAAGGCGTTTCATAAGCAGTACTAAGTTACTAAGTTTTTTAACGAGAATGTGATTTTTTAAGAGATTTTAAGAATAGATGGAAGTAAGCCTCAATTTACCTTATTTGAAATAATTTAGAAACCAGCCACCCCACCAAACAGTTAATCAAAAAAACAAAATCAATTATTACCGTAGCTTTTTGCAGGGTACAGGTTGGTGGGGTTTAGTTTTTCGGCCAGTTTTTTGCATTCATCTTTATAATAATTTGCCTGCGCATAGTTTTGAGTTTGGCTATATACTTCGCTAATAGCACTATATAGTTCTACCAAATCATCCACATTGTTGTTAAGTTGTTGAGTAAGTCGCAAAGCGGTTAAATAATTTTGCAACGCTTGATTATAATTACTTAAGCTTGCATACACATTACCTAAACAGTTGTATGTATAAGCTTGAGCAGCAGGGTTATTGCTTTGTTGGTTTAACAGTAGTGCGAGATTGTAATAAGTAAGTGCATCAGCAAAATTTTGTTTATTATAATAAATGTATCCTATGTTATTATAAGTATCAGCAATGCCCATAGTATCGTTTAACTGTTGCCGTATTTTTAATGCCATACTAAGGTGTGCTACTGCTTTGGTAAATTTTTGCTGTTTGCTGTAGGCAAGCCCCAGGTGATTATAACATAAGGCCTCGCCTATTTTATAATGTATATTTTGATAAATTTTTAATGCAGTTATATATTTAATAGTGGCTTCGGTATAGTTTTCTAAAT
This sequence comes from Bacteroidota bacterium, assembly GCA_013288015.1. Classification (GTDB taxonomy): domain Bacteria; phylum Bacteroidota; class Bacteroidia; order B-17B0; family Aurantibacillaceae; genus PALSA-968. The sequence continues at coordinate 19,093 of JABDCR010000033.1, read as the reverse complement.
CGGCATATACAAGTGCTACGTTGCAAAAGTAAGATGCGATACCTTGTTTATAATTAAGTGTTTTGCAAATTTTATAACTACGAGTATAAAGATTTAGCGCTTGAGTGTAATTGCTTTGATTGTATTGTATAAGTCCCAAATTGTTAAGAGCCGATGCCTGACCTTTTTTGTAATTTATTTTTTGAGCAAACTGTAAAGCACTATCGGCATACTTGTTCGATATTTGGTAATTGCCCTGTTGCTCGTACACATCAGCAAGGTGGTTCAGCAGGTTTACTGTGTTGGTATCGGTTTGAGCTGATGCGGTACTAAACATAAAAGCCAAGCACATATATTTGATTATGTGTTTGGTAGCATTTATTTGTTTTTTATTGTGCCGCATATCAAATTAAGAATTTACTTCTACTTGTTGCTTTATATCATGCAGCTCAACAATTATATTATCTAAATTGGTTTTAAGATTTGTTTTGGTTTGGTTAATTGCTTCGGCATACATCATGCTTTGATTTTCTATACTATACTCAAGGGCACGTAGTTTTGCTATATCTAAGGATAAGTTTTTGGTAGTAATTGACACCACTTCTAAACGTGCCTGCAGCTTATTTAATATTTGTACTTTCATGTTTTAACTTCTTAAATCTTCCTGATAAAAATTGCCTACTACTGCATTTCCACCCTTTATTATCTGTTATAAATGGGTAGCTAGTTTGTTTGACTCGCATGTTATTGTTTTATCAGCTATCACTAAAGGCCAAGTAGTGGCTATGTTTAACACAGCCTCACTATCGGCAGCATGCATAACACATAGGGGGGCAATGTACCATTTATCGTCGTTTGGTTTTTGTACATGAGCACCTACATTGGCTTTTTCTAAACAATCAGGATCACAAACAATGCAAAAAGCAGGTCGTCTACCACCTCCGTAATTTTGCCAGTGTTTAAGCCAGCTACCACATTTACAAGTAGTTTGACTTGCCGGGTTACCATTAATATTTTTTATTTTCATCATTTTTTCTATCCCTTGATAATAAAGTTTTTGTATAAAATTTAAAATTATATCAGGTCAGAAATAATTTCAACTTCGGATATATTTTCTATACTTGTTTCTATCGTATTTATTTCAACCAAAGGCCATGTATTATATACAATAAATTCGGCATTATAATGTTTACTATGCGTTTGGCATAAGGGGGCTACATACCATTTACCATCAGTAACATTTACTTTTTGAACCAAAGCACCTACGCTTGCTTTTTCTAAACAATCAGGAGTAGAGATAATGCAAAAGGTAGGTGGCTTACGCCCACTTTGTTTTTCCCAGTACTCAATCCACGTTTGACAGTTATGCGTGTTTGGTTTTTTTTCATTGCCACTAATGTTTTTAATTTTACCCATTTCTTGTTAGATTAAAATCAAATTTTTTGCATTTTTTAATTTAGTTTGGTTAACACAAACATTAAAAAAAGTTGGCTGCTAATTTTTTTCTCTCGTTGCTTACAGCAAGCCATTATGGCATCGGCAATTTGTTGCGTGTTGCGTGTGCCCTTATAGGTAGTTTTTAAATCGCTAATAATTTGGTCGAGTTCATAATTTTCAACACATGATACAAAATGAGCCGCAACTAATTTTTTATGTACATCGTCCCACATGCCCAGTTTTTTATTATGGCCAACTAACTCGGTAAATGTTTGAAGTGCATTCATATTTGGTATTTGTCAAAATTAAGTGCTTTAGCACGTAAAAAAAATACAAACACTTTTACAAACTTACATATGTAAGATTTTTGTATTTTATGTATATAAAAAATCAATTTATTGCTGTATATACAGGTGTTTCGGTTAAAAAAATATTTACGCATGGGCTAAAAAAATCGTTTACTTTTTGTGTTTTTACCTTTTTTTTACAATATGTTTCTGTTTTTTATTGAAATATGCTTTTTTGAGTAGTTATAAAAATGCATGTTTCGGTTTTATTATAATTAATGTAAGTATGTGGAGTGTAGTAATAATCAATGCGAAACTTGATGCAAAAGGATGCTTTTTATTCTAAAGTATTTTTAATATATTTGGTTGTACAGATTGTAAAATGAAGCCCGTAGAAACAAGAATTACCACCGTGTTTGAACGTGAAGATGAAGTGTTAGTACTTGACATAAAGCCTAACCAGGTGTTTAGCAAACGTGATGCTGAAGAGGCAATTGCAGCCGCTTATGATATTGGGAAAGGAAAAAAATTTAAAAATTTAATATTGGTTGGTGAACATACTATTGCGGATATTGAAGCTGTTAAATTATCCTGCAGTGCAAAGGGCAGTATATATAAACTAGTAGATGCCTTTGTTATAAACAGCTTGCCGCAAAAACTAATTGCTAATTTTTACATGAAAATTGTTAAACCTTATACGCCTACACGTTTTTTTACCAAACGGGAAGATGCCGAAAAATGGCTTGCAGAGGTTGTTGTTGAAAAGGAAGAGCTTGTTTAATTTACTAAGAAAAAATATTGACATTTATATCGAATTAAAAATATTGACATGAAAATAATAAACAACTTAGTGGGTGTTGCGGTTATTTTATTAGGATTATGCTTTACAACAACATCGTGCGCTAAAAAACCTACGCCAACTCCTGCCCCGGCCCCAGTTAGTCCTGCCTCTACTTACACATTTAATGCTATGGGTGTTACTACTACCGGAGTTCAGTACTCAATATCAAGTCAAACTCAATCGTTGCAAATTACAGGAAGCAATGCAAGTGCTAATAACAATGGTAATGAGCAAACTGTTACAATAACTATTAACAACGCCGTAAATTCAGTTGGGTCTTACACTTTATCTGCAACGAACAATAATACAGGTATATATACTTCGGGTTCGAATACTTTTCGTTATAGCACAGGCAATTCACCTTATGTAGGAACTCTAAATATTACTAAATACGATGCAACTAACAGAGTAATGTCCGTATCATTTAATTTTGATGCTTTGGAAACTTTTCCAACTGCAGGTAGTCAGCATGGTACTATTTACGGCTCGTTTGATAATATAAGTTTTTAATAAAAAACTGACCGCTTAATTGCAAAAAGCGACCACTTAAAAAAAATATACAGCCGTTTAAAAATGTAAACACTTTTTTGGTGTTGGCTAACTATATATTTACATCAATAAAAACTTATTTTATGAGAAAAATTTACATTTCACTATTTATATCAGGATCATTGAGTTTGAATAGTTTTAGTCAAACATCACCCACTAATTATCCTGTAAATATTGCGGGTACAACTGTAACAACCACTAACGTCAACAAAAGAAGCGCCTTTGTTATTGATAACATAGGTAATAAATGGATAGGGATGAATGAAGGTGTAGCTACTTCTTTTCAGTTAATGCGATATAACGGAACAACTTGGGATACTTTTCCGGCATTTAATGCTTTATCAGCCACCAATAAAGTAAATGCCCTGGCGGTTGATGCAAGTAATAATTTATGGATAGGGTCGAACATGGGTTTGACTAAGTATAATGGTATAAATTTTACAACATACAACACAACAAACGCTGGTTTGGTTAGTGATACAATAATTTCAATAGGTTGTGGCAATGGTAATGTGTATGCGGGTAGCAATAGAGGTTTATCGGTTCATAATGGCACTAGCTTTACCAATTATACTACTGCCGATGGAATGAACAGTAATATGGTTAATTGCATTACGGTAGAAAATGCAAATGCCATTTGGTTAGGAAATCAAAACGGATTGGAAAAATTTAATGGAAGCAATTTTACATTTAATTATGTAACGCCTACTAATACGGCTGATGTTGTAAATTGTATTTATATAGATGCGCAAGGCAATAAATGGATTGGCACTAATGCCCACGGTGCCATTAAATATGACAACAGTAATTTTTATACTTTTCAGCAAGTATATCCATTAAGCAATTTGCAAGAAACACTTGGTACAGGCACCTATCCGGTTATTGTAAAAACAATTTGCAAGGGACCTAATGGTGGCGCTATGTTTTGTTCATTACAATCAGGAATATATGCCGGGCGTAGTTATGAAGTTACCAGTAACCAAGTATATACTTATATAAGTATAGCTGCAAGTTCAACTATTACAGGCAACCAATATATTATGCAGCACGATGTAGGCTCAAATAAAATATTTGTTGTTAGTCCTGCCGGAGCAGGAACTATTTATGTTTTAAGTTCATACGATCCAATTCCTACTATGCAGTACTCGGGATATGTAACAACTGAAACAACCGGCAATACAGCTTTTTTAGATATAAATAATGTAAGTGCTTTAATAACCGATAACTCTAATCAGCACTGGGATGCTGCAAGTGGAGTAACAAAATACTTTGTTAAGAAACAAAATAATACCAGTCCTTTATTTTCTTCGTCGATGTGGATAGGTGGCTATGTTAACAACCAAATACGTACGGCAGCTATGACTTATAGACAAAACGGAGTAGATTTTTGGCCGGGTCCATTGGATACAACCAATGCAACTATAGATACCGCAACTATGAATACATACAACCATGTTTGGAAAGTTAACCGATTTGACATTGCTAATTTTATTTACAACTGGAACGCAGGCAATGTACAAAACGGAACTTTTGCACCTGTAAGTGCTATAATTAATTGGCCGGCACAAGGCACAGGTAACTACTCGCGTAAACTGGCACCTTATGTTGATGTAAATAATAATGGCATTTACGACCCAATTCATGATGGCGATTATCCCTTAATAAAAGGCGACCAAATGATTTGGAGTGTGTATAATGATGTGGCATACGGACATAGTGAAACAGGAGGCCCATCTTTGGGCATTGAAGTACACACCAGTGCTTATGCTTTTACCTGCCCAACTATTGCAGATAGCAATGCGGTTTTAAACAATACTACTTTTTATAATTACCAAATATTTAACCGCAGTAACAACCGAGTTGATAGCACCCACATTAGTTTATGGGAAGATACCGATTTAGGGAATTATCAGGATGATTATGTAGGCTGTGACGTGATGAACGATTTTGGTTATACCTATAATGGAGATAGTTACGATGAAGATGTTGTATTACCCGGCTATCATAGTAATTTACCTGTATTTGCCTGCAATGTATTAAGGGGACCATTAGCTGATGCGGGTGATGGAATAGACAATAACCATAATTGTCAAATAGACGAAGCAGGAGAAAGGTGTATGATGAATGGTTTTACTTATTATAATAATACAGGCAGCCCCTTAAATGGTAACCCATCAGGATATAATTCTTATTATAATTTAATGAATAGCCATTGGCAAAATGGCGTACCTATGACTTATGGTTCACAGGGCTTAACTGCGGGAGGGCAAGCTTGCAAATATTTGTATCCAGGTAATACTGACCCATACGGATTTGGTTTAAATGGAAATTGCAGTAGTCCAATAACACCAACAAATAGTTATGGTGCTACAGGTTGGACTGAAAAACAAGCTGGTAACACACCGGGTGATAGACGCTTTATGGTAAACGTAGGTAAGTTTACTATGCAGCCCGGTGGCATGTACGAGTTAGATTATGCTTTAGTTTTTACGCAAGACTCAGTTAACTGCGATACTAATAGCACTTGCTTAATTAATAGTGCTACTAAAGATAATCAACGTGTAAAGCGTTGGTTTAATACAAATACGTACCCAAGTTGTTTAAATTTAAGTACAGTGGGCATTAAACAAAATGTAATGCCTCAGTTAAATTTAAGCCTGTACCCTAACCCGGCCAATACAAATGTGTACGTTGAGTTTGTCAATGCACAAAAAAATGTAACCATAGAAGTTTTTGATATGCTTGGTAACCTTGTACAAGGTTTGCAATATAACGAACTTGGCAAGTACGCTATTATACCTGTTAGTGTTTTACAAAGTGGCGTGTATTTAGTAAAAATACAAACTGCAGAAGGAACTGCTAATAAAAAGTTTATTAAGGAGTAAATTAGTTGTATTGCTATAAAAGCCGTTCCCTTAAAAAAAGAGAGCGGCTTTTATTATTTATTTACTTGTGTTGCCGGATTATTATTGAAGTGAAAGCTCAATGTTTGTCCTTCGGTAAGTGTATGCCATTGTTGCATTAATTGTTGATAGTGGCTTAGCATGTCACTAATTATTTCTTCATTTAGGTTTTGATTGTAGTTAATAGAAAATTGTTGAAGTTCAGTTTCAACCAGAGAGGGGAATTGCTGAATAGTACATGCGCCCGAGGAAAGTGATTGCAGAGCGCGGGTAGTAATCTCGGCAAACCAAGCTTGTGGTGGTAATGCTTTTATGATTTGTTTATCAGACAACTGCTCAACCGAATAACCCTTTAAAATATTACCGTAAAAACCTTCCTGTAAATTTAATGTGCTTTCTACAACAAAATGTGCTATATCGTGAAAAGGTAGTTTGGGCCCGAGATTGGATTGCACCATGCTGCCATCCGGGCGCGCACAAGTAAGCTGGTTACGGTTATTTTTTTTGGTGATTTTAATTTCCATTTTTTCAACTTAATTAAGTGCCAAACGAAAACCAAAAACCGGAAGTTGCTCTTGCATAAAATCTAAATCTTCGGCTCGTTTAAAACCCAAGTTCTCATACATAGCCCAGGCTGTTTGCATAGCTTTGGTAGTGTGTATAACCATATTTTGCAGCTTGGTTTGTTTTGCTTTTTCAATGCAAGCATTGGTGAGGATTTTGCCGATACCATGTCCGCGAGTGTCAGGATCAACAGCTAAGAGGCGAAAACCTGCTGCGTTTTTTTCTTTAGTGGCTGTGCCACCTGAACCATAGTATTGCATATCGCTAAAATATACTACACCTCCCACTATTTTATTATCAGTAGAAACAGCCACTAATAATTCGGTGTTGGGTTTTTGGATTAAGTTGCCAATGTTAGCAAGCATATTATAATAGTTGGGTTGCTCGCTTGGTTTTGGAAAGCCATTTAGCTGCGAATATACTTGTACCATTAGTCGGCCAATTTCTTGAAACTCGCTTGAGTAAGCATTGCGTACAGTATAAGTTTGTTGGTTCATAGTTTTGTTAGATGTAATTACACATCAAATATAAAACTATTTGTAAGTAAGTTTAACCTAGAGGTTTTTTAGTTTATTATCTATCTTTTTAATTTTTTTATCTTTATAAATAATTTGTTTTTCAATGTACTTTTTATAGGCTGTGCCGTGTTTCATTTTATCAGTTAGTTTTAATTGCTGATTAAGATACTTGCCGTATTGTTGCAAACCATTTCTTTGAAAGGTTAATAATTTTTGTGCAAGTGTTTTTTTGTGTTTGGGTTCTACTTTTGCCATAGAGTTTGTTTTTTAATGTTATTTAAAAATACAAAAAATTGTTTGGTTTATAATCAGCTATAAGGATAGGTAAAGCAACCAAAAACTTGAATTACCGATAAATTGTGTATCTTTGTGTACTTCTCGAAGAAGATTGTATCTCAATCAGTTTGTATTCCGTTAGTCACAATACGATATATTTTACACTTTTCTTACAGGTTAATTTGGTGGTGCGTTTATGCGCATACACTTACTATTTATAACTAAAAAACAAAACACGAAAATGACATTTTCAGATTTAAAACTTATCAATCAGCTAGTTACAGCCTTAGATAAAAAAGGATATAAAAACCCCACGCCTATACAAGAACAATCGATACCGCATATTTTAGCTGGTAAAGATATTTTTGGTTGCGCACAAACAGGTACCGGTAAAACAGCAGCCTTTGCTTTACCTATTTTACAATTATTGGATGCCAACAAACCGGCCGTTCCACAAAAAACAATTAAGGCATTAGTACTTGCACCAACACGCGAACTTGCTTTACAAATAAGCGCCAATTTTTTAGAGTATGGCAGAAACCTTGGCATAACACACACAACTGTATTTGGCGGAGTTAACCAAAACCCACAGGTAGCTGCTATTAGACGTGGTGCTGATGTTTTGGTAGCAACACCAGGTAGACTTTTGGACCTTATGCAACAGGGTTTTATTAAACTAAATAGCATACAATTTTTTGTATTAGATGAGGCCGACCGTATGCTTGATATGGGCTTTATTAATGATATTAAAAAAGTAATTGCCAAGCTTCCTGCAAAAAAACAAACCTTATTTTTTTCTGCAACAGCTGCACCCGATATTATGAAGCTGGCTAACACCATACTTAAAAATCCGGTTAGTGTAGCGGTTACTCCAGTATCATCTACGGCTACCCTGGTTAAACAAGCGGTTTATTATGTGAAGAAAGAAAATAAGCGCCCGTTATTGAAGCATATTTTAAAAGATGCGAATATTGAAAGTGCTTTGGTTTTTACACGTACCAAACGTGGTGCCGATAAAGTAGCAAAAGAATTAACCAGCGGAGGCATTAAAGCTGAAGCCATACATGGTAATAAATCTCAAGGAGCGCGTGAAAGAGCCTTAAAAGGTTTTAAAGAAAGAACGATTCGAGTGTTAGTGGCAACTGATATTGCTTCAAGAGGAATTGATGTAGATAAATTATCGCACGTAATAAATTACGAATTACCGGAACAAGCTGAAACCTACGTACACCGCATTGGGAGAACAGGCAGAGCAGGTTCGAGTGGCATTGCCATATCTTTTTGTACGCAAGATGAAATGCCTTATTTAAAAGACATTACCAAGCTGATTAAAAAAGAGATTGAGATTATTAAATCGCATCCTTTTAATAATTAGGAGCTTATTAAAAAATAAAAAAATAAATTCGTATATTGTTTAAGCAAAATTAAACCCAATGATAAAGAATTTAGTTTTTAAAGGTGGGGGCGTTTTAGGCATTGCTTATGCAGGTGTTATTGATGCGCTTGAAGAAAAAAAAGTACTGAAGCACGTAGAACGCGTTGCGGGAACTTCGGCTGGTGCTATTACAGCAATGTTTATTAGTTTAAAATACACATCAGCAGATATTTTAAAAGTAGTTGCAACAACTGATTTTAAAACTTTTGAAGATAATTGGGGATCATTGCAAATAAGCCCTAAATATGGCTTATATAAAGGAGACGTTTTTTTACGTTGGATAAAAAAATGTATTACTTACAAAGGCCTTGATGAAAATGCAACATTTGCCGATTTTAAAAAAGCAAACATGCTTGATTTACGTGTTTTTGCCGCCGATTTAAATGAGCATATTTTAAAAGAGTTTTCAGTAGCTAAAACACCTCATGCAATTGTTGCTGAGGCTATAAGGGCATCTATATCCATTCCTCTTTTTTTCGAAGCATGGACTTTTTCTAACGGCATTCCTGATAATCATATTTATGTAGATGGTGGCACTATTTGCAATTTTCCTATTACGGCATTTGATAGTGTTGATAACAAAATTAATAACGAAACACTGGGGTTTTATCTTAAAACGGTAAGTGGCATTAATCCATCAAGCACTTTACAAAATAATCAACTACTTCCGTTCATAAATGATTATTTTGAAACAATTACAAATTCTCAGGCAATTGATTTCGAAAAAAAACCGGAAGAAAAAAAACGAATTGTCATTATAGATGATTTTGGAATTTCTGCTACTAATTTTTCACTAACCGATATCCAGAAATTACGCTTATATAATTCAGGAAAAATGGCCACAGCGACTTATTTAGCAGCCCTTGGTATTTAAGAGCACATTTTCATTTTTCGACGAATTAATTCTATCTCGGCATTAGACGAAGTAAGTTCTAAAGCTTTACCGAATATTTTTTTAGCCGTTTCTTTATCTCCTACCCTCATGTACATTTCTGCTAAGGAAGTATTGTAATAACAGTTTTCGGTAAAGCCTTTTAATTTCTCTAATTCGGTGATGGCTTTATGGCATCCTTCTGCCTCACCCAAAACAACAGCACGATTAATGGCTACCATAGGATTATTGGTTCTGTTTAATAGAGTATCATAAAGGTTCAAAATCATTTTCCAATCCGTATTTTCATAGGACGTTGTATTGGCATGTGCAGATGCAATGGCTGCTTCTATATGAAAGTCGTGCACCATTTTCCCGATAGCAGAATAGTTTAAGTACTCGTTGCCTTTTTCAATTAAAATTTTATTCCACTGATTTCTGTCTTGGTCTTTTAATAAAACAATTAAACCCTTATCGTCTAACCTTGCGCCAAAACGTGATACATGATAACACATTAATGCCAATAGCGCATTTGTTTGCGGCAAATTGGTTTTGGGATTTTCAATAAGAAGCAAACATAAACGCATTGCCTCTTCACATAAATCTTCACGGATTAGTTTTTCGGGATGCGAAGAATGATAGCCTTCATTAAATAATAAGTACAAGGTTTTAAGTACAGCATCGGTACGCTGTGTCATAGCATTAGCACCGGGATAATCGAGTGTAATGTTTTCTTCGCGTATTTTTTCACGTGTACGGTAAATTCTTTTTTGTATGGTTTCTTCATTACTTAAAAAAGCTTTGCCAATTTCTTTTGCACTTAAACCACAAAGTGTTTTAAGTATTAAAGTTATTTGCGCCTCTTGCGTAAATGACGCATTGCAACAAGCAAACATCATACGTAGCTGACTGTCTTTAATTTCGTTTTCGGTAAACATTTCGTTAAGTGCCGGTGCCAATGTATATTCTGATTTCAGGAGATAAGAAATATCACTATCTATTTTATATTTTAATTGCTGTCGGCGCAGCATATCTATAGCTTTATTTTTTGCGGCATGGTACAGCCAAGCTTCTGGATTTTCAGGTACTTTACCAAATTTCCAGACTTCAAGTGCTTTAAGAATGGTATCCTGTACAACATCTTCAGCCTGCTCAATATTTTTAAAACCAAATATGCGTGTTAAAACAGAGACCATCTTTCCCGCTTCGCGACGAAAAAGATGGTCTACTATTTTATGTACATCACTATTCTTTCCAGAACTCATTTACATATTCTGAATAGGGCGAACTTCTATTTTTCCATCAACCTCTAATACAGGGCAACCTTTAGAAATTTCTACGGCTTCATCAATGTTTTTAGCATTAACAATTAAATAACCGCCAACAATTTCTTTTGCTTCTATAAAAGGACCATCAGTAACTACTTTTTTTGTACCGGTAACTTGTTTGCCAGTAACTTGAAGTGGTTCACCGCCAACAAGGATTCCTTTTTCGCCAAGTCCTTTCATCCATGTCATCCATTTTTGCATTTGTGCCTGCATATCTTCAGGAGACAAATTATTATCTCTCATATCGTGTGCATTATTTTCAGTACCTCTAAATAAATAAAGAAATTTTTCCATTTTGTTTTAATTTGTGTGATTAATTTTTACATTTCCATTTTTTGGATTGGGCGAACTTCTACCTTACCATTTTCATGAAAAATAGGACAGCCTTTAGAAATTTCTACCGCTTCGTTAATGTCTTTTGCATTTATTAAAAGGAAACCACCTACTAATTCTTTTGCTTCTACAAAAGGTCCATCGGTAACTACTTTTTTAGTGCCATTAACTTGTTTGCCTGTTGGCTGAAGAGCTTCGCCTCCCGCAAGAATGCCTTTTTGTTGCATGTCTTGCATCCAAGCTCCCCAAGCTTGCATGTTTTTTGCGGCTGCTTCTGAATCGTTTGCGTTGTGTGCGTGATTTTCGCCACCTCTGAATAAATAAAGGAATTTTTCCATTTTGTTTTGTTTTTTAAGGTTTATATTTTTTGATTTATATGTTAATAACGAATGAGTTTTTAAGAACCGGACAAAAATTAAAAATAATTTGCCCGTTATTTTACATTTCCTTTCGGATAACTTTTTTACCAGCTAAATGTTGTTTCCAAGGTTTCCAATAATAATCGTGCCATCCTTTTCTAATATCATCGGCGTGTTTTACAGGCAGGTTAGCATGTGTTATATGCAAAACAGCATCTTTCCCTTTTTGTTCGAAGTTGATAATGAAAGTAGAATCTAAATCATTTTTATCCCAATCTTGACCCTTCCAGCTTTGTACAATAAGTTTGTCTTTAATTAATTGAAGGTTTTTTCCTTTAATGTAGCCATCATGAGCAGAGTAACTACTTCCTTCTTTAGCTGTAATTTTAGCCGGAGCACCAGTAACTAATGAATGTTTTTTCGCATCCATATACAACTCATAAAGAGCTTTTACCGGAGTGTTTTTAAATATTACTTTTTGAGTGATTGTTTTTGTCATGCTGTTTTTTTAAAAGTTTATATTTTGACTTTATACTCTAATAACGAACGAATTTTAAAAACCAGACAATGGTTTACTCATTTTTCTTCTAAAAGTATTAAATTACTGAATATCATAAGGTTAAATTACAGTTAAAATCATAAACTTATAGGCACTTCTGTTTTTTCAATTACTTAAATGATAAATATCATAGTAAAAATAACAGCGCAGAGGTATCTTTGTTTTAACAGAAAAAAACTTCCTTTAACGCAATGCTCAGAATTTAGACAAACTAAATTAGTTCTTTTGCCGTTATTAGAGGAGTAAGAAAGAGAGATGAAAACAATAATGACCATTTTACTATTTACGGTTGTAATTTTTTCGTTGACAACATGTACCGAAAAAGCATATGACCCAAGTATTTGCTTTACGGAAAATATTTTACCTATTTTTGTTTCTAAGTGTTCGATGAGTGGTTGTCATTCTCCTGGATCAAGACGCGGAGATTTTACTACTTATGATGGCATTATGAAAAGAGTAGTAGCAAAACATCCATTGCAAAGTAGTATGTATACAAAAATAGACGGATCGAACCCAAGCATGCCTCCGAGAGATTACATCCCATTAACTGATCAGGAAAAGTTTATGATTAAGGCTTGGATTAGTATGGGGGCACTTAATCAATCTAATTGTACGGTTTGTGATACAACTTCATTTAAATTTGCAGCCGATATACAACCTATTATGGATAGTTGGTGTATAGGTTGTCATAGCACTTCAAATGCAGGTGGAGGATATGACTTATCGAATTATGCAGGGGTAGTAAATTCAATTGCAAACAATAAGTTATTAGGTACTATTAAGCATAGTGCGGGCTATAATGCTATGCCACAAAATGGAAGTCAGTTATCGGGTTGTCAAATTTCTAAAATTCAAAGTTGGATAAACGCAGGCCACCCAAACGATTAAATAATTTTTATGTTTATAAAAAAAGAATCTATCGCTTTTTTAAAAGCGATTTCAAAAAACAATAATAGAGATTGGTTTAATGATCACAAAGACATTTATAACAAAGCGCATGATAACATTATAGGTTTTGCCGATGCTTTATTAGTTGAAATGAATAAACATGACAACATTGAAACTGCTTCGGGCAAAAAAGCTTTATTTAGAATTTACAAAGATGTGCGTTTTTCTAAAGACAAAACGCCATATAATTCTTTTTGGCACGGCCATTTTAAAAGAGCAACTAAAAAACTACGTGGCGGATATTATTTTCGTATAGAACCGGGTAATTCATACATATCAGGAGGTTTTTGGGGCCCCGCACCTGAAGATTTACAGCGAATAAGAGAAGACATTGAATTAAATTACGACGATTGGAAAAAACTACTCACAAACAAAACACTAGCAAATACATTTGGAAAAATGAGAGGCGAGCAACTAAGTTCAGCTCCACGAGGCTATGCAAAAGATAATCCCGCTATCGATTTGTTGCGCTATAAGCAGTTTATTTTTAGACACGAGTTTACCGATAAAGAAGTGCTTAGTACAGACTTTGTTTATAAAGCAAACGACGCGTTTAAAAAACTACGCCCCTTTTTTAATTATATGAGCGAAGTACTTACTACTGATGCTAACGGGATATCAACTATATAGTTCTCTTCCAATACTTTAAAAGGATAACATAAATTTAATTTGCAGAAATTAAATTTATACGTACATTTGCATACCAAATGGTCGGTTTTTTAAAATGAGTGACTCCAAAGAACATATTTTATCGGTTTCCTTAAACCTCTTTCTTCAAAAAAATTTTAAAGAAGTTACCATGAAAGAAATTGTTGAAAAAACAGGGCTTTCAAAAGGTGCATTCTACCATTATTTTAGTAGTAAAGAGCAGGTTTTTGAAGAAGTAATAAAGCACTATTACAGTGATTTTATTATTACCAATTTTGAGAAATTTTCGCAAAAATCGCTTGCCGAGTTTTATACTGATTGCTTAAATGAAAAAAAGAAAAGACTCAGCACTTCGAAATTAAAAGATGATAACGAAAATGCGGTTTTTACATCGAACCATTATTTTTTAATGTTTGATGCTATGAAAATGCTGCCCGATTTTAAAGAACTACGAGTACAGCAACAAAAAAAGGAGTTAAAGGCCTGGACAAAAATAGTAGAAACAGCAAAGAAAAGCGGTGAAATAAGATCGAAAATGGGTGTTGAGCAAATAGTTAAATTATTTATTTACTCAGCCAAAGGCCTTGGACTTAACTGCATTATGGAAGATAAGTATGACGATTCTGCCAAAAAAATAAGAGAATTATGGGATGAGTTATATAAGGAGTTAAGAAAATAATTTTTTAATAAAAAATATACCGAATAGTCGGTTTTAATACCATAAATAGAAACATGACACAAGAAACACAAAAGAAAAAGCCAAACAAGCTGATAATTATTGGAATAATTGCATTAGTAGTAATTGGCATAGGAGCCACCTTATATATAAAAGGCACAAATTATGAAACAAGCGATAATGCTCAATTGGATGGGGATTTAGTACCTATACGCTCAAGTGTAACAGCCTATATTAAAGATATACGTTTTAAAGATAATCAATTAGTAAAAAAAGGTGATACCCTTATTTTATTTGATGCAGATGAATTAAAAGCAAAACTTACACAAGCCGAAGCAGCTTTAGATAATGCTAATGCCAATTTATTAGCTGTACAAAATAAAGCATCAGCAAGTGCTGAGAATGCAACTGCTTCAGTAGAAACAGCAGAATCTAATCAACAAGGCATTGTTGCTGCCAAAGTAAAAGCAGAAAAAGCTCAAAAAGATTTTGACAGGGTTACAGAGCTTCAAAAAATTAAAGCAGCCACGCAAGAGCAGTTTGATAATGCACAATCTAATCTACAAATTGCAAAATCTGATTATGAGAAAGCAATCAACCAACAACAATCATCTACCTCATCTTCTTTGGGATTAAAGGCGCAAGCAAGTGCCGATCAAAATCAGATTGATTTGGCTAAAGCACAAATTAAACAACG
The DNA here is from genome assembly GCA_013288015.1 of Bacteroidota bacterium. Lineage (GTDB taxonomy): Bacteria > Bacteroidota > Bacteroidia > B-17B0 > Aurantibacillaceae > PALSA-968. The sequence continues at coordinate 3,885 of JABDCR010000033.1, read as the reverse complement.
CGAAGCAGAACTTGCTTTAACAAAAAAACAATTATCATACGCCACGGTAATTGCCCCTTGTAACGGAGTAGCAACTAAACGTGCCATTCAGTTAGGGCAGTATGTTTCTGCCGGACAAGCCTTATGCATGGTTATTAATACTGAAAACTATTGGGTAAATGCCAACTTTAAAGAAACTCAATTAAATAAACTTAAAATAGGCGATGAAGTTGAGATTGAATTAGATGCTTATCCTGATTTAAAATTAGTTGGAAAAATAGAATCATATTCAGGCGCAACAGGTGCTAAGTTTTCTTTATTACCACCAGATAACGCTACCGGAAACTTTATTAAAATAACGCAGCGTTTTCCTTTACGCATATCAATAGATAATTTTCCTAAAGAAAAAGCAACCGAAATTTTTCCGGGCTTAAGTGCCTTTGTAAAAGTAAAAGTTAAGTAAAAAGATGAGTGCATCTATTACAAAAGACGAAGCCGTTGATAATATAAACAATGAAAAAAAGAAGGAAACTCCTCCTTTACTGGAAGAGTTATATCCTACCGGCGCAGCTAAGTGGATACTAATTCTTACTGCTATATCATGCGCTATATTAGAGCTAATTGATACAACTGTTGTAAACGTTTCGTTACGAGAAATTAGCGGCAACATTGGCGCTACTACCACCGAAATTGCCTGGGTAATTACATCGTATAGTATAGCCAACGTTATTGTAATTCCACTTTCAAGCATGTTATCAAATCTGTTTGGTAGAAAAGTATATTTTACAGCATCCGTAATCCTATTTACATTTTCATCGTTAATGTGTGGCCTATCAACCAGTTTATGGACACTTGTTTTTTGGCGTTTTATACAAGGTTTAGGTGGTGGTGGTTTACTATCAACAGCACAATCCATTATTATTGGTGCATTTCCGCCCAAGCAAGCAGGTACAGGCATGGCCATTTTTGGAGTTGGTGTGATATTGGGGCCAACGTTTGGACCTGTGCTGGGCGGATATATTACCGATAATTTTTCGTGGCACTGGATATTTTTTATCAATGTACCTGTTGGTTTTTTAGCCGCGTTTTTATCATGGACTTATGTAACAAATCTTGCAGGTGTATCTAAACCTGATAAAATTGATTGGTGGGGTATACTATTTTTAATTGTTGGGATAGGCTCATTACAATATGTTTTAGAAGAAGGCGGAACTAAAGATTGGTTTTCGAGTGATGAAATTCTTTTCTTTTTTGTTACGGCTATTATAGGAATGGTTGCTTTTGTTATTAGGGAGCTTTCTATTGATTTTCCGGCAGTAAATCTTCGTTTATACAGAAGTTTTAACCTAGCCATGGGTAACATTATGAACCTGATTATAGGATTGATAATTACCGGCTCTGTTTTTATTTTTCCGTTATTTACACAAGTATCTTTAGGTTGGACTGCCACGCAGACAGGAGCATTTATGATTCCGGGTGCTATGGCAACAGCCGTTGGAATGATTGCCGTAAGCAGAATTGTGGGCGGTGGGGCAAATCCCAAAGTGGTTATCCTAATAGGTTTGGCTATGATGTCATCCTTTTTAATTTTAATGTCTTTTGCCGGACCCGATTCAAATAGTAGTAATTTCTTTTGGCCTTTTATTTTACGCGGTATCGGTGCAGCCTTTATGATGATGCCTATTTTAACCTTGGCCGTGGCAGGTTTAAAAGGAAAAGATTTAGCGCAAGCTACTGGTTTATCAAATATGTTACGTCAGTTAGGAGGGGCTATAGGTGTAGCACTTATTAATATTTATTTAGACCACCAAAATGCCGATATAAAAAACAATATGGTTTCTAACGTAACGGATTATAGCTCAATGACCACCGAACGATTAGCATCGTTTACACAAATGTTTCAAGGCGCAGGATATAGTACAGATGAAGCCGCACAAACTGCCAATATGATGGTAGACGGATTGGTAACTAAACAGCAAATGCTTTTAAGTTACGATCACGGTTTTATGATGCTTGGCTTAACTGTGCTTTTGTGTACTCCTGTAATATTACTAATACGATATAAAAAAGGTGAAAAATTAGAAGCTGTTAGCGATCATTAATCAAACTCAACATAAAAAATTATATGAAAAAAATAATCTCTCTGTTACTCGTTCTTGCATCTCTTTATACTTATGCGCAACAAGCTACAAGTAACTTATCTGTTAGTTTAAAACAAGCAATTGATGTCGGCTTGAAAAATCGTTACGATATTCAAACTCAAAAATATAATATTGCTGTAGCTGATAACAGCGTTAGCAAAACTAAAAAAGAATGGATACCCGATGTATCAGGCTCAGCTATGGCGCGCTACAATCCCCAAATACAAGCCACATACATTCCGGGTGGTTTTTTTAGTCCAAACCCCGGTTTAGTTGCCCTAGGCGCTAAAAGTGTTTCGGTATTTGGTTTAGACCTTAATCAAAATATTTTTAAACCCGCCATTACAACCGATGTAAAAATCGCCAAAAATAATTTAGCCCAGCAACAAGAAAAAAATAAACAAGCTGAAAATAATATTAAAGAAGAAATTATTAAATCTTATTTAAATGTATT
>JABDCR010000033.1:0-1301 GCA_013288015.1 Bacteroidota bacterium | reverse complement strand
AGCCAAGATTAGCACAAATGATGAACAACGTTATAAAGAGTATTTAGAAGTAGCCGAAGGCAAATTTAAACTGGGCTCCTTAATAGAAAACGATTACTTAAAAGCAAAATTAGATTATGAAAACGCCAAACTTGAAACTGCCAAAGCAAAACAGAGCTACAATCTAGCGGTGGATAATATTAAATATCAACTAAACGTTACGATTGAAACACAGCTTGAGTTAACTGATAGTCTTAACTCACTTTTTGTTGCAAGCGAACAACTTGCTACCAAAGGAGATGCAAGTAACCGCACAGAAATTAAACAACTTGTATTACAACAAGAAGCAAATAAACTGTGGACAAGTAAAAATTGTCAAAACGCTTTGCCTTCATTAGGTTTTTTTGCCAACTACTCACAACAGTTTACCTATACTAATTTTGATTATGGTTTGCACCAATGGTGGTCTCCTTTTAATTATATGGGTTTAAAATTAAGTGTACCTATAACATCTAATTTTAAAAACTATAATAGCATTCAGGAATATAAATTCAAATCAATGCAAACTGATTTAGCTTTAAAACAAAAAACAGCCGATATAAATTACGAAATTCAAAAAGCTTCTACAGAGTTAAACAATGCATCTAAAAACATGCAAACCACAAAAAGCAATTATGAGTTGTCGCAAGTTATTTATCAAAATCAAAAACAGCAATACAAAATTGGTTCCCTATTATATAGCAGTTTGTTAGATACCGATAGAACTTTAAGCGCTACCGAACAAAATTATATTAAGGCGGTTTACGATTATCTATTAGCAAGCATTAATTACCAAAAAGCAATAGGTAATTATTAAGATACAGGGGTATGAAGTTCAATAAAATCTTTTGGTATATTTGGCAATGAAAAAAATATTCCTTCTTTTACTTTTAGTAAGTCTTACGCATTTTAACTACGCTCAAAACTGCGAAAAAGGTTGCGGCAAAATAACAAAAGTTGAGCCCACAAAAATTAAAGGTGTAAAACCCAATAGGGCTTTGCTTGTTTTTAGGTTTCAGGGGCCCGATGGCAAACCGGCTAAAAGCCATATAAAAGTTATTGTAGATAAGGACACTATGCATCCAAAAATTGATGCAACAGGTGCGGCAAAACTTACAACAAAACCTGGTAGTCACTCATTAAAATTTATAGCTAACTACTGGTATAGCGTAAAAATGAATGAAGTTACTGTTAAGGCCGACAACACTTATTCTCTTTTTATACGTTTTGAAGCAAAGGAAATAGGAGCAGGAAAAAAAGAAAAGGATTAAAAAAATTCATTG
>JABDCR010000032.1 GCA_013288015.1 Bacteroidota bacterium | reverse complement strand
AACTGATTTTTTAATATTATCGGTTTCGTGAGCCACCATAATATTATGTTTGTTTTTCCAACGCTCGCTTAGCTGGTCGTTACTGCTAATAAGGTTTATGGTGGTTTGTGCTAGTTGTGGGTTTTTATGTTTTACAAAATAATCAGCATTAGGGATGTTCCCTCCTTTTATTTGCAACATAAATTCATATATAAACATTTGACAGGTGGGGTCCATAAAACTAAGCTCATCTTGATCCAACTCGTTTAAAATAAACTCTGCTACTGAAACCTCGGCTGTAACATTTTCGTTGTCTTCACTTAAATGTTGTATCTCAATTAAATGGGTTCCATATAGAAGAAGAAGGCGTACTAAGTTTTTTTCCTGCTGAGCAAAAGGATTTAAATCAGCGTCTAATAGTTTTTGTAAATCATCTTTTACTTCCTGGTTGGTGTTTTCAGAATAACTCTGTGTTTCAATGGGAGCAACTTCAGATTGAAAGTTTTTCTTTACAATTTTTTTATCACGCGTGGCCTTTACCTGAAACACTAACGTTTGCTCATCAACCTGTAAAATATGGCTACATTCGGTAATGTATCCATTACGTGTAATGGCATCGGGTACAATGGCTATACTTTCTATAATATCTTTTACCAACGCTGCTTTTTTTACGGGCTCGTGGCGAGCTTCTTCAAAAAGTAAATTGGTTTTAAATTTTATAAAATCGAGCGAGTTCTTTTTAATGAAATTTCTTAAATCATCTCCGCTAACTTTTTTAGAATACGAATCAGGGTCGTCTCCATCCGGAAATAAAAGAACTTTTACGTTCATTCCTTCTTCCAAAATTAAATCAATCCCCCTGAAACTTGCCTTAATACCGGCAACATCACCATCATAAAGAATAGTAATGTTGTTAGTAAAGCGATGTATTAAACGTATTTGATCAACCGTTAAGGATGTGCCCGATGATGCTACCACGTTTTCAATGCCCGCCTGGTGCATAGAAGTAACATCTGTATAACCCTCTACCAAATAACAATTATCCTCCTGTGTAATTTGTTTTTTAGCAAAATACAAACCATATAAAACTTTACTCTTATCGTAAATATCAGTTTGTGGCGAGTTAATGTATTTGGCAAATTTTTTATCGCTGTTTAGTATGCGTCCGCCGAAACCAATAACCTTACCGGTTCCATTATGTATAGGAAAAATTACGCGCCCCGTGTATCTATCAAAAATATCGTTAATGGTTATTGGCGTGCCTTCAACATGCTTATCAGATAAAATGGACAAACCTGTTTTTATTAAATATTCGGGTTTGTAAGCGGCAGCTATAGCTGCTTTTGAAAAAGCTCTTCTATCTTCAAATGAAAAACCAAGCTGAAATTTTTTAATTATCTCATCTGTAAAACCACGCTCACGGAAGTAACTTAAACCAACAGATTTCCCCTCGTCAGTGTTCCATAAATTATCGGTAAAGTATTTTTGAGCGTAATTGGTAACAATGTACAGGCTTTCTTTTTCGGTTATCTGTGCCTTTTCTTCAGGCGTAATTTCCTTTTCTACAATTTCAATATTGTATTTGGCAGCTAGGTATCGTAAAGCCTCAGGGTAACTAAGACTTTCGTGTTCCATAATAAAGTTTACCGAGTTGCCGGCTTTACCGCAACCAAAACACTTGTAAATTCCTTTAGCAGGAGATACGGTAAACGAAGGACTTTTTTCGCCATGAAAAGGACATAAGCCAAGCAAGTTTGCCCCACGTTTTTTTAGGGTAATAAAATCGCCCACTACATCTTCAACGCGTGCGGTTTCAATAATTTTATCTACGGTATCTTTTGGTATCAAGGGGTATCAAAGATAAGCAATCCTAGTTTTTTACCGAAACTTTTGCTTTTATATTGTAAAAACGACAAAACAGTTGGTTTTCCTCATTATCGGGGTCAGAATACATAAGGGCTTGGTTGGTAAGGTCTGAATCAGGGAATGCTGAAATTGTAATTACCTGATTGCTTGGTTGTTGTTTTAAATAGCTAACTGTTTCATCATGCTGGTTAGCAAAATATCGTAAACGAGGGATGTGTCGAAAACAAAAAAACAAGAGAATAAATGTAGGGGCAATTGTTAAACCGGATAATAAAAAACGAATGCCTTTTAGTTTAGACGCAAATTTTAATGCAAAGACATTAATAGCAATAAACAGCGCAAAATCAACCATAAAAAGTAAACGTGTTTCGGAAAAAGATTTGTAAACAAATCCGGCAACAGCTAATGTTATTATTAGTGATGTAATAATAGGAAGGAAAAAATAGCGCCAACGAATTGTAAAAGAATATTGAGGGTTTATGGTTTTTGTAAAAACCATCCAAGAAACAAAAAGAAGTAGAACACCAATAATTTTATAAGGTTGAAAAAATAGTTGTATAAAATTAACCGGACTTACTATTTGTGAAGAAGAGTGAGAGCTAATGTATTCGTTTGTGGTGTTTATGCGATAAAGAGTTCCCGGAGTGATAACTGAGATTAAATAAACACAAATTAGAACCACTGTAAAATATAAAAGCTTTTTGTTTTTAAGCTTTATTGAAAACACAAGAGGTGCTATTGCTAATAAAACAGAGGGTGTTATGTGTTCTGCACTACCTCCAATTAAAAATGTGCTTATCGTAAGCCATAAATAATCAAGTTTTGAATTTGTTTTCTTTATAATAATCCACGCGCTGAAAACAATAAATGCCACAGGCATAAAGTGGGTTATAAAAGCGGACATCCATCCAAAAATTTCAATTCTATTGGTAGTTAAAAAATATAGAGATGTAAAAAACAATATTGAAATACAAACAAGCGTAGTTTTTTCTTTTAAGGAAGGTAGATTCAAATTAAAAATTTCTACAATTAATTTATAAGTTGAAAACACAAAAACACTTGATATAAAAAGAAACAAACTCAAGATGTTATATGGATATAAGTAGGGATTAGCAGAATAGCCCACGCTAAAAAACGAAATCAGTGCGGCAGGCCTAAACAAATTAGAATAATAATCGTTATAAATAATTTGTGAGAAAGATTGGGTGCGAAATTTTAGCGCAGTTATCATATCATCGGGTTCGCAACGAATGGAAAAAAACAACACAACAAAAAAACATACGCTTAAAAAAGCACATATATAAATTGCGGCCCTATACCAACCGTTTAAACTCATTCGTTATAGGGGTGTTTAACAACTACTTTCGCTTTAATACCGTAAAAATTACAAAACGCAACATTAAAACTATCCTCCGGATCTGAAGTTAATCTAGCTTGTGTTACCAGATCGTGTGGCGGAAAACTATCCACTACGGCAACCTCGCCTTCTTTTTGTTTTTGCAAATAACCGATGATTTTGTCATGTTCAATAGAAAAATGATAAAGAGCGGGTATATGCCTTGTATCAAAAAACACCATCATACACATCATATAAATAGCCCCTGCATAAGTAAAAATATAGCTTAATTTTTTATCAGAAATAAACTGAACTATCATTATGCTTGTAAGAATAAAAGCAGTTGCATCAAACACAAACCACATACGGTCTATTTTTAAAGTGTTGTAACAAAAAACACTAAAAACAGATGTTGTTAAAGTAACCGCAATTAACGACGCTACAAGATATTTCCAATGAATATTTATTTTTAATTGAACGGAAAATGTTTTTACAAAAAACACCCAAACCAAAAACAAAAATGCAAGAGCTATTAACTTATATGGTTTGATTAATAATTTAATAGTGTTTAACACCTCAGGACTTCTTTCGGGACTGTGAACTTTTACATATTGCTGTGTGTTATTATAACGAATCCAAGCCCCAGGAGTTATAGCTGTAAACAAAAAAAACAAAGATAAAAGAGCGCTAAAAAAAATCAGTTTTGCAAAAAATGCTTTGTACTCTATAAAGGCTTGATGTTTATTTGGCTTATTATAAAAAAACAAGAAACTGCAAACAACAATTACTGAAATTACTGATGGAGTAACATGTTCTGCGGCACCACCTATAAAAAACACGCAAATTGATAAATACAAATAATCCATTTTTTTATATCTTTTTAAAAGGATATAGGCCGCTAAAAAAACAAAAACAACAGGTACTAAATGGTTGATAGAGGCCGACATCCAACCAAATATTTCTAATCGATTTGTAGTCATAAAATATAGACTCATTAATAATAGTAGGGAAAAACACACAAGAATAGACTTGTTAAAAGATGATGGTTTATCAAACGTAAAAACCTCTTGCAATAGTTTATAAATGAAAAAAATAAAAACCCCGGCGACTAAAACAAACAACAGTAATATAGTTATTGGATAATAATTAACGTCACTTGTAACACCAACCCATAAATATGAAAGCAAAATGCTCATTGGCCTCAAAGTATCAATCCAATAAGTGTTTTTGTAGGTTTCTAAAAGAGAGTTGGTTCTAAAGTTAATTCCAGCAGCCCAATCATCGGCTTCGCAACGAATAGAAGAAAACAACACAAAGAAAAATAGTGCACTTAAAACGGAAGCTAGAATAATAACAAAAGGCAATATATTTTTATTCTTCAATCTATTTGCTGTTAAACGAATTCATGGTAAGGGGCAAACCCGCAAAAACAAAAGATTTTATGGCATCGGTAGAAATTTTAATTCTTTCAGCTAGAGTTTTTCGCTCCTCTTCGTTCCATTTTCCAAGTACATAATCGACTTGTTTGCCTTTACTAAAAACGTTGGCTATACCAAAACGCAAACGAGCATAATTTTGCGTGTTTAAGTTTGCTTGAATGTCTTTTAACCCATTATGTCCACCATCACTCCCTTTTGGGTGAATGCGAATCTGTCCGAAAGGAAAGGCAAGCTCGTCTACCAAAACCAATAAATTTTCTATCGGTATTTTTTCTGCCTGAAGCCAATAATTAATGGCTTTACCACTTAAATTCATAAACGTAGTGGGTTTTATTAAAATAATTTGCCTACCCTTATATTTAAACTCAGCCACACTGGCAAGCCTGTCGTTCCTAAATAAAGTGCCGGCATCATTAGCCAGTTCGTCAGCTATTTTAAACCCAATGTTATGGCGGGTTTCGGCATACTCGTCGCCTATATTTCCTAATCCTGCTATTAAAAATTTGCTCATTTATGCAGCTAATTTACTCATTAGTGTTAATTTTTAAACGAATTTTATAAAACCATGCCCCCAATTTCCATAATTTTTAGGAATTAAGAAATTACTGCTAATCTATTTAAAAGATTAAATTTGCTCCGCTAAAATTATCTCAATGAAAACAGTTGAATTTCGTGAAGCCCTACGTGAAGCCATGAGCGAAGAAATGCGCCGTGACGACAAAATATTTTTAATGGGCGAAGAAGTTGCCGAATATAACGGAGCTTACAAAGTAAGTAAAGGTATGTTGGCTGAGTTTGGGGCAAAACGTGTAATTGACACACCCATTGCTGAGCTTGGTTTTGCGGGCATAGCCATTGGCGCATCTATGAATGGTTTGCGCCCTATTGTTGAGTTTATGACTTTTAACTTTTCCTTAGTTGCCATCGATCAAATAATAAACTCTGCTGCTAAAATGTATAGCATGAGCGGTGGTCAATATAGTTGTCCAATTGTGTTTCGTGGTCCAACAGCTTCTGCGGGTCAACTTGGTGCACAGCACTCTCAGGCATTTGAAAACTGGTACGCTAATTGCCCGGGTTTAAAGGTAGTTGTACCATCTAACCCTTATGATGCAAAAGGCTTAATGAAGTCAGCTATTCGTGATAACGACCCTGTTATTTTTATGGAAAGCGAGCAAATGTATGGTGACAAGGGAGAAATTCCGGAAGGAGAATATATTATACCTATTGGCGTTGCTGATGTAAAAAGAAGTGGTACTGATGTAACTATTGTAACATTTGGAAAAATTACTAAAATAGCTTTAAAAGCAGCTGAAGAATTAGCAAAAGAAGGCATTAGTGCCGAGGTTGTTGATTTGCGCACCGTGCGCCCTATCGATTATGATGCAATTGTAAATTCAGTTAAGAAAACAAACCGTTTAGTAATTGTAGAAGAAGCTTGGCCTTTGGCAAGCATTTCTTCAGAGATTACATATATGGTACAAAAAAACGCGTTCGATTATTTAGATGCTCCTATACGCCGCATTACAACAGCTGACGTGCCTTTACCTTATGCGCCAACTTTAATTGAAGAATCTTTACCAAATGTAGCTAAAACCATTAAAGTGGTTAAAGAGGTAATGTATAAAGTGTAAAAAGCGTTCAGGTTTTTTATGAAGGTTTTTATTTTTCTATCTATCTCATCCATAGAAAATTAATTATCTTTACTTCATTACGCAATGTACAAACAACAGCACATATTTCTAAAAACAATACTTTTTTTTGGAATAGTATTTTTAATTTATTCCTGCACCAATAATTCTCAAATAAAAAAGAAAGAAGATGTTGCACAAATTCCTGATGACACCGTAGTTCCATCTCGATTAGATACATTTATTACAGGCAAACCCTTTCCTGTTACAGGCAAAGTAGTAGAGGCCGGAAAACCAGTTGTTGTAAAAGCGGGCAAGCCTATAATTACTAATGGGTTTAATAATATACATGATATCAGTAGCTTTAAAACCATTCGTGGCGTGGAGGGAAAAATTCTTTCGGGCGTTACTTCAAAAACAGTAAAAGCATCAGTTAGAAACATCCCCTGTGTAAACCCAAAAACAGTTGCTGCAAAAGCTCCGGGTATGAGGGAGCAAAACCCTTTGGGGCTTAAGTTTTATGATATTGAACAAGGCCTTAGTTCATCATACATCCGTTGTATGTTGCAAGATAAAAACGGAAACATTTGGTTTGGTACAGGCGGTGGTGGTGCTTGTAGGTTTGATGGAAGTGATTTTACACATTATACCGAAAAGCAAGGCCTACCCAATAATTTTGTAGTAAGCATACTTGAAGACCATAATGGAAATATTTGGTTTGGTACCGATGGCGGCGGTGTTTGTAAATATGATGGAATGAACTTTACAATTCTTTCAGAAAAAGAAGGCTTAATAAACAATGCTGTATGGAGCATGTTAGAAGACAAAAAAGGAAATATTTGGTTTGGTACTGCGGGTGGTGGTGTGTGTGTGTATAATGGCGTAGATTTTACTTACTATAATAAAGAAAATGGTTTAAACAGTAACTACATTTTTAGTTTAGCTCAAGATAAAGAAAACAATATTTGGTTGGGTTCTTATGGTGATGGTGTTTTAAAATTCGACGGAAAAAACTTTACCTCTTATACCGAAGAAGATGGTTTGATTGGCAACACTGTTCAAACTATATTGGCAGATAACACTGGGAACATTTGGTTTGGTACAGATGCTAACGGAGTGAGTAAACTTAAAGGCAATACATTTACCAACTATAACGAAGGCTCGGGACTTATGAGCAATGAGGTTAATTCCATTTTAGAGGATAAAAACGGAAACATTTGGTTTGGTTGTAATAGCCAGGGGGTTTGTAAATTTAATGGAATTAATTTTACTTGCTTTACAGAGAACGAGGGTTTAAGCGGCAGTTCCATTTTTAGTTTACTGCAAGATAATAATGGCGACTTATGGTTTGGCACAGATGGGCACGGCGTTACCAAATACGATAAAAGTTGTTTTACACATTTTACAAAAAAAGAAGGTTTAAGTAATAGTGCTGTTTATAAAACACTCGAAGATCATAATCACAACCTTTGGTTTGGCACTAACGGTGGCGGCGTATGTATGTATGACGGAGATAAATTTTACAACTACACCACCGACCAAGGACTTGTAAACAATAGAGTTTGGGGTATAGTAGAAGACAAAGACCACAACATGTGGTTTGGTACCAATGGTGGTGGAATTTGTAAATATGATGGAGAAAAATTTTATCAGTATACCGACGAACAGGGCCTAAGTGGAAACAAAGTTTATAGTCTTGTAGAAGATCATAACCATAATTTATGGATTGCAACTAATAGTGGCGGCGTTTGTAAATTCGATGGAAAAACCTTTACACGTTTTGCACAAGAGGATGGACTAAGCAGTGATATTGTATACTCTATAACCGAAGACAAAGACAACAACCTTTGGTTTACAACCGACGATGGTGGTGTGTGTAAATATGACGGGAAAACCTTTACATTATTAACCCAAAAAGAAGGGCTCGCCAGCAATACAGTTTATTCGAGTATGCGGGATAACAAGGGAAACCTTTGGTTTGGTACTGATGGTGGTGGTGTGTGCAAATACAACGGAAAAGCCTTTACTTGTTATACAGAAGAAAATGGCATAAGCAACGATAAAATATGGAGTGTTTTTCAGGACATGCAAGGAAATGTTTGGCTAGGAACAGAAAATGGCTTAACAAAAATAGACGCCGCTTCCTTAGATAAAAACGAAATAACACCCCATGTTTATAAACTTAACGATGGTTTTTTAGGAAATGATGTGCTGCAAAACTCATGTTATGAAGATAAAAAAGGTTTTATTTGGTGGGGTACCGGAAAAATGCTTACACGTTATGACCCTGCTTTAGATGCAACAGACAAGCTTGCCCCCATTATGCACCTGAAAAGTATAAAAGTTCATTTTCAGGATATAGATTGGGATAAGGTTTTAGATGAAAAAAACGAATCGGATATAATATTAAATGGAATAACAAAATGGTATAGCTTACCCGAAGGTCTTTCTTTACCATATAATCAAAATCGAATTACCCTTGGTTATGTTGGTATAAATTACAAAAGTCAGGATAAAATTTTATACCAATATAAATTGGATGGCTTAGAAGATAAATGGGTTCCATCAACCTCAAAATCAGATGCAATATACAGCAACCTACCTCCCGCAGATTATTCATTTAAAGTTAGAGCGGTTAATAAAGATGGTTACTGGAGTGAGCCTGTTTCATTCGATTTCGTTATTCGCCCACCCTGGTGGCAAACCTGGTGGTTTAGAATATTTGCCGTTTTATTTGTTGTTATGAGTGTAGTGGCTTTCTATAGATATAGAACAGCGGCTTTACGTAAAAAACAAAAAGAGTTAGAGGATTTGGTTACAGAGCGTACTGCCGAAGTAGTAAGTCAGAAAGAGTTATTAGAGGAAAAAAATAAAGAAGTATTAGATAGCATTAACTATTCTAGGCGCATACAACGAAGTATACTTCCGCCACCAGAGGAAATGCAAAAAGCCCTTACAAATTATTTTGTGTTATATAAACCCAAAGCAATTATTAGTGGAGATTTTTATTGGATGGCACAAGTACATACTAATACAGATAATGAAAACATGGTGGTGCTTGCTGCAATAGATTGCACCGGACATGGTGTTCCAGGTGCATTAATGAGCATTGTAGGAAACACCTTGTTAAATCAAACCATAAAAAACACAGAGATTAATACACCTGCCGAGGCTTTAGATTTTTTAAACCACGAATTACCTAAAAATTTAAAAGCACAACAAAAAGGAGAGATTATACGCGATGGAATGGATATGGTTATGTGCGCTATAAACTTTACTAAACATCAATTATATTTTTCGGGAGCAAATAACAACCTGTACATTGTGCGTAAAGGAAATCTTATTGAGTTGAAAGGTGATAAGCAAGCCATTAGCGGGTCTACCGACGATATAAAAAAGCCGTTTACCAATCATAGTTTTAAGTTAGAGAAAGATGATGTATTGTTTTTGATAACCGATGGTTATGCCGATCAGTTTGGTGGATTAAAAGGTAAAAAATTCAAGAATAAACAGTTAGAAGAATTGTTTGTACAAATAAGCCATTTGTCACCTGCCGAACAACGAGAAATGTTGGATAGTAAGTTTGAAGAATGGCGTGGTGAGCAAGAGCAGGTAGATGACGTAACCATTATAGGGGTGAAAATTTAAAATCGAAATAGCTTTAAATAAAAAAGCCGAATGTTACATCAACATCCAGCTTTTTTATTTAAATAATATTTGTACTTTATTTCATTGGTGTTGCATCAAAACTTACTTGCCATTGAATATCAAATTTATCGATAAGCATGCCAAAGTAAGAACCCCAAAATGTTTTAGCTATTGGCATTGTAACTTTTCCACCCGAAGAAAGACTGTGAAATAATTTATCAGCCTCTGCCTGGCTTGCCGCGCTAATCGAAATAGAAAAATTATTTCCTACAACCGTTGCATGACCAAAAGCTTCAGAGCTATCGCTGCCCATTAAAACAGTTTCTTTGCTAATCGGCAACGAAACATGCATAATTTTTTCTCCTTCAGATGCCGGCATTGGTGGATGACCCTCCATTGGAGGCATTTCTTTAAATCTTCCCATATAACCAAAATGCCCACCAAATACAGATTTGTAGAACATGAATGCTTCTTCACAATTACCGTTAAAAGTTAGATAAGGATTAATAGTAGTTGCTTTTTTTTCTGCCTTTACGGGTGTTGGTTTTTTACTTGCTTTTTTTACAATTTTCTTTTTTGCGGCAGGTTTATGCTTAGCTGTTTTTTTGCCTGCTTTTTTCACAACTTTTTTAGTTGTTTTTTTTGCTGCTTTCTTTGCCATATTATTATGTAATTTTTTTATCGCTTACTCTGTTCGGTTTTCGGCTTACCCGTTTTTATAATTTAAAGGTATAAAACTTTCTTTTTTACAAGCAAAAACCATGAAAAAAACCAAAAAATTAACATAAGTATAACAACTATTGCAATAATCGGTTTTATCTAAAGCCAAGAACCCTAAAAGTTTGTCAAATAAGCACTAAATACTTCCTTTTTACGTTATCTTTACTGGTACTTTATACATGAACCAAGCTGATAACATAATAATACAAAAGTTAGACGAGTTTATACGCAAGTATTATAAAAACCAACTTGTAAAAGGACTATTATATTCTGTTGGTTTAGTGTTGCTTTTTTATATTGGACTAAGCACTTTAGAATATTTTGCAGAGTTTGGCACCATTATACGTACTATTTTATTTTACAGCTTTGTTTTTGTAAGTGGCTATGTAATTTCAAAATATATTATAGTACCTGTTTTAAAACTAAACAGTTTTAGTAAAATAATCAGTCATAAACAAGCAGCAACCATTATAGGCGGCCATTTTAGTAATGTACAGGATAAACTAATTAATGTGCTTCAATTACAGTCTACTCAAAATAATTATGCTTCGCTTGATTTATTAAATGCAAGCATCAACCAAAAAATTATGGAACTAAAACCGGTTCCTTTTACCGCAGCTATAGACATTAATGAGAATAGAAAATATGTAAAGTATGTGGCTATTCCGTTTTTATTATTGTTTTCTATTTTAATTATCGCGCCCAAAATATTAAAGACGGGTACCAAACGACTGATTCATCACTCATCGTATTTTGAAAAAGAAGCCCCTTTTCAGTTTCAAATAGAAAACAAAGATTTAAAGGCTATACAGCAACAAGATTTTATTATTCATATAAAGATTACAGGTAATCAGACTCCCGCAGAAGCCTTTGTGGTAATAAAAGGAAATGAGTTTAAATTAGAGAAACAAAAGGCTGATGAGTTTACTTATACTTTTAAAAATGTACAGCAAGATGTGGATTTTCAGCTTTCGGGCGGAGGTTTTACATCTAAGCCATATAAGTTAACCGCCTTACCTAAACCTGTTTTGCTTGGTTTTGAAGCACAATTAAAATATCCGGCATATCTTAATCGTAAAGATGAGGTAATTAACAATACAGGCGATATGCTTGTTCCGCAAGGCACAAAAATAACCTGGACTTTTAACACCAAAAACAGCGATGGGATTTCTTTACATTTTTCTGACTCGTTATTGGAATTAAAACCTTCGGCAGAAAACAAATTTTCGTTTACTAAACGTTTTATGCAAAATGCAGCATATAGTATAAACACCAATAATCGTTTTGTACAAAAGGCAGATTCGGTTAATTATTCTATCAATGTAATTCCGGATGCCTATCCGGTTATTGAAATGCACGAAAAATCAGATTCACTTAAACAAGACATCATTTGTTTTTCAGGCAACATAAAAGATGATTATGGCTTTAATCATTTTCAATTTAAGTATAAAGTTTATACCTCAGATACCTCAGGAACCTCAACCGAAAAAGCACAAGAGTATAGTATGCCTTTACAGGCAAACCAAATAACACAACCTTTTGTACATTATATAGATATTTCTAAAATGGATTTAAAACCAGGCGATAAGGTTGAATATTATTTTGAAGTGTGGGATAATGATGGGGTTAATGGCTCTAAATCTGCCAAAACAAATATTGCAGTTTTTAAAGCACCTACACTTGATGAGTTAGAGAAGGCAACCGATAAAAATAATGCAGACCTTAAAAAAGATTTAGAGCAAAGTTTGAAGAAAACAAAAGAATTACAAAAGGACATTGCCGACCTCAACAAAAAAGTACTAGAGAAAAAACAATTAGGCTATGACGAGAAAAAACAACTAGAAAAACTTTTAAAGAACCAAAAAGAGTTAGAAAAAAAGGTTGACCAATTAAAACAGAATAACCTTCAGAATAATGAAGAGCAAAACAAATATAAACCTCAGAATGAAAGCATTTTAGAAAAACAAAAAGAATTAGAAAAACTTTTTGAAAACATGATGACGCCTGAAATGAAAAAAATGTTTGATGAGCTGCAAAAGTTAATGGATAAGATGGATAAGAATAAAGTGCAGGAAACACTTGAAAAACTAAAATTAAGCGATAAGGATATTGAAAAAGAACTGGATAGAACGCTTGAGCAGTTTAAGCAAATGGAGGTTGAACAAAAGATGGAGGATGTTGCCAAAAAATTGGACGAGCTTGCTAAAAAACAGGACGAGCTAAGTAAAGAAGTGGATAATAAAAAAGCAAACGAAGACAAAAATAAAGCGGACAATAAAGACAATAAAACAGCAGAGCAGAAAAAGCAAGACGAAAAAAAACAATCGGCAGAAAATAAAAAAGAGGATGCCAATAAAACTGCTGAACAAAAACAAAATGAACTAACTAAAAGTTTTGATGAGATAAAAAAAGACATTGAAAAAATGCAGGAGCTTAACAAAAGCTTAGAAAACCAATTACCTGTACCTGATACAAAAGCACAAGAGCAAAAAGCCAGTCAGGAGCAACAAAATGCATCTGAGCAACTGCAAAAAAATAATAAAAAGAACGCGTCTAAATCTCAAAAAGAAGCGGCCGATCAAATGCAGCAAATGAGTTCTCAAATGCAACAAGCTGTAGATAAAATGCAAGAGGAAAAGGAGGGAGAAGACATGGAGGCGGTTCGTCAATTAATGGAAAACCTATTGCATGTATCTTTTGCACAAGAAGATTTGGATAAGGACATTAAAAAAACGAAAACCAACGACCCCCGCTATACCAAATTAGCACAAAACCAAAAACAATTGCAGGATGATAGTAAAATGATAGAGGATAGTTTATTTGCTTTAAGTAAACGTAACCCAACGATATCGGCAACTATAAACCGAGAAATAAACGCCATACAAATGAATATGGGAAAAGCCATATCTGCACTTGAAGAACGTAATAGTGGTGAAGCACAGGTTCGCGGACAAAATGCAATGACTTCCATAAACAACCTAGCCCTGATGTTAAACGAGGCTCTTGAAAAAATGGAGGCGCAGTTAAAAGCCCAGATGAAGCCTAAACCGGGTAGCGGGGGGGCATGTAAAAAACCGGGTAGTGGAAAAAAACCAAGCCCAAGTTCAAGCCCGAGTATGAGTAATATGCGTAAAATGCAGGAACAACTTAATAAGCAAATTGAGCAAATGAAAAAAATGCTTGAACAACAAGGTAAAGAGGCGGGAGGTAAAAAACCAGGAGAGAAACCAGGGCAGCAAAAAGGCGGAATGAACCCTTATGGAAACACACCAGGGGAAAGCGAGAGCTTAGCTAAGATGGCAGCAGAGCAAGAGGCTATACGCCGTAGTGTGCAAGAAGCGATGCAAAAAATGAAAAAAGAGGGTGGGCAACAGCCGGGTGGAGACGTGATGAGTAAAATGGAAGAGACGGAAACTGATTTGGTAAATAAACGCATTACTCAAGAAACCATTAAGCGTCAACAAGAAATTATGACTAAACTACTAGAAAGCGAAAAAGCAGAACGCCAGCAGGAAGAAGATGAAAAACGGAAAAGCAACGAGGCTAAAACCCAAGATTATGCTAATCCTGCCGTGTTTTTAGAGTACCAAAAAATGAAGGAAAAGGAAACAGAGTTGCTAAAAACTATTCCGGCAGATTTAACCCCTTATTACCGCCAAAAAGTAAACCAATATTTTAATTCGGTTGAAAAGTAGCTGTTTTTGTTAGAAACCTTCAAATCCCTTACTGTATATGAAAAACAGACAATAATTATAGGTTATTGGACGCTGAAAATTCATAATAGCATAAAATAAATGAAACTTTTTAGTATCTTAGACGTACAAACACCTGATATAACCCCAAAATGATAACCCTATTGAATAAAAAGATACAAATCAACTCGCAAGCAAATCCGGAAGGTGTTGTTGAGCGTGCCATTGTAAATGTTTGTGAGGAGATGCAGATTGGCGAAGAAAAATTCGGGAACATTTTATTAGCTGTTACCGAAGCTGTTGACAATGCTATTGAGCATGGCAACAAGAATAACCCCAATAAAAAAGTAGAACTTTCCTACCAATCTTCCCCTGCAGAAATAACCTTTGCTGTAACCGACCAAGGGAATGGAGGTTTTGATTTTACCAAAGTAACCGACCCTACAAAACCCGAAAATCCTGAAAATGCAGGTCGTGGTATATTGATTATGAAGATGTTATCTGATAAACTAGAGTTTTTAAACGAAGAAAAAACTGTTTTGCTTTCGTTTAATTTGAACTAATTAGGCCTTATGGCAATTACTTTTTCTGCTTCCTTAAAAACTAAAATTCCGTCTAAAAAAAAACTAAAGCTTTGGTTAAGTGCTATTGCTATTTCTGAAAAAAAGAAGATAAAAAACCTGGCGTATAATTTTTGTTCTGATGAAGAGTTGTTGCAAATAAATCAAGGGTTTTTAAAGCACAACACCTACACCGACATTATTACTTTTGATTATTGTGAAGACAATTTAATTATAGGAGAAATATACATAAGTGCCGAACGAGTTAATGAAAATGCTCAAAAACTTAAAACCGAACTTGAAGAAGAATTATTGCGGGTTATAGCTCACGGCCTTTTACACCTTTGCGGATACAAAGACAAAAAGCCTGAACACATAAAAAAAATGCGTAGCGCGGAGAATCGCGCCATCAAAACATTTAAAACTATTAGTGATTAACTAATAATTTGAACCCTTTACCGTGTACGTTTACTATTTCAACCTTTGGGTCTTGCTTTAAATACTTGCGCAATTTAGTGATGTAAACATCCATACTGCGACTGTTAAAGTAATTATCATCGTGCCAAATAGTTTTTAATGCGAACGAACGATCTAAAATATCATTTTGGTTAATGGCCAAAAGACGCAATAGCTGACCTTCTTTGGTAGTAAGTTTTACATCTTCTGTACCACCTTTAAGTAGTTGAGTTTCTGTATTAAACTTGTACTTACCAATTGCAAACTCAGTTTGTGTGTTTTCTAAAGCCATGGCTTTCATACTACGGCGTAAAACAGCCTGTATGCGCGCTAACAGCTCTTCGGTGCTAAATGGCTTGGTCATGTAATCGTCACCACCGGCATTAAAGCCTTCAATGGTGTCCTCTTTCATTGATTTAGCAGTTAAAAATATAATAGGCACCTGTTTGTTGCTTACTCGTATTTCTTTAGCTAAAGTAAATCCGTCTTTTAAAGGCATCATTACATCAAGCAAACACAAATCGTAGCTGTGTTTACAAAACACATCAAACGCCTCTTTGCCGTTAACAGCAAGGGTTACGGCATATCCTTTTGCCTGAAGATACTCTTCTAAAAGAAGACCTAAGTTTGGATCATCCTCAGCTAAAAGTATTTTTATTTTTTCTGTACTCATAGGTTTATGTTTTATTTATGTTAGTGTTTATGTTTTCTATTTTAAAAGGAATATAGATTTTAAATGTACTGCCCTTATTTAACTCACTCTCAACCGATATTTGTCCACCATGCTTTATTACAATAGCTCGCACATAGCTTAACCCAAGTCCAAAGCCCTTTATGTTATGCACATTTCCGGTTGACACCCGATAGAACTGGTCGAATATTTTTTTTGAATCGTCTTTACTTATGCCTATTCCATTATCCTTTACCGAAAGTAAAATGCCATTAGATATATTTTCTGTGCTAATACTAATATCGGGAATTTCTTTGGAATATTTTAGTGCATTATCAAGTAAGTTGAGAACAATGTTAGTAATGTGAACCTTATCTGCCCAAATAACTGATTTTTTAGCCGATAGATGGGTGTTGAGTTTTCCGTTTTTTTGTTCAACTTGTAAGTATATTTTTTCTACCGCAGATTGTATGAGTTCATTTAAATCAAAATCGGTGCGTTGCAGCTTAAAGTCACCTTTATCTAACACAGCGGTTTGCAAAATACTTTCTACCAATACACCTAAACGTTTGTTTTCTTCACGAATCATTTTAGTAAAACGCTCTAATTTTTCGGGGGTTTTAGTGATGGAACTATCTGAAAGCATTTCACCCGCAAGAGCTATAGTAGATATAGGGGTTTTAAACTCATGAGTCATATTGCTGATAAAATCATTTTTTATTTCAGTATATTTTTTTTGTTTTCTGATAGTGTTTATTGTATAGAAGAATGCTAGCACCAGAGAAAGAATAATAACAGCGGATATAGAAAGTGTTACCCACATAGTACGTAAAAGATAATTTTGCTCGTCAGGAAACTGAATGGTAAGATATAGCGGCGCTACAAAAACATTATTAGGAGATAAGTTTACTCTAAAAATATGTTTGTCCGGATCTAAATTAACAAAACCGTGTCTGCGCAATCGAGTAGCAGCGTTATTAGGGCTTAAACTGTCTTCTTTTTGCGCGGGATGAACCCTTCTTTTATAATCCGCATAAATTCCTTTTTGATGTAATTCGGTTCTCAACAAAGAGTCTAAAACCGTTGAATCTATGATAGGTTTGTATTCTTTGTAAATATTTATACTAATTAATTCGTCGAACAAATCACTAAACATTTCAGCGCGTTTTTCAACTAATTCTGCTTTAAGTTTTTCGTAATCAGACGCACTATCAGCAAACTCTACCGGAAAATCAATAATGTTATTTATCGAATCTCCTTCATATTGACGTTCTTTAATTGAACTACTAATAACCCCATTAGAATCTATAGCAAACTCTTCTAAAATTTTTACTTTAATTTTTTCTTTGCTTAACGAATTAGATGGATCTCTTTGGGCTATGCCATGCTTATATAACTGTATTTTTTTCTTAATTTTTGCAGCATTAGTAAGCTTTTCAAGCTTATCTACTACATTATCTAGAGCCTCGTGTACATCACGCCTAAACTCGTCTTTTTTCAATAAAACAGCATTTTTTATCCAAAATAGTTGTATGCCCACCAACGCAATAAGTGCTATAGAAACAATAAAAGTTATAAGTGTTAAGTTTTGGCGTACCATGCTACATCACAAAGATATTTAACACATTAGCTTATCAAAGGGTTTAACCTTTTTTAACCCCAGGCCCCCCATTTTTTTCGATAAAAGAAGGCTTTTTGTGGATTAACATTAAGATTTGTGTGCAAACTGTATTTGTGTAAATTTGCGTTTCGTTTAAAACAACATCAGTATGAAAATATTAGTAGCTATAAGCAACGTGCCTGATACAACCACTAAAATTGCGTTTAGTGATAATGATACAAAATTTAGCACACAAGGGGTGCAGTTTATTATTAATCCGTATGATGAGTGGTACGCTTTAGTGCGTGCACTTGAGTTAAAAGAAGCTGGTAAAGCAACTGGGGTAACTTTGTTTCACGTAGGGTTGGTAGATAGCGAAGCAACTATTCGCAAAGGATTAGCGCTTGGAGCAGATGATGCGGTACGTGTAAACGCCGAAAGCCCGGATTCGTTTTTTGTAGCTGAGCAAATTGCAAAATATGCAAAAGAAAACGCTTACGATTTAATTTTAGTAGGTAAAGAAACCATTAACTATAACGGTTCTTCGGTTGGAGGAATGATTGGCGGTTTGCTTGACTTCCCTTTTGTATCTTTAGCTACCAAATTAGATGTAAACGGAAATACGGCTACTGTTGAACACGACGTTGATGGTGGTATACAGGTTGTTGAATGTGCTACACCGCTTGTTATATCTTGCTCTAAAGGCATGGCAGAACAACGCATTCCAAACATGCGTGGTATTATGGCAGCTCGTACTAAACCAATTACAGTTGTTGAAGCTACAACGGATGCTCCGCTAACAAACATTAAATCATTTGCGTTAACAGCGGGTAGAACTACTTGCAAATACATTGATGCAAATAATGTTGAGGAGTTAGTAAGCTTATTGCACAACGAAGCAAAAGTTATTTAAGAACGATTATAAAATTTAAGATATGTCAGTATTAGTTTATATAGAAATTGCCAAAGGAAAAGTAAAAAAAGCTTCGTTAGAGGCTACTAATTACGCCGCACAAATTGCTACACAATTAGGTACATGGGTTACGGCCATTGCATTTAATGCAGATGCTGCACAAGCCGAAGAAATTGGTAAAGCGGGAGCTAAAAAAGTGTTGGTTGTAAAGGGCGACCAATACAAAAACAATGATGCGGTTTATTTAAGCGCTGCTATTGAACAAGCCGCTAAAGCTGAAGGAGCTAAAGTTATCATCACATCATTTGATGTTACCGGAAAATCATTAGCACCAATACTTTCGGCTAAATTAAAAGCTGGATTAGTTGCTGGTGCAGTTGATTATCCTACTGTAAACGGAAATGTTTTAGAGGTAAAGAAAAACGTGTTTTCGGGTAAAGCTACCGCTATTTACACCATCAATTCTGATGTAAAAATTATCTCTTTAATGCCGAACAGTTTCCCTGTAAAACTAAGCGACAATAAAGCTGAGATAACTGATTTTGCAGTTGATTTAGGTGGAATCACATCAAAAATTGTAATAAAAGAAACTAAATCTACCGATACAGCCGGAATGATTCCGTTACCGGAAGCTGAACTTGTTGTTTCTGCAGGTCGCGGTTTAAAAGGCCCTGAAAATTGGGGTATAATTGAAGATTTGGCTAAGGCAATTGGTGCTACTACGGCTTGTTCTCGTCCGGTAGCCGATATGCATTGGCGTCCGCACCACGAACACGTGGGACAAACCGGTATTGCTATCCGTCCGAATTTATATATAGCAATCGGAATTTCCGGTGCTATACAGCATTTGGCAGGTGTAAACGGAAGCAAAACCATTGTAGTTATTAATACAGATAAGGAAGCGCCGTTCTTTAAATCAGCTGATTATGGCATTATTGGAGATGCTTTTGAAGTAGTTCCAAAACTTACCGAAGCCATTAAAAAATTAAAGGCTAACAATTAAAAAATTGCTAAATTAGTTGGCTCATTTAATGAAGAAAGTACCTCTCGATATTGTTGGATTAAGTTATAGCCAAACCCAAACCGGGGCTTATGCACTGGTGCTTGGCGAAGTAAGTGGTAAACGCCGTTTACCCATTATTATTGGTGCTTTTGAGGCTCAGGCAATTGCCATTGAGTTGGAGAAAATGACCCCTAGTCGTCCGCTTACCCACGATTTATTTAAAACTTTTGCCGAAACCTTTAGCATTAATGTAAGTGAAGTAGTTATTTATAACTTGGTAGAAGGGATTTTTTACGCCAAACTTATTTGCAGCGATGCTACTCAACAAGATTATGAAATAGATGCCCGCACAAGTGATGCAATTGCATTAGCGGTTCGTTTTAATTGCCCTATTTATACATACGAGTTTATTTTATCAAGTGCCGGTATTATTTTAGAAGACGAATCCTTACCATCATCTGGTAACGAGGGCGAACTTCCGGAAGAAGTGCAAGAACACGTTTCTGGCAGAGATGATAACGAATATCACAGCAAATCTACCGAGGAGCTTAAAACACTTTTACAAACTGCTTTAGATGATGAGCAGTATGAGCTTGCCTCTAAAATTCGCGACGAGCTTAACAACCGTAAGCAGTCGTAAGCTAAGTCTTTTATGAGAAAGATATTTGTAACCGGTATTGGAACAGATGTTGGAAAAACAGTTGTTTCTGCCGTGTTAACACAAGCCCTTAAGGCAGATTACTGGAAACCCATACAAACAGGAACAGAATACGACAACGATACGGAGCGGGTAAAAAAATTGGTTACAAACGATACCTCGATTTTTCATAAAGAGGCTTATGCTTTAAAAGCATCAGTTGCTCCATACGCAGCAGCCAAAGCAGAAAACATACGAATTGATTTAGAAAATATTCATTTACCCGAAACAAGCAATACTTTAATTATTGAAGGGGCAGGAGGATTATTTGTACCGTTAAATGAAAAAGATTTTGTGATAGATTTAATTACCAAGTTTGACGCCGAAACTATTTTGGTTGTGCAAAATTATTTAGGCAGCATTAACCATACATTACTTTCTATTGAAGCACTTAAAAGTAGAAACATAAAATTGCTGGGTATAATAATAAGTGGTGTTGAAAATGTATTGTCAGAGGAAAGTATTTTACAGCAAAGCGGAATAAAACTATTAGGTCGTTTACACAAAGAAGGAAGCATTACGGCAGAGGTTATTAAAAAATACGAGACCGAATTTTCTACCATATAATGGATAGCAGCAATTGGCAGAAAAAAGATTTGCAATATGTGTGGCACCCTTTTACACACTTAAAGTATGCCGAAACACCTATAAACATTGTTCGCTCAGAAGGTTCTTATTATTTTGACGAGAATGGAAATAAATATATAGACGGTATTTCTTCGTGGTGGGTAAACTTACATGGGCATTCGCACCCATACATTGCCCAAAAAGTGTATGAGCAATTAACTACAAACGCACACAGTATTTTTAGCGGCTTTACACATCCGCGGGCCATAGAGTTTTCTGAAAGGTTGCTAAACCATCTTCCAAAAAGTTTTTCTAAAGTTTTTTTTAGCGATAATGGCTCTACTTCGGTTGAGGTGGCGCTTAAAATGGCTTTGCAGTTTTGGCACAATCAAAATAAAACAAAAACAAAAATAATTGCTTTTGAAAATGCCTATCACGGCGACACCTTTGGTAGCATGAGTGTGGGCGAGCGTAATGTTTTTACAAGCGCATTTTCTCCCTTGCTGTTTGATGTGCTTCGTTTACCAGTTCCTACTAAAGAAAATATAGATGAGGTAAAACAACAGCTAAATCAGTTTATACAATCAGAAAACGCTGGTGCTTTTATTTTTGAGCCACTGATACTCGGCGCCGGAGGCTCTATGCAAATGTATGATGTCGCTTTGTTAGATGAATTAATTTTTATTTGCAAGCAGCATAAGGTTATAACTATTGCCGATGAGGTGATGACCGGATTTTACAGAACCGGAAAGTTTTTTGCAACAGATTATTTAGAGAACAAACCCGATATTATTTGTTTAAGTAAAGGCATAACAGGTGGTGTGATGCCGCTTGGTGTAACCGTTTGTGCGCAATTTATTTATGATGCTTATATAAGCGAGGATAAACACAAAACATTTTTTCACGGACACAGCTATACCGCAAACCCAACAGCATGCGCCGCTGCTTTAGCAAGCATGGATTTATTAGAGGGGGAAGAAACACTAAAAAACATTCAACAAATTTCCTTATCTCATTTATCGTTCAAAGAAAAAATAAAATCATACCCTAAAGTTTTATCAGTAAGAAATTTAGGAACCATTATCGCCATAGAAATTAAAACCACTGAAGAGGGCGGCTACTTAAATAATTTGGCAGAAAAAATTTCAACTTATTTTATTCAAAAAGGCATTTTACTTCGTCCGCTTGGTAATGTATTGTATATACTTCCACCCTATTGCGTTTCACAAAGCGATTTAACTTATATTTATACTTGTATTGAAACCTTTTTAGATAAGGAAGTATGAATTTAAACAGCAAAAAAGATGTTGTCTTTTTAGTATTGGCAGGCTTTTTTATTACCAATGCTATTGTAGCTGAGTTAATTGGTGGTAAACTGGTTATGTTTTTCGGAACTTTTGTACAAAGTGTTGGCATTGTATTATGGCCCGTAGTGTTTGTTTTAACGGACATTGTAAACGAGTTTTACGGACAAAGTGGTGTACGCAAGCTATCGTACATTACTCTTGGTTTAATTGCATTTACCTTTACGTGTTTGTTTATTTGCATGCACATTCCGGCAGTGGCTTTCTCTCCGGTATCCGACGAAAACTTTAATAAAGTTTTTGGCCAATCTATGTATATTATGATTGGAAGCATGATTGCTTTTATTGTTTCGCAATTTGTTGATAGCGGTATTTTTTGGATGCTGCGTAATCGTACAGGAAAAAAAATGATTTGGCTTCGCTCTACAGGTAGTACGGTGGTTAGTCAGTTGGTAGATACATTTATTGTTCAGTTTATAGCCTTTGTTATTCCGGGTTATTGGACTATTGATGTTTTTTTACATAATGCTTCTTATGGCTATGTTTTTAAATTGCTAACAGCTTTTTTAGTTATCCCGATAATATATTTGGTACACAGGTTAATTGATAAATATTTAGGCGATGAAATATCGCACGATATGATACAGGATGTGGCGGAAAAAAACCTGCACCATAAGGTTGACGAGTAGGTTTTAGGCATAAAATCCTGATAGAAATCATGTAATTTAATCTTTGTTTTGTCTTACCTTTGTGGTCTTAAGATACTATAACATACAATTATACTTATCTGACCATGAAAGAGTTACGCAACCGAAAAAACAAGCAAGAGCTTAAACAGCTTTTAGACCAAGAAGGTTTTGAAAGAAAAACCATTTCCTTTTACCGATATGTAAAAATTGAAAACCCGCAACAACTTAGAGATGAGTTGTATATGGAGTGGGATAATCTTAAAGTTTTTGGTAGAATATATCTTTCTTACGAAGGCGTTAATGCGCAAATGAGTGTGCCAAAAAACAACTGGGACGCTTTTGTAAAACAATTATATGCCCGCACTTATTTTACTGATGTAATGTTTAAAGAAGCGGTTGAGGACAATGGAAAATCCTTTTATAAGCTTATTATTAAAGTGCGTGATAAAATTGTAGCCGATGGAATAGATGATCCGACATTTGACCCATCTAACACAGGAAATTATTTGAATGCGAAGGAGTTTAATGATGTAATGGATAAACCCGATACGATTGTAATTGATATGCGCAATCATTACGAAAGTGAAGTGGGTAGGTTTGAAAATGCTTTTTGTCCGGATGCCGATACATTTAAAGAAGAATTGCCTTTGGTGATAGATCATTTAAAAGGACAAGAAGATAAAAATGTGTTGATGTATTGTACGGGTGGTATCCGCTGTGAAAAAGCCAGCGCTTATTTTAAACATAAAGGCTTTAAAAATGTATATCACTTAAAAGGAGGCGTTATACAATATGCGCATGAGGTAAAAGAACAAAACCTGAAAAGTAAATTTATAGGAAAGAATTTTGTGTTTGATGAACGTGTGGGTGAGCGCATTACAGAGGATGTAATTGCAGAGTGCCATCAATGCGGTGCAAAATGCGATAGACATGTTAATTGTAAAAACGATGATTGTCATTTGCTTTTTATACAGTGCGAAGAATGCGAACAAAAATTTAATGGCTGCTGCACACCTGAGTGTATTAGCATTGTTGCCTTACCTGTTGAAGAACAACGTAAATTGCGTAAAGGTCGAGTAAAATCTGATAAAGAAACGTCGGCTGTTTATAAAAGCAGATTACGCCCTAACTTAAAAGACATTTTAAAAAACAAATAATGGCATTAATAAAAGCAGTACATGGCATTGAGCCAAAATTTGGAGAGAATTGTTTTTTGGCAGAAAATGCTACTGTGGTTGGCGATGTGGTTATGGGTAACGATTGCAGTATTTGGTTTAATGCCGTAGTGCGTGGCGATGTAAACTCTATACGCATTGGCAATAAAGTAAACATACAAGATGGTGCTGTGATACATTGTACTTACCAAAAAACAAAAGTAAATTTAGGTAATAATGTATCTATAGGACACAACGCTATTGTGCATGGTTGCACCATACACGATAATGTATTGGTGGGGATGGGTGCTATTGTTATGGATAATTGCGTGATAGAAAGTAACTGCATTATTGGTGCGGGTGCTGTACTAACCGAAAACACACATGTTCCTGCGGGTACTATTTATGCAGGTGTACCTGCAAAAAAAGTAAAAGACATTGATGCAAAACTTTTGGAAGGTGAAGTAAATAGAATAGCGAATAATTATTTGATGTACTCGTCTTGGTTTAAGTAAACCAAAATTTATTTTAGCATATAATGTAAGCCAACACTCTCTTTACGACGCATGGCGTGCTTTATTATAAGATAACCAATACAAATAATATTTCTTAGTTCGCAAAGTTTAGGAGAAATAGTGGTTTGCTCATACAAAGATTCATTCTCTTTATAAATAATCTCTAACCTATCAAAGGCACGTTTTAAGCGTAGTTCAGAACGAACAATGCCTACATAATTGCTCATTATTTGTTGCACCTCTTTCAAACTCTGTGTAATTAAAATCATTTCCTCGGCGTGCTCTGTTCCTTCGGCGTTCCAATCAGGAATATTTTCTTTAAAAGAAATTGTATCAATTTTTTTTACCGCATCAAGCGAAGCATTATGCGCATAAACAACTGCCTCTAACAATGAGTTACTGGCCAAACGATTTGCCCCGTGTAAACCTGTACGCGCGCACTCGCCAACAGCATATAAATTTTGTATGGTTGACTGCGAGTTTTTATCTACAATAATTCCTCCACATAAATAATGGGCAGCGGGAACAACGGGAATCATTTCTTTAAAAGGATCTATATCTAAGCTCATACACTTATTATAGATATTAGGAAAATGCTCAATAAAACCTTTTCTATCTAAATGACGGCAATCTAAAAACACATGCTCGTTACCGCTAATTTTCATTTCGGTATCAATAGCACGCGCTACAATATCACGCGGTGCAAGCGAAGCGCGTTTATCATACTTCTGCATAAACTCTTTTCCGTCGGCAGTTCGTAAAACTGCGCCAAAACCACGTACGGCTTCAGAAATTAAAAAACTAGGTTGCTCACCTGGATTGTATAAAGATGTTGGGTGAAACTGCACAAACTCCATATCCTGTACATGTCCTTTAGCACGGTATACCATAGCAATGCCGTCTCCGGTGGCAATTAACGGATTGGTTGTGGTTGCATATACTTGCCCTACACCGCCTGTAGCCATGCAGGTAACTTTTGCTAAAACAGTTTCTATTTTTTGTGTATGGATGTTTAGTACATAAACACCATAACAAGTAATGTTTTTTGTTTTTGAAGTTACCAGCTCACCCAGATGATGCTGCGTAATAATATCTATAGCGAAATAGTGATTTACAATGGTTATGTTTTTGTGCTCGTGAATTTTTTTAAGTAAGGCACGTTCAATTTCTTTTCCTGTAGCATCTTTATAATGTAGTATGCGATGCTCGCTATGCCCGCCTTCTTTCGCCAAATCGAAAGTTCCTTCCGATGTCTTGTCGAAAGAAGTGCCTAACTCCATTAACTCTTTAATGCGTGCGGGAGCTTGTGTAACAACTGTTCGTACAGCTTCTTCATCGCACAAATTAGCACCCGCATTAAAAGTGTCTTCTATGTGTTTTTCAAAATTATCGTGTTCGTCCCATACAGCCGCAATGCCGCCTTGGGCGTATTTGGTGTTGGTTTCGTCTTCGTTGGCTTTGGTAATAATTAACACTTTGCCTTGTTGCGCCACTTTAAGGGCAAAACTCAGTCCGGCAATGCCGGAACCTATTACTAAAAAATCAAACTTTTTTTGCATAACCCAAAATAAAAGTAGCGTATCTTTGTAGATACAAAGAAACAAAATTTTATGCCCATGGACGCACCCGAAATCCCTTATATGATTTATGCCGAATCGACCCCAAACCCATCTTCGATGAAGTTTGTGGCGAATAAGATGTTATTAGAGGCAGGTGCTACGGCTCAATACAATAATATTACCGAAACCAAACAGGCTCCTTTGGCACAAAAATTATTTGAATTTCCGTTTGTTAAATTGGTGTTTATTTCGGCGAATTACATTACAGTTACTAAACACGATTTTATAGCCTGGGATGAAATTTTATTAGAAACGCGCACTTTTATCAGCGAATATTTAAATAAAAAAAATCCGGTGGTAATTGCATTGCCGGCACAAGAAGTTGCGGTTGACAATTCGTTTAAAGAAACCAAAAGTGTTTTTACCGAACACGCTGCGCCAAAAAACGAAGTGGAAGCAAAAATTATTGAAGCACTAGAAACATATATTCGACCTGCAGTGGAGCAGGATGGAGGCATGATTGCATTTACGGGTTTGCACGAAGGTGTAGTTAGTGTGCAAATGAAAGGATCTTGCCAAGGCTGCCCAAGTAGCACCATGACACTTAAAGCGGGCATAGAAGGCCTACTAAAACGCCTGATGCCTGAAGATGTAAGAGAAGTGGTTAGTGTTTAAGCTTGTTTTACTTTGTGCAAGTAAATATTTGAAACAGCCAAAATTATCAAAAACACCATCGGACCAATTACATTAGCCATAGGATCGCCGCTATTATAATGAGCTATTGAGGCTGATATAAAAACAATGCCAAAGCCTGCATAAGCCCATTCTTTAACGCGTGTTGGAATTTGAGGAATAAGCAAAACTAATACACCTATTATTTTAGCTAAACCAAGTTCAATTCTAAAATAATCAGGAAACCCAAAATGAGCAAAGCCGGCTGCTGCCTCGGGGCTTGTAAAATACATAGATGCGCTAAACAGCATCATTAAACCAATAATTCCGGTTGTTATCCAGTAAATAATTTTATTCTTTTTCATAATTTTAATTGAGTTTGTTTTATGAAGCAAACCTACACAAACATATCATTCAACAAGTGTCGATATCCTTTTGTAAATCGGTATTCTAAAGTATACCTACTTATCCTAATACACCTATTCTTTTGCCAACCTCGCTAAAAAAGTCTTTTACCAAGGCTGCCGTTTCGTCATCTGCTGTTGCCTTTTGAAAAGTATCAGTTAGGGTTAAAATATTTTGGATGTAAAACTTTTTCATTTCATCAACCATCATATCTTTTGTCCATAAATCAATTCGCAGAGTGTTATTTTCTTTTTCATCCCACAAAGCAATCATCATACTTTTGCATTTACTGGCTTGGTTTGCATCAGGTGCTTGCCACTCTATATTTACAGGAAGATTGTTTTCGTCTAAAGTTACTTTAAAGGTTATTTCGGTTTGTTTCATGCTATGGTTTATATTTTGATTTTGATAAAATTATTTGCGCATCGGTGTTCATTAATTGCTCTACGGTTACTTTTGGATTCTTATTCATATAAGAACGAACCACTTGCCAACCCACATAGGCAGCAATGCGTGGCGGACAATCTTTACTTATTTCAGAAGTAAAAGGACCATCGGAAACAAAAGGAGCTAATTCTTTTAAATCAGTATTGTATAAACGATTTTTCTCGGTAAAATAAGCCCACAAATTCTTTTTGAAGGTTTTACAGTAAAGCATTTGCGTGTTTGAATATTGTATTTTTATGGAATCTTCCACTTCCGGCAAGGCGGCATCTAAAGCATAATATAGTTTACCGTAAAAAATCATGTGGTTAAGTAAGTTGTTCAGTTGTTCGTTTTTATCGTAACAATGTATAAGCCACCCTCTAACGGCATCACTAACAACATAATCTGTAGTCATAAAACGCACTTTGTATTTTGGTAGCTGCAACATTTGATAAAACTTGTTTTGCTGACCTAAATAGGCATCTAAACTTATACCCAATGTACTATCCATTGTGGAAACATTGCAATTAAAACCCGAAATAAAACTTACATATTGTTTAGGTAAAGTAGTTTGCGGAAGGTGATATTTTAAATGTTTAAACCCATCAGTTAATTGATTTTCAATGGCGCTAATTTCTTGATCCGTAAATATTTTTTGT
Source organism: Bacteroidota bacterium (assembly GCA_013288015.1). Classification (GTDB taxonomy): domain Bacteria; phylum Bacteroidota; class Bacteroidia; order B-17B0; family Aurantibacillaceae; genus PALSA-968. Next base: position 2,525 of record JABDCR010000032.1, on the reverse strand, counting down.
GTTTCGTTAAACACATCTTTCATATCCTTGTCTTGAACAAAAAATTTAAGAGCTTTATAAACCGAATCATGTTCTTCACCATGATTAATTACATTAAAAATAAAGGTGTTATAAAACCCTCCGTATTTTATTTTCATTTTTTGGGTAGCTGTTTCAAACGAATCAGGTTTAGTAGAAAAAATGTCTTGGTCTAATCGCAGAATTTTTACGGGCGTAATTTGTATAGTAGATACATCTACATCTTTCAATCTATTAGGATTGCAGGCGTAAAAAAAAGTTAAAAAAAACAATAATAATGTACTTAATAGAGCACCTTGCTTCATCTGTTAAAAATTATATCTTTGCGTTACAAAATTCAAAAAATAATCAGCATGAAAAAATTACTTTACACATTTATTGCAATTAGTTTTACATCAGTAGCCTTATTGGCACAAGATGATAGCAAATCGGTACGTTTTGGTGTGTTTGGCAGGGCTACCCCAACATGGTATAGCATGCCAACCAATAATAACTACTCGAAGGGTGGTGCTATTTTTGGTGCGGGTTTTGGTTTAAATATGGAATTTAGGGTTACTAATGTGGTTTCTTTTCAAACGGGTGTAGGTGGAGATTTTGATGGAGGTAAAATAAAATATGTAGATAATAATTTAGGTTATGCAAACACCAATAACTACTTCACAGGTTATTATTTAGATAAAACGCCTGCTTTAGTTGAAATTAAAGGCACAAGCCCTTCTGATCCGGCATATAATAATGGCACAACTACAGCTCATTTTTTAACATCTCGCCAAATACATACAACCTATGTAACTATACCCCTAATATTAAAAATGAAAACTAAAGAAATTAGTGGCTTTAAATATTTTGTTGATTTTGGTGCAAATGTAGGTGTGTTAGCAAGTGCTAAATCTGATGATAATACGAATGATTTGGTGGGTTATACGATTACGGGTGTACCAATAACAACGTCCGGTTCAAACAAAGGTTTAAGCATCTATAAAGATTGCAACCCTGTGCGTGTTGGTTTAAATGTTGGCGGAGGTGCTGAATATCGTTTGGCGGGCACAACCTCTATCTTTTTAAGTGTAAATTATGTAAACTCCTTTATATCAACGGTAAAAACCACATCGGTATATAATGCAACAGGCGTTACTACAAACTCTAACAACCAAAGCGCTTTTGTTTATGCTTCACAAAGCTTTAAAACAAACGGCATTCAAGTAAATGTTGGCTTTTTATTTTAGTTAGTAACGGCTAAACACAATTTAAACCCGATTCGTTTTGAGTCGGGTTTTTTTGTTTATAGCTTTTTTAAAAGATTACACATTCTATAATCAGTACAAAGCAAATTGATGTTAATTTAGACCCGCATAATTTTACCTATCATGATAAAACGTTTCTGGTTAATAATTGTAATTTCTTTTTTTTCGTTACAAACCTTTTCTCAAAAAATCACAGCATTCTCTGCCGATTCGGTTAAATTTATTAAAGAACTTGATAAATATTTTCAGGATAACTCTGCTAACAAAGAAGATGCTGCCGCTTTTATAGAAAACCTGGGTAAATTTTGGAAAACACCCGCTTATAATAATTTTTATAAGGATTATGTATATTCTACCTGTAATAAAATGCTTGATAAAAAATTAAAACCTTACCCATATTTTGCAAACTATTTAATTGCTGTTGCCAATTTTATTAATTCAAAGCAAAACACTTCTATTTTTAACGAGTGGCAAGCCTTGTTAGATAAAATAATCACTAAAACTAAAAGTCCGATACCATTTGGTTCTTTTTTAGAAATGAGTGATAATGTGTTTGAAAGCGGAATGTTTTATAAAACAAATAGTTGCCAGTGGTACACAAATGGCGATTATAAATTTGATTATGATAGCATCCCTAAACTAGTTTTTAGCAATGTTACCTTATCGGGCAGTAACTCACGTAACGATTCTATAAATATAGAAAATACGAGCGGCACCTATTACCCAACATCAGGTAGGTTTTATGGTAAGGGTGGCATAGTTAGCTGGAAACGTACAGGGTTAAATGCTGATGTATATGCTGATGTAAAAAAATATAATATAGATTGTAAATCGGGGGCATATACCAGCGATTCTGCTGTGTTTCATAATTCGCAGTATTTTGATAAACCGCAGCTGGGTAAACTAAGCGATAAAATTATCAGTGAAAATGGTACACGTACTTATCCTCGTTTCGACACATATACTAAACGCTTAGAAATAAAAAGCGTAATTAAAGATATTTTTTACGATGGTGGTTTTTCTATGCGAGGCGCTCAATTTGTAGGCAGTGGTGACATAAATAATCCGGCAAAAGTTATTATTAAACGAAATAACCAACGCTTTTTACAGGTATCGGCGCGTAACTTTATTATGGCTACCGATAAAATCACTTCGGATAATGCGGAGATAAAATTTTATTTAGATAAAGATTCCATTACTCATCCCGCCTGCGATTTTAAATATTTGGCCGATCAACGTAAAGTATCCTTAGTTCGTAATGAA
>JABDCR010000031.1 GCA_013288015.1 Bacteroidota bacterium | reverse complement strand
TTAGCACAATTAGGCTTAGGCAATGTTGAAGCCGCATACTGGAACCTGCACCCTGCTGAGTTAGTAGAGGAGACTATTATACGTGGAGAAGGAGTACTTACTGATACAGGCGCTCTTGCTGTTGATACAGGTGAATTTACCGGGCGTTCGCCAAAAGACAAATTTGTAGTATATGATGCCAAAACTAAAGATAGCGTTTGGTGGGGTGATGTAAACAATCGTTTCGAGTTCAAAATTTCTTTGAATTTTAACAAGATCTTTGTTAACTATCAGTTTTTCAACCTCTTTTATAAATTCGTGCTTCTCTTTTTTAGATAGTTCATCTAATTTAAGATACATAACTCTTTCTCCCTCACGTCCCTTTTGTACTGTTTTAACAACTGGTTTTTTGGGGTGATTTTTAATAAAAGTATTTATTTTATCAAAAGAAGCACCATCGATACCAGAACCTATGCTAATAAAAGCAATTTCTAAAGCATATTTTTCTTTTTGAGGCATGGTCTCTTTTTTTGATTCTTTTGCAGTGTTTTCTTGTGCTTGTAAATTAGTAAATCCTACAAAAAGCAGGATAGATAGAATTAGGCTTCTTTTTTTCATAGGTTGTTTGTTTTTACAAGATTACTTTAAATCATAAATTGTACCAAACTTATTTTTGGCGTAATTCATAAAATAAGCAAAGTTTAATTTTTCTCCGGTAATTTTTACGCATAATTCCTGCGCGGTATAATATTTACCATGCACGTGTATTTTTTCGCGTAACCAATTTAAAAGGTTAGCAGTTTTTCCACTTTCAATTTCGTTTATCAAATTAGGAATTTCTTTTTGTGCTTGGTTAAAAAACTGAGCCGCATAAAAACTACCTAACGAATAGGTTGGAAAATAACCAAATGAACCATGGCTCCAGTGTACATCCTGCAACACTCCTTGCGCATCACTTGGCACATCAATGCCCAGATATTCTTTATACTTAGCGTTCCAATAATCAGATAAATCGCTTACTTTTAATTTATCTTCAAAAATTTGCTTTTCAATTTCGTAGCGTATCATTACATGAAAGTGATAAGTTAACTCATCTGCATTGGTACGAATTAAAGAAGCCTCTACCCTGTTGGTTCCTTTATAAAAATCTTCGGCAGAAACGTTTTGCAATTGTTTTGGGAAATATTTTTTAGCTTCATTAAAATTATGTTTCCAATAAGCTAGGCTACGACCTACATTGTTTTCCCACATACGCGATTGCGATTCGTGTATGCCTAATGAAATAGCTTCGCCTAAAGGCATGCCATATTGTTCTGCCGGAAGACCTTGTTCGTATAATGCATGTCCACTTTCGTGTATACAGCTCCAAATCATTTCAGCAAAATCGTTTTCGTTTATGCGTGTGGTTACACGAACATCGTTCTGACTAAACGAGGTTGTAAATGGGTGAGATGATATATCTTGTCTGCCTCGGTTAAAATCAAAACCCATTTGCTGTAGCAACTCTATACCAAAATGCCATTGTGCATCTCTGTCAAATGGCTGAAAAAAGAATTTATTATCTACCTGTTTTGCTTGTTGCACTTGTTTTACAAAGGGAACTAACTCTTTGCGAACATCAGTAAACAAAACATCTAAATCGGCAACCGTAGCATTTTTTTCATGAAGGTTTAAAAGCGCATTATAAGGATGGGCTTGATAACCCAACAAATCGCACTCTTGTTTTTTAATGGCAATTAGTTTTTCTAAATACGGAGCAAAAATTTTAAAGTTATTTTCTTTACGGGCTTGTTGCCAGGCATTAAATGCTGCACTTACAGCTTTGCTCATGTTTTCTACAAACTCGGTAGAGTATTTTTTTTGTCGCTCAAAATCTTCTTCAATTTGGACTACATTTTTTTTTTCTATATCGTTTAAAGTGCCGTTTTTCGCTCCTTTTAAAAGATGTGCCGTGTTATCGCTTGTAAACAGTTGATGTGAAATACCTGATAAGGTTGATAACTGACTTGCCTTAAAACCTGCCGCTCCTTGAGGCATATATGTTTCTTGGTCCCAACCAAGTGTTGCTGCCGCATAATTTACATCAGCAATACGCTGCATGTGGTTTTGTAATTCATTATAACTCATGCGCTAAAATTACATACAAAACTTGTTATGGCAAATACAATTTAACCTACGCTAATTGTCTTAGTAAGACAATTAGCGTTTAAATCCTTTAACTTAATTGTAATGTGCGCCTTTTTTGTTTGTATGCTTTTTATCATCGTGCATTTTAAGTGCTATAAGCACTGAAAAACCAATAATAAACAGGATTACACACATTACAATGGCTATATTATCTGAATGCGATTCGGCGGCAAAATTATTTTGCACGGCTGCCAGTGTCTGTTGACTATATAATAATGCCATTAAAAACATTACGCCAACTGCTTTTGTTGAAAAATGTTGTGTTTTCATGATTTTTATTTTTAGGGGTTCAGTAGTTAATTGTTGTTTTTTACAAGCTTGCTTTCTATATACTTAGACGAAAAACAAGTAAAAAGGTTGCGTGACATCCCTAAAAAATGTGTTCAAAGTTTTTTAACGGTCGGTTTTAACGATTAAACGGCTATTTGTAGCGTAAACAACCATCAAAACCAATCCTTTTTTAACTCTTGAGTATGGCTATTACAGTTTTTTATAAAATAATTCAAAACTATCTAGTTCAAAATGAGCATGTTTACATTTATTCTAAAAATTGCTAATATATTTAGCAATATATAACTAAATAATTTAGCATATTTGCTGTGAGATTTTTGATTTCCTGGTTTTTGTTTTTTTGTTTTACCACTCATAAACAGAACTGTTGCAAAATTTAAAGTTTAGTTACTTTAGTTTTACAGCAGTTCTTTAATGGGCATCAATTTTTTAATTACTGCCTTTCAATAAATCTCCATTGGCAGTCAACAAATCGGTTAAACTTAATAATTCACCTTCAAGCTTTTCAATATTCTTAAAAAGGTTGTCGGTTAACTCTTTATTAAAGTTACGAATGCTTTCAGTTGTATATAAATCAACAGCTAAACGTTCTTCAAAAATATAACTATCATGCAACATTATTTTGCTCTTAATTGTGGGCAAAAATAAATTATCCAATCTTAATTTATTGTTAATTAAGGCTTATTTAACTTTTATGAAAAAACCGAATGTATTTTTATTGTAAATTTTTAACTTTTATCCCGAGCATAATTTTAATGCCTACAACTATAGCTTTGACTTATATAAGTAGCTGGGCTTTACCCCGTAGCAAATAACTCAATTATATACACCTGTATTATTAACAAAATAGCTATCAAGGTTTATTAAACCAGCTGTTTCTAATCTATTATTCACTAAAGCCTAAGCATTAAATATTTATGAAACAGAATTAAATTGATAAAAAGTGATTAATGTCATTCATTTAGATGACTACTGGCATAGAAATTCACCTATAAGTTAAATATCATTGTTATATAAATAATCTGAATTAAAAAACACAAAATCATGGACACAAAAAAATTAGTTGTAGGTGTACTGGCAGGCGTAGCCGTTGGTGCATTATTAGGGGTGTTATTTGCACCTGATAAAGGTTGGGAAACCAGAAAAAAAATTGTAAGAAAAGGTGAAGATACGGTAGATGATATAAAAGACAAGTTTGACGACTTGCTGGAAAGTCTTACCGAAAGAATTGGGGATATAAAAAACCAAACAGCTGAGCTTTGCGAAAAAAGCAAACACAAAGCCGAAGAATTTAAAAAAGATTTAAAAGCACAAATGAGTTAAAAATTTAGCATTTACCCTATAAGGCAAATGTTTTTTAAAGGCGGAGTTTTTTCTTCGCCTTTAATTTTAAATGAGAAAATTAATTAAATACGGCAACAAAAGATTTACTTGTTTAAACACAGGTTTAAAAAAATACAAGCAATATACCAAACCCGAGCAATTGCATGAGATTCGTGTTGAGTTAAAAAAAATAAAAACCCTGTTTAATTTTTTAGCATCCGGTTCAAAACAGTTTAACGCAGCTACAGTTTATAAACCCTTAAAGCAACTTTTTAAAAAAGCGGGGATAATAAGAGAATCTGATGTGTTACATCAATTATTTAAAGATTATAAGCTGGAAAGATTTGAAAAAGCTATTATTCTGAAAACAAAAGGGCAGAAAAAAGTTATAGCAAAATTTCACAAAAAAACCACGCAATACATAAAAACCACAAAGCAAATTCATAAAAAATTTGAAAGGTACTTTACCCATACAAACACCACCCATTTAAGAAAATACATTTCGAAAATCGAACGCCAATTATGTGAAAAATTGTTCCAAAAATTTAATCAGGATAAATTGCACCCAATTAGAAAACAGGTTAAAGAACTAATTTATTTATCTCAAATTACAAACGCGGAAAATAATCTACAAAAAATAGAAACTTTCAATAAACTACAAGATGCTATTGGCAACTGGCATGATAAAACCGTGCTGATTGACCTTTTACAAAAAAAACAAAACCCATTATATAAAGAGTCTATCAAAAAATTGAAACTGGCCTGTACAAGAGATATAAAATTAATAAAATCGTTAATGAACGCGTCTACAATTAAGCACATATTTTATTAGTAAAATAAAAACAAACAGCAGGTATAATTTTTATTCATCGTTTGTATTTTGTATCTTTAGTAGTATGAAATCTAACCTATCCAATAACGCCATTAAAGTACTTAACAGCCGCTATTTGCTTAAAAATGCAGAAGGGGATATAGTTGAAAGTCCTGATGAACTTTTCAGGCGTGTGGCAAACCACATTGCCAAAGGCGAACTAACTTATGGCAGCGCAGCCGATGCAAAAGCATGGGAAGAAAAATTTTATGCACTTATGTGCGAGTTAAAGTTTATGCCCAACTCGCCTACCCTTATGAATGCAGGCATGCCCCTAGGGCAACTTAGCGCCTGCTTTGTGTTACCGATTGAAGATAGTATAGAATCTATTTTTACTACACTTAAAAACACAGCACTTATACAACAAAGCGGTGGTGGCACCGGATTTAACTTCTCGGCTCTTCGCCCCGATGGAGATTTTATTTCTTCCAGTTCTGGCAATGCATCGGGTCCTGTTTCTTTTATTAAAATATTTGATGCCGCTACGCAAAACATTAAGCAGGGTGGTAAAAGGCGCGGTGCCAACATGGGCATTATAAATATCGATCATCCGGATATAGAAGAATTTATTTCAGTAAAACGAGAAGAAGGCGTACTATCAAACTTTAATATTTCGGTAGGCATTTATGATACTTTTATGATTGCGGTAGAACAAGATGCTATGTGGCAACTAAAACACCCAGGTATCGGTAAGCTTGTAAAAGAAATTAAAGCACGCAGCTTATGGAACAAAATTGTAGAAAATGCCTGGAGTAGTGGCGACCCCGGTTTGGTATTTTTAGACACGGTAAATAAAACAAACCCCACCCCTGCCCTTGGCGAAATTAATTGTACAAACCCTTGTGGTGAGGTTCCTTTACTTTCGTATGAGGCGTGCAATTTAGGTTCTATTAATGTTTCTCAATTCTTTATCACCGAAAGCAAACAAGTTGATTGGAAAAAATTGGAGGAAAGCATTATTTTTTCTATTCGTTTTTTAGATAATGTAATTGAAATGAATAATTACATCATCCCAGAAATAAAAGCCTTGGTAACCGGTAACCGAAAAATTGGTTTGGGCATTATGGGCTGGGCTGAGTTACTGATAAAAATGCACATTGCTTACGATAGTGATAAAGCCTTGCAATTAGCCGAACAGCTAATGAAATTTATAAACGAAAAAAGTAAAGAAGCTTCTATTGATTTAGCTAAACAACGCGGTGTTTTTAAAAATTGGGATAAAAGTGTATATCATCCGCATACACCCATTCGTAATGCTACTCGCACCAGCATTGCACCTACGGGCACTATTTCTATCATTGCAGGTACAAGCTCATCTATAGAGCCTTTATTTGCTTTGGCTTTTCATAGAGAGAATGTGTTGAACAACGAAACAATGGATGACATTAATCCTATTTTTGTTCAGTATCTGCAACAAAATAATTTGTATTCAGAAGCCTTAATAAAGCAAGTTGCAAAAACAGGAACATTGGCCGAAACCGATTTACCTGCTGAAGTAAAAAACTTATTTAAAACATCGCTGGAGATTGAGCCTAAATGGCATATACAACATCAGGTAGCGTTTCAAAAATATACCGATAATGCGGTTTCAAAAACCATTAACATGCCAACAGAAGCAACTATAAAGGATATAGATAATGCTTATATGTTTGCCTGGAAACAAAAAGCAAAAGGTGTTACTATTTTCCGTTATGGCTCAAAACAAAAGCAAGTGCTAAAAAGCGGTATCGATAATCAGGATGCCTGTCATGTTTGTGTGAGCTAATGTTAAGCATATTTTCGTAATTGCACCAAAAAATGCAACGAACACCGAAAATTCCCAAACTAAGTAAAACACTTACCTGCCATATTATACAACTCACCAGTTAAAACATTCAACTACCCAAACCGGCAAAACAAGTGTTATAAAGTGGTTTTACCTTTGTAGTAGAACAAATATTGTTTTATCAATAAATGGTAACTCCGATTCCATTAAATATCGGGGTAATTTAAAAAAAACAGTTATGGAAACAATTCTTGTCCCCACAGATTTTTCTCCGGCAGCTAAAAACGCTGCGGAATATGCGGTAAAACTCGCTGATTTTTTGAATGCAAAAATAATTTTGGTTAATGCCTTTACAGCACCAATAGCCAATACCGATACTATGTTTCCCTTAGATATTGTAATGCCATTACAAAATGTGACTTCAAAAAATCTGGAAACTCTTAAAAACGAATTGCTTTTACAAAGCGAAAAGAATATTGATATTGAATGTGAAGCAGAAATGGGCTCAACTTACGATGTTATCAGTTTTGCCGCCAAAAAGCACGATGCAGATTTAATAGTAATGGGAATTACCGGTGAGGCGGGAATAATAAAAGAACACCTCATTGGAAGTTCAGCCGTTAAAGTTGCCCGAAACATTGAAATTCCTACTTTCATTATCCCCGAAAAAGTAAAATATAAACCAATACACCACATTTCTTTTGCTTGCGATATGGAAAGAACAGGGCAAATCCCACTTATAAACGTTGTAAAATCTTTCTGTAAAATTTTTGAAGCTGAATTAGAAGTTGTTAATGTAGAAGGGCTTGAAGAAGAAACTAGTTACGAAAAAGCTAGAACAAGTGTATATATTGAAAAAAAACTTGAGACCGTTAAACATAAAATTGTTTACGTTTCTGAAAACAAAGTTAGTAAAGGCATAGAAGATTATTTAGAATCCGCATCAACAGATCTTCTTATCATCAATCCAAAAAAACACAACATTTTACACACTTTGTTTAAAGAAAATGTTACTAACGAACTTGCTTTTCATCTTCATATACCAATTTTGGCCATTCATTAAATAAAAAACGCTTAACCTTAAAAATTATAAGTTATGAAAACACAAACATTTTCAAAAAAAACTTTGAGTGCTTTAATAATACTTGCACTATTTTCATCTCAAAGTATGTCTGCACAGCAAATTCAGTTAGAAGAAGACATAGCACCTACTCATAGTATAATTTTTATATTGAGTGGACTGTTTTTTTTAACAGGTTTTATTATACTTATTATGCTAAAGTTGCGTGAAGATGCTAAAGAGAAAAGAGAAGAAGACACAATTTCGCATCCAACAAAACATAGGCATTATCATCCTAAACATTACGGGCATAGGCATCAGTATAATCATTAACTTTAAATAATTATTACTTTTTAAGCATACGATAAATAGTCGATTGACTGATATTGAGTTTTTCTGCCACTAATTTTATATCATCGTCGTACTTTTTAAGGTAAATATTCAAAATACGTAAGTTATATTCTTCTAGGGTAAGTTCTTCGTTTGTAATTTCAGTTATTATCTCAGATGAAGTTAAGTTTATATGGTTGGCATCAATTTCATTGTTAGAGCTCATTACAATAGCAAGTTCTATAACAGATTTTAATTCTCGCACATTTCCCGGAAAATTATAAGCAAGTAGTTTTTTTTGAGCATCATGCGTAAGCGTTTTTTCTTTTAAAGCATTTTCTTCACAAAAATTCTTAGCAAAGTATTTGGCAAGTAATAAAATGTCATTTCCTCTTGCTCTTAAAGGGGGTAATTCTATAGGAAGACCAAATAATCTATAATAAAGGTCTTCGCGAAACTTACCTTCTTTTATTTCATTTTTAAGGTTACGGTGTGTAGCTACAATTATGCGGCAATCTACCTTAACAGGCGCATTACTTCCTATGCGCATAATTTCTTTTTCTTGCAAAGCACGTAACAATTTTGCCTGTATTGAAATATCCATTTCACCAATTTCGTCCAGAAAAAGAGTGCCTCCATTTGCTTCTTCAAATTTACCAATACGACGTGCTAAAGCTCCAGTAAACGAGCCCTTTTCGTGGCCAAATAATTCGCTTTCTATCAATTCAGCCGGTATAGAAGCCACATTAACAGGAACAAATGGTTTATTTTTTCGAGAAGAATTATAATGAATGGCTTTAGCTACTACTTCTTTTCCAGTTCCGGTTTCACCTGTAATAGTTATTGTTATATTGGTTGAAATAGCTTTTTCTATTAACTCAACAGTTTTTAAAATAGCAGGGCTGTTACCAACAATAAAATTTTGAAAATTATATTTTTTTTGAACCTCTTTTTCCAGATATAAAATTCTATTCTTAAGGTAAAAGTTTTTATGTATATTATTTATTACCCTTAATAAGCGTTCGCGTATGTCTTTTTCTTTTACAATATAATCGCTGGCACCATGTTTAAGTAACTCAACAGCAGTTTCAATATTATCTTGCGCCGATATTACAAGTACTTCAATAGCCGGATTATGTGCCTTTATTTTTGAAAGCACCTCGGCACCATCCATGTCCGGTAATCTATAGTCAAGTGTTACCACATCAGGCAAGTCATCAAGATGTTTTAAAAAATCTTTAGCAGTATAAAAACCTTTTACTTGATAGTCGGGGTTTAAAGAGAGATTATGAACTAGCAGTTGGTTAAACCACTCGTTATCCTCAACAATATATATGGTAAATGGTTTTCCATTCATACATAGTACTAAGGTACAAAAAAACTATTTTACATAAAGCTAAAAAACAAAAACAAACCTTCTTTTTCACATAAAAAAACATTTATGCACGGGCTGCGTTAAGGCGTTCATTAATAATGTCTTCTGCGATATAACAGCTGCGCATAAGTGCATCATTATCTTTACTTATAAATTCAACCGCACCCTCATTAATAGTTTGTAATTCAGTCATTGTGTTTTTCGATTGGGATATAATAACTACTTTACAATTCAGGCATTTTTGCTTTATTTTTTTTAAGACATATAAAGCATTTTTACTATCACCTAAATAAAAATCAACAAAAGCTATATCTGTATCGGCATGAAGGTTATATAAACAATCATTTAAGTTGGTATACGACTGAATTTCAAAACTATAATCTTTATCTAAAGAAATAGGTTTTATATAGCTCTGCAATTTTTTTGAAATAATATTATTATAAAATTCACTATCCTCTAGCACAACAATTTTAAAATGATTTTGCGTTTTCATAACTCTTTTTTTTAAACATTAAACACTATTTTCTACTACACTAAAAAAAATCAAGTAATTATGCTTTTCGTTTTTTCACTTTTTCATGCGCCCAAATATAATCCATAATATAGGAGTAACTCCAATGAGTATCAAAGCCAATCTCTTCATCAAATGTCATAACATCAGCATTGCTTTTTAATTGCCTTGCAGTTTTTTCAGCGCCAAATAGGGTTTCTTTCGGTGCTAATGTTTTAAGTTGATGTTGCGTTTTCATAACTCAGGTTTTTAGTATTTAGTTTAATTTTCATTTTACGAAGCATATGATTATATACAGCGGCTTTCATTTTTTTACCTAGTCTTTTACCTTCTTTTATTTTTTTACTTAAATGGTGCTTTTTTTCAACGTTATTAACTCCAATAGTCTTCACTAAGTAATTAGATAAATGCCTAACACGATTTTGAAACAACTTACACACCTTGTACGGACTATCTTGGTTTATTATGTTTGCTACTATGTTCATGGTTTTACGCTTAAAAACTATTAATTACATCAACTAGTTTTCCAATATTATGCCAATTATTAAGTAACTGTAATTGTTTTTGTAATTAGCTATTTAGCAGGTAGTTATTCTTTAGCTCAAAATAAATGGGGTAAAAAACGAGTATAGTTTTTATCATTTTGAGAAAAAATTCTCAAAATGATAAAAAAACGAATCACGAAACAATCAAAAAAATGAAATTCACATAAACAAGGTGAAATAAAATTACAAATAAAAAAGTGTTATGTCACTAGTAGTTGCGTATTATGCAAAATCAGGAAAATGCTCGGTAATTATTTCGTTAATAATAACTTTTGTTAATGGTTTTCTTTTAAACGCAATAATTTCTGCAATTAATTTTGCTTTTTGTTCGTCATCAGGGTTTGGAGAGGTAGTTAGCATAACAATTTTAGAGGATATTGGTTTATTCTTCTTTATTTCCTTAAACTCTTCTATAAACTCCCATCCATTCATTCCAGGCATATTAATATCCAAAAAAATAATATCCGGATTCGGACAGCTTACTCCATTGCCTTCAAACCTACCTTTACTAATTAAAAAGTCTAATCCTTCTTTACCACTTTCTGTAACACATATCTGTTCGGTAATGTCCAAATTCTTAATAAGTTTTTGGTTAAATATGTTTGTAAACTCATTATCCTCAATGAGCAAGATGCAACTTAGTTTTTTCTTCATGAGTTTTTTTCCATTTTTGGTAAAGTAAAATGAAACTTGCTTCCAACATCCATAACAGATTCTACCCAAATTTTGCCATGGTGAAGTTCAATAATTTTTTTGCAATGAGCAAGCCCTATACCCGTTCCATCATATTTTCTAACATTATGCAAACGTTGAAATATGACAAAAATTTTATCCTGATGTTTTTCATCAATGCCTATGCCATTATCTTCTACCGTAAAATGCCAATATTCATTTTCTTCGCAAGCAAGTATTTTTATATTGGGCGAGATGTTTTTTTTCTGAAACTTAACAGCATTACTAATCAAGTTTTGAAAAAGCAACCTTATTTCAATAGGATAGCCTTTAATAACAGGTAGTTTATCGTATGTTATTTTAGCGTTTGTTTCGGTTAAGGTTGCATTCATATCTAATATAACCTGCCTTACAATTTCATTACAATCAACTACTTCAAACTTGCTTTTTCTTCCAATTCTCGAATATTCCAAAATATCCGTAATTAGCATGGTCATTCTATTAGCCGATTCTCGTATATAATCAATATAAGCACTACCCTCTTTATCCAGTTTATCTTTATGCTCTTCTTCTATCAGCGAAATAAAACTGGTTATGGTATTTAAAGGTTCTTGCAAATCGTGCGAAGCAATATATACAAATTGTTCCAATTCAATATTTTTTCTTTCTAACTCTTTAAGATATTTTCTATCAGAAATATCGCGTATAGCAACCGAGACCAACAATCCATCTTCAGTTTGCAAGGGGTTAAAATTAATTTCTATTGGAAATTCATGTCCGTTTTTTTTACGTCCATGCACATCCAATATCAATCGTTGCATTTGCGATAATTTAAAAAAAAGTTTTTCTGGTTCAGTATTCAAATTTTTACTGTTATCTACTACCAGCAAACTTATTGGTTGAGATAATAAGTCATTCCTATTATATTCAAATAATTTTTCGGCCTGAGCGTTTACAAGTTTTATAATGCCTTCATTATCCATAATTATAATGGCATCTGGTGCAGACTCCAGTAGACCTTTAAATTTATTTTGAGCTTGCTCTAATTCCAAAATACTTCTTTCAAGTTTTTCCGACATTTTATTAAATGAATAAGCCAGCGTGCCTATTTCATCCAACGAAAAAACTTTTGCGCGTGCTGTAAGGTTTCCTTTTGCAAAAGAGTTAGTAGCAGAAATTATTTCCGAAAGTCCCTTTTGTATACTTCTGCTAATAGATATTGTAAGCAATAACCCCGATACTTCAACCGTAAGTGCAATTATAAACAATAATTTTAAAATTATATTTTCGAGCCAACGCGCACCCTCTGCTAAAGAGAAAGAAAAACCATCTTCTAATACAGTAATTTTTTCAGTAATAGGATTTATTTTTTGCAAGAGTCCATTTATTTTTTCCGGAGAAGGAGAAGCTTTGTTTATTTCATTATGCAAACTATCTCCAATAGGAATAAGCTGCATTGCAACCGGTTCAGCTTCGCTCCAATAATAAATAGCCCTGCTTATAAAAGATACACTATTAAATCGTCTAAAAAGTTTTATCATACCATTTACATCATCAGGGTGATTTCTACCTTCAATAAAACCTTGCCGTGCTATTTGCAAATTAGGGTTTTGCTTCATCAGCTCTTTCCGTGTTTTGCTATCACCTAACGGAACCTTCATAAACTCTTTAAATTTTTCATAATCTTTTTCATCATGCCAAACACCATATTTTAATAAATGATATGAGGCATCTTTTTGCGCTTTAGACCAAAGACCTTCACCTTCTACATAAGCTCTTACTGATGAAAGTGTATGAATAGAGAAGAAAAGAGTGAATAATTCAATTCCAATAAGCAAAGCCATCACACCTACTGTAAAGTAAAGTTTCTTTGCAATAGAAATATTTTTAAACCACCTGAATAAGAGGCTTTTTTTCATATGCCTTTCCTTGGTTAATTAATAACCATAATACACTAAAGTACAAAAAAATATACTACCGAATAATATTTCTTTTTTTAAACCAATTCGCCAAACATTAACCACAACTCACCCATTAAAGTTATGCTACTGCCCCTATGGGGTTTTAATTGCCTGCATAATTGCATAAATTTATATAGATAGATTTTGAATACAAACTAAACACGTTAAATTATGCGTACCGGTAGTAAAACCTTCAAAAAAAATCACACAGCTACAAAGTTAGCCGTTGATGTAAAAAAAATAGAAGTCCGTAATCTAAAGTTAGACGACTATTTAGGATTAAGTTCTTCAATGACTGAAGCTTATAAAAACTGGCACGGCTCGGCATGGACAGAAGATGACATAAAAAGATTGCTTGAAATTTTTCCTGAAGGGCAAATAGTTGTTTTAGTTAATGATAAAGTAGTAGGGGTTGCTCTTTCAATTATTGTAAACTATGATGCTTATGGAGATGATCATACATATCAGCAAATAACAGGTAATTACACGTTTAAAACGCATACTTCATCAGGCGATGTACTATATGGTATAGAAGTGTTTGTACATCCTGATTATAGAGGATTAAGGCTTGCTCGTCGTTTATACGATGCCAGAAAAGTACTTTGTGAAAAATTTAACCTTAAAGCCATTTTATTTGGTGGAAGAATTCCAAATTATACAGAACACGCTACCGAGCTGACTCCAAAAGAATATATACAAAAAGTAAAACTGAGAGAAATTCATGATCAGGTTCTTTCCTTTCAGCTTGCCAACGAGTTTCATGTAAAAAAAATACTAACCAACTATATGCCTGATGATCAAGAGTCTAAAACGCACGCTACTTTAATGGAATGGAACAATGTATTATATGCAAAGCCAACAAAATCATTAAATCAGCACAAAAGTACGGCTAGGCTTGGTTTGGTACAATGGGGCATGCGTTCTTTTCCGAATTTTGATTCATTATGCGAGCAAATTGAATTTTTTGTGGATACGGTTGCCGGTTACAATTCGGATTTTGTTTTGTTCCCCGAATTATTTATGGCACCTTTAATGGCAGATTTCAATCATCAAACCGAAGCAGAAGCTATACGTAATTTAGCTAATTTTACCGAGCCGCTTAGAGATAAATTTATAGATTTTGCCATTGCCTATAACGTAAATATTATTACAGGTAGCATGCCTTTTATAAAAGGTGGGCAATTATACAACGTGGGTTATTTGTGCCGCAGAGATGGCTCTATTGAAAGATACTGTAAAATACATGTTACCCCAACCGAGGTAGATGCATGGGGCATAGTAGGTGGCAACAAACTAAAAGTTTTTGATACCGATGTGGGCAAAATAGGAATATTGATATGCTATGATGTAGAGTTCCCTGAATTGTCAAGGTTATTGGCTCTACAAGGAATGGAGATACTTTTTGTTCCTTTTTTAACCGATACACAAAATGCTTTCACTCGTGTTAAGGCTTGTGCCATGGCAAGAGCTATAGAAAATGAGTGCTTTGTAGCCATTGCAGGTGGCATTGGTAATTTACCAAAGGTTCATAACATGGATATACAATATGCGCAATCAGCCGTTTTTACACCTGCAGATTTTGCTTTTCCTACCAATGGCATAAAAGCCGAAGCAACACCAAATACAGAAACGGTTTTAGTTGTTGATGTAGAACTTGATTTGCTGAAAAAACTTCGCTCGCACGGAAGCGTTCATAATTTACTAGATAGACGAACTGATTTATACGATTTAAAACAACTTAAACCAAATGGAAGGTTAAATGTATTGCAACAACACGCAAATGACCATTACGTGTTTAATTTTTTAAACCCTGATATTTTAAAGTAAATAATAATCTAAATTATTTCACTGCTTTAATCTCTTCTAAACCAGCCTCCATATCTAAAATAATTTTCTCAACTAACACAAAAAGCTTTTCAACGTCTTTTTTAATTAACCCTTCATCCTGCCTTCCTCCTGCCTCAATTTCAAGTTTTTCTAAAACTACAATAATCTCCTTCATCTCAAAAATTCTAACCGAGCTTAGCATTTTATGAGCGTTTGTTTTTACTATTCCCCAGTCTTTATTATTTGTAGCAGTTTTTATAGTAGCAGTAATGTCAATTACTTCGTCAATAAATTTCTGCATAATGCTTATTAAAAAAGCATCGTCACAATTTAAATAGCCTTTAAGTTCCTGAATATTCATATTTAATAAAATTAAGTAATTTATTTTATTCTTAAGCGTTCATATAGTTTGCTCAAATAGGTTCTGCTCACCGGAATTGTTCTCCCGTTAATTTCAATTACCTCTCCATCTACTTTATCAATTTTTGATAGTTGCACAATAAAAGACCTATGTACTTGCATAAATTCTGTTTGAGGAAGCAGCTCATAAATATCTTTTAGCCGTAAATGCGTTTTATACGATTTTCCATTGGCAACCACTGTTATATCATTATCATTTGCTCTAATAATATTTATATCATTAACAGCTAATCGTATATGAATGCCCTCATGTTTAATAAAAATATTTTGCTCTAAAGAGGTTTCAGGCGCTTTAGTCTTTTCAAAAAACATTTTTATTTTACTTACTGCTTTTAAAAATCGGGCATTTGAAATTGGTTTATGTAAATAATCAATGGCATTATACTCAAAAGCATCCACTCCATATGATTTTTTACCCGAAACAACTACAATAGGTGGCACAACTGTTAAACTATTAAGAAACGAAATCCCACTCATGCCTGGCATTTCCATATCCAGAAATAAAAAATCAATTTCGTTAAAATTAATTTTATTTAATGCCTCAGTAGGGTCATGATAAATTCCATCTACATGTATCATATCAACACTCGATAAATAATGCTCTATTATTTGGGTAAATAAAGAATCATCATCTATAATCGCACATTTAAGATGCATACTATTTTTTTTGGTTTATACTTAAGTACATTTATAACACTCATTAGATTAAAAGAAATTGCAACTTTTGTTTTAATTCATCAATTTTAATTGGCTTAGATATAAAATCGTTCATACCGGCTTCTTTACACTTTATTTCCTCATCTTTAAAAGCATGCGCAGTCATGGCCAAAATAAGGGTTTTGTTTTGCGGGGCAGGTAATTTAGTTCGTATATAATGAGCCGTATCGTATCCATTCATCTTTGGCATTTGTATATCCATAATTATTAAATCAAAAACCGTTTTTTCTAATATCCCAATGGCTATTTCACCATTCGAAGCAATTTCAACCTGTGCTCCAAGTTCATTTTCAAGTAAATATTTAGCCACCATTTGATTTAGAGTTTCATCTTCAACCAACAAAATTTTTTTCCCTTTTAAAAACTGACCTTCTAAATTAACCCTTTTCAGAGTGTCATCTTTTTTATTTGGGACTGCAATTCCAAACTCCATTTGCACATAAAATTCCGAGCCTTTATTCTCTTCACTTTTAAACCACGCTTTACCTCCTTGTATTTCAGCTAAACGTTTTACTATAGCAAGCCCAAGGCCTGTACCGCCATATTGGCGAGTTGTGTTTGAATTAACTTGGTGAAAATATTCAAATATGTGCGATTGATATTCTTTAGGAATGCCTATACCGGTATCAGATACGGTAAATAACAATTGTACCGAATTTTCTGACTTCGAAATTGTTTTTAGTGAAATAGTAATGCTGCCTTTTGGGGTAAATTTAATTGAATTACCTACCAAATTTATCAGTATTTGATTTAATTTTGATGGGTCGCCATATAAGTGAGTTGGTATCTCATCATCAATGTAGTAATTTAATTGGAGCCCTTTTTCTTCAGCCTGATACTGCATAGATTTTGCAATGCCTAAAACCAGTTCAGATACATTAAAATCAATTTTTTCAATAATCATTTTACCAAACTCAAGTTTAGACATATCCAATATATCATTTATAATATTTAAAAGATTATTAGAAGCATAATTTACAAGTTGCAAGTATTTTTTTCTTGTATCAGCATGTTCAACATTTTCAAGTATGTGCATCATGCCCATAATGCCATTAATAGGCGTACGAATTTCGTGACTCATATTTGCCAAAAACTGTTGCTTAGCAATAGCAGCATCTTCAGCTTTCTCTTTTGCCTTAATAAGTTCTTGTTCTATTTTCTTTTTTTCACTTATATCAGTGTCAACTATAATAACCCCAACCAGGTTTCCCGTTTCATCTTTTACAGGTGTCATAGTAGTATATATCCAGCATTTGCCTTTTTTATTGTTTATTATTTGCGATTCGCAAGTCAATATTTTTTTATATTTAAATGCTCTTGCGAAAAAATTCTCTAATTTATTCCTGCTAATGTCTTTTCTTCTTAATTCACACGCATTTTTATTTTTAACTTCCTCTAACGAATGACCAAACAAATTTTCAAAACCCTTATTAACCCACTCAATCTTTCCTTCTTTATCAAGTATAGTAATTGAGTTATTAATTTGCCCAAGAGTCCACAATAATTTTTTTATTTCCTGTTCAGCTTCTTCTAATTTTTTATGGGTGTTGTTATACGAGAAAGCTTTTTCGATAGTGGACGTAAGCAATTCTAAATAATGTCCCGAAGATTCTTTAATTATATAATCAAATGCCCCTTTTTTCATAGCCTTAACAGCAACAGATTGGTCTCCTTGCCCGGTAATAAAAATAACAGGTATATCCTTAGCCATATCTATGATAGAGAATCCTGTTTCATTTTTTAAAAGATAATCAGTAACAACAACATCATACTCGTTGCTCGACAATAGTTCTTTAGCATCTTTTACTGACGAAGCTAATTCGTATTGTAGATTAAAATCGCCATTCTTAATGTGTCGCTGAAAAGCTTTCTGATCTATAACATCATCCTCAACATATAAAATTTTAATAGGTGATTCTAATGTTGTTTCCATGATTTCTGTTTTAGATGTTTAGTTCATAGAGATATACTAATTTAGTGAAAATAAAACTTCAATCCTAGAAACCCTTATCAATTAACTATTTTTTACAAGATTTTATTTTGTTAAACAAAATTATTGATAGAATTTCTTAGCAATTTTTCGTAACTTTAAATAGCATTAAAGTTTAATTATTATGTTTCAGAGCTTTGATTTTAAGCATATGTTACCTACATTTTCTGATAAAGAAAAAGAAGACGTTAAGCTTTATTATGCTTTTTCAAAAGAATATGAAAAAGAAATTCAGGAAAAATCTTTAAAAGAATTTGAAAACCATCCAATCTTTGGTCCACTTATAAAAAATATCCCGCTAGAAGTAAGAGAAGCTAGCAATAAAGAATCTGATGAGCTTTTACGGGCAGCAATTTTTGAAAACAGTTGGGAGCGTTATATTAAGCATTTAATGATGCAGGGTGTGCAGTATGCCCACATGGGACTTGATTTCAAAGCTTGGTATGAAGTAGTGGGCATGGTAAGAAGATACTATATACCCATTATGAAACGCTTATATGACCGCGAATCCGATAGGATATCAGCCGTTGGTAATGGAATGAATGTTTTATTAGATTATGTTATGTGTGTAATTGGTGAATCATTTATACATGAGCGAAATCGAAAAATTGAACAACAAAATAAACGATTAGAGGGAATGATAAAAGAGTTGGAGAGTTTTGCTTATATAATCTCTCATGATTTAAAAACTCCTTTACGGGGCATTGCATCTCTTTCTGATTGGCTTACTGAAGACTATAAAGATAAACTTGATGATACTGGAAAAGAATATTTAGATCTTTTAAAAAACAGGGTACTAAGGCTTGAATCATTAATTGATGGTGTTTTAATATATTCAAGAGCCGGAAGAGTAGATACAGAAACAGAAAAGATTGATTTAAATATTTTGGTTAAAGATGTGATAGAAATGGCGGCATTTCCATCCCATGTACATATACAAATAAATAATTCTTTACCTACAATACAGGTAGCAAAATATCCAATCATGCAGGTTTTTTCTAACTTAATTGGTAATGCTGTTAAACATAACGATAAAGAGGAAATAGAAATAAATATTGCATGTGTTGAGCAAGCAGATGATTGGCTGTTTTATGTAAAAGATAATGGTCCGGGAATTGAAGATCAGTTTCATGAAAAAGTGTTTCAAATATTTCAAACATTAAAAACAAAAGATGAAATGAATAGTACCGGTATTGGTTTATCAGTAGTTAAAAAAATAATTGATAATGTTGGGGGCAAAATATGGATAGAATCTAAAACGGGTAAAGGTTGTACGTTTTTCTTTACACTAAAAAAAGCATCAAAATAAATACACTTATGAAAAACAACAGACCCATTTTATTAGTAGAAGATGATAAGATAGATGCTATGACAGTAATGCGTGCTTTGAAAGATTTGAAAATTACTAATACGCTAGTACATGTTTACAACGGCTTAGAAGCATTAGACCATCTTAAAAATTTAAATTACGAAAAGCCCTGCATTATTTTACTTGATTTGAATATGCCAAAAATGAATGGGATAGAATTATTAAAGGTTTTAAAAAATGATGCATTATTAAAAAAACTGCCTGTGGTTGTACTTACTACTTCAAATGCAGAAAAAGATAAAACCGAAAGCTTTAATTTAAGCGTCGCCGGATATATGTTGAAACCTGTTGATTATAAACAGTTTGTAGATGTAATAAAAGACATTAATTTTTATTGGACCATAAGTGAAATCCCAGATTGAGAAGCCATGAGTTTAGATTCGATATTATTAATAGAAGACGATAAAATTAATGCTTTGACCTTTAAAAAAGGGCTTGGGAGGGTAAATAATGAAATTGAGTTAATAATCCTCGAAACTGCTGAAAATGCACTTCAATATTTGCGTAATGGAAATAATAAACCATGCATTATAGTTCTCGACCTTAATTTGCCAAAAATGAATGGTATCGAATTTCTTTCAATTGTAAAAAAAGACGCCTCTTTAAAGGGGATACCCGTTATTGTACTTACAACTTCTATAAACCCACAAGATAAAATTAACTGTTATAATTTACAGGTTGCCGGATATTTTGTGAAACCACTTGATTATTTTGAGTTAATCGAATCTGTTTTTAACTATTGGAGAAAAAGTGAATTTATACACCATCAGATAAGAGAAAAAAGTCAACCACAATAGTCCTCACTATCTATTAAATAATAAAGAAACCCATAAGGGTATCTTTATTACTCTTTTTTAAAATACTGCATAGCTATAAAAGTAATTATAAACCCTGAACTAAGCCCTTCTATACAAAGAGCGCCGGCTACTGTTAAAGGGTTAAGATAGTCTCCAACACCGGTAGTTTCTTTTATTACATTCATTAGATGGTCGTCATAAACAAGATAAAGAGCCATAAAAATTGCAAATGTAATTACAGCTGTTAAAGTAACTCTGGCGCCTATTTTTAATCCGGCGAAATATTCAATTTTATCCTCCTCTTTGGCTTTAGCATATAAACGTAAAGCCAACAGTATGCCACTTACTAAAAACACAAAATTAAAAGCCCTGAGTGCAAGAACCTCTTGCAGTTTAAAAGCACTCATTATAAAAAAATAACATATTAAACAGGCACTTGTAAGGGCCCCAACCCCATTACATATACTGGCAATAGATAAGTCTGAATTTTCAGATTCCAAATCTTTTGTGGTTTTTTTGTCAAAATGTATTGCTTTCATGATTTCTATTTTTTATAGGTTAGTACTAGACCTTTTTTAAATTTATTTTTTACAAACAACAAAGCCTCTTAAGTGCCATACACATTACCACATGCCACCTAAATTATCCGGCGGTATGTTTTCCGGGTGGGTTTCGGGTGGTATACAAAGTACAGGCACTTTTGATTCATTTATTAAT
This sequence comes from Bacteroidota bacterium, assembly GCA_013288015.1. Taxonomy (GTDB): domain Bacteria; phylum Bacteroidota; class Bacteroidia; order B-17B0; family Aurantibacillaceae; genus PALSA-968. Next base: position 11,308 of record JABDCR010000031.1, on the reverse strand, counting down.
TGATGAGCATAAGTTCCTAAAATTATGCTCGAAAATTCAGCGTGTTGATCAGTCATTATTATTATTAAATCAGCATTTATTGTTTCACAATAAGTTAAAGTCGATACCGCTCTATTTACCGATGTTTGAATTTCAGTTACACAGTTTACATTTTTATCTTTAGCCAATTTTTGTATCTGTCCCATAATAACTTCCATTTTGTAAGTATAAGTTTCTTCACCTTTGCCAATAAGCCCGATAACCGATAATTGCGAATTAAGTTTTTTAGCCAAATAAATAGCAGAATCTACCTTTTGCCTGGAGTGTTCTGAAGTGTCAATTGGAATTAAAATATTTTCATAAGCAGGTTTAGCATAACTTGAATGAACAGCTATTACAGGAATTTTTGATTTTGTTATAACTCTATATGCATTACTTCCAATAAACCTATTATTATCCGTATCTCTACCTCGAGTTCCCATTATAATTAAACTTATATCATCTTGTTCAACTATTTTCATAATTTCTCCAGTAATGTTGCCTACAGAAACTCTAGCTGATACTATAAGGTTGTTTTCTTTTCTGATTTTTTCAGCTAACTCCTCTAATTTTTTCGACACAAAATTTGTAACTAAAACATCACTTGCCTCGTTTTCAGGCGCAATAAAATCCAATACGTCTCTTTTTTTGTGCACATGTAAAAGAATAATTTCTCCTGCGGTATATTTTAAAATCAAACAAGCATGTTTAACTGCCTCTAGCGAGATATCCGAAAAATCTAAAGGAATTAAGATTTTATTTGTTTTTATTCTATTCATAACAATTAGTTTTAAGTTATAATTGAGAGGTCAATTAGTTTTTTACACATGTTGTTATTCTATTTTACAATCAATTTAATTTCTTTTCATTTTTCTTAAAATACTGCATTACAATAAATGTTATAATGGAGCCTGAACAAACTCCTTCTAAGCAAATAAAACAAGCCACCGTTATAGGCGAAACAAATTCTCTTAGCTGAACATCTTTTTCTACAAGAATTAAAAAACCGTCATCAATGTTCAGGTATAAAAAAATAAAAACAGCAAATGGTATAACAGCCATCAATGTAATAAACGTACCCATTTGCAGCCCTTTTTTATAATTAACAACATCTTTCATGTGTGTTTTATAAGAATATATGGCAACTGAAATACCCGCTATTAAAAAAAGTGCGTTAAGATACCTTAACATAAATACTTCATGTAAACCAATAGCTCGCATAATTAAAAAGTAAGCCATAAAACAAGAAAAAATAAGCATCGCTACTTCAACACATAAACTAAAAACACTAAACTCAGCTAACTCAGGCTCTTCGTGTTTTTTTTGTTTCGATTTTTTTACCAATTCTAAAGTTTCCATGGCTTCAAGTATTTCTTACTTAAAGTTACGGTAGCTTTTTCAGTTTTAATTGGTACCTAATGCAGGTAGCTTATTAAAGATGGTGAATTGAAAAGATACAATGGCGAAATTTAACCAAGCCTCATTGGTTTTTATAGTAAACCGATAATCAATCTCTTATTTTTTTACTTCACTAAAGTTACTTGCCCTTGATAGGTGTGTTGTTTTTTATTGTCCAGTTCCGACACACTAATTTTGTATACATACACATCTTCTAAAAGTATATCGCCTTTGTGTTTCATCTTTCCATCCCAGGGCTGATTATAATCGTTGGTTTTATAAATAAGCTCCCCCCAACGGTCAAAAATAAGCATCTCATAATCGCCTATATCGGTACCAACTCCATTAAAGGTTTCGTTCTTACCATCTCCGTTTGGTGTAAAAGCATTGGGCACATAAAAAGCAAATTCTTCTTTTATGGTAATTGTTTTTCTAACCGTATCTACACATCCATATTGGTTAGTTACCGCAAGCATTACATCAAACAAACCCGCGTCATTATAGCTATGAGTTGGATTTTGTAAAGTAGATGTTTTGGTATCTCCAAAATTCCAACTCCATGTTGCAATCGTTACGGTCGATTCATCTGTAAAATGTACAACGGGGTCGCTAATGTAAATGGCAGATTCGGTAGTTGTAAAATTTGCAACCGGGTTTGGATACACATTTATATAATTAATGTTTGAAAAGGTAGAAGTGCAACCTGCGTTTGTTGTAATGGTAAGTGAAACATTATATCCTCCTGGGTTATAATAAACATTGGTAGGGTTTTTAATCGAAGATATATTTCCATCGCCAAATAACCACGACCATGAAGTTATCGTTACTCCGGCACCAAGTACTGTATTATCAGTAAACTTTACTTGTAAAGGACTACAACCTTGATTCTGATTTGCTGAAATTTGTACCGTAGGGGCAGCGTTAACTGTTACAGGTAAAGTAACTGCAGCTCCATGTCCGCAAGCATTTGTTTCAACAACATTTATATTTCCACCTGCGCTGCCTGTCCAATCTACCCTAATTGAATCTGTTCCTTGCCCTGCTATAATAGTTGCACCTATAGGGATAGTCCAGTTATAGGTGTCACCTATTGTGTTGTTTACATAATAAATAGTATTGGCTGCATTTCCACAAACTGGAGAAGGACCTGTTATTGTTCCTGTTACGGGTAATGCATTCATATTTACTGTAAAACTTGCAGGTGCTCCGCTTCCGCACATATTACTTTCTGTACAAGTAACAACTCCCCCACTCGCTCCCCAATTTGCTAATATAGAATTTGTGTTTTGTCCTGATGCAATTGTTCCGCCACCACTTACCGTCCAACTATAAGTAGAAGTTGAATGTGTTGTAACACTATAAGCCGCTCCGTTTTGATTAGGACAAACAGGACTTATGCCTGTTATGTTTGTTGTAATTGGAATGTTTAAAAAAGTAACCGAATCCATAACGGTGTTTCCTGCACCGCATTGATTATATTCTGTACAAGTAACAACTCCGCCTATGGCTCCCCAATTTATGTGAATAGAATTTGTTCCTTGTCCGTTTGCAATGGTTCCTCCTCCGTTAACAGTCCATGTATAAGATGTACCACCCGCAGTAACAGAATAAGTAACTCCGTTTGTATTAGCACATGATGGGTTTCCTCCTGTAATGGGTGATGTTATTGCAAGTGTAGAAACTGCAACAGGATAAATTACTGCTGTTCCTGTTCCGCATGAGTTACTTTCAATTACACTTACATTACCCGCAACAGTTCCCCAGGTTACTATAATACTATTGCTGTTTTGCCCAAACGTAATATTGGTACCCCCAGGCACTGTCCATGTATAAATTGAACCTGCTGTATTATTTACAGTGTAAATTACATTTGTTTGATGAGGACAAACAGGTGTTGTACCACTTATGTTTCCGGTTGCCGGCGCGGCATTCATAATTACAGTATAAGTAACAGGTGTTCCATTTCCGCAAGCGTTTGTTTCGGTACATGTAATTACACCGCCTGCCGATGCCCAGTTTACATTAATAGCATTTGTTGTTTGCCCTGCTGTAATAGTGGCTGTTGCAGGCACACTCCAATTATAAGTTGAACCAATTGTATTTGTTACCGAATAGGTTGTGTTAGTCGCATTCGGACATAAAGGTGTCGGACCACTAATAGTTGATGTAACCGGCGGACTAACAATCATAACCGTTGTAGTAACCGCAACACCTGTTCCACAAGCATTTGCTTGCGATACGCTTATAGTTCCTCCTGTGCTAGCCCAGTTAACAAAAATAGAATTCGATCCTTGCCCAAAAGAAATAGTACCTCCACCCGTAACTGTCCATGTGTAAATAGAGCCGGGCGCATTTGTTACTGAATATGTATTGGCTGATGTGTTTGCGCATAAATTGGTTGGCCCACTAATAGCAGATGTAACCGGTATCGAATTCATAATTACAGTATAAGTAACTGGTGTTCCGTTTCCACACGCATTTGCTTCTGTACAATTAACTACGCCGCCACTTGCTCCCCAATTTACAGTAACAGCATCTGTTGTTTGTCCAGCTGTAATAGTTGCTGTGGCAGGCATACTCCAATTATAAGTAGAGCCTGCATGGTTTGTTACCGAATAGGTTGTGTTGGTAGCATTAGGACATATAGGCGATGTACCTGTAATGGCAGATGTAACAGGTGTACTGCCCATTACTACATTTGTTGTTACAGGTGTTCCTGTTCCGCAAGTACTGGTTTCGGTTACACTAACTGTTCCTCCTGTTGTTCCCCAATTAACTACAATACTATTTGTTCCTTGCCCCGATACAATAGTTGCTCCCGCAGGAACGGTCCAGTTATAAGTAGAGCCAGTTGTATTTACTACCGAGTAAGTTGTGTTGGTCGCATTAGGGCAAACAGTTGTTGTACCGCTAATAGCCGATGTTACAGGTGTTGTACTAATAGTAATATTTGTGGTAACAGGTATTCCTGTTCCGCAAGGATTTGTTTCTGTACAAGTAATCGTTCCGCCGGTTGCTCCCCAATTTACGGTGATAGAATTTGTTCCTTGCCCGGCTGTAATAGTTGCTGTTGCAGGCACAGCCCAATTATAAGTTGAACCTGCTGTGTTAATCACAGAATAAACAATTCCTGTTGCATTGGGGCAAACAGGTGATGGACCTGTTATAGTAGATGTTATAGGCGCGATACCTGCAGAGCCAATTGTTACAGTATCTTTATTAGTACAACTTCCGTTAGAAACCGTTACGGTATAATGACCCGGAGCTAAATTACTGGCTGTTGCTGCGTTTCCTCCTGTGGCTGTCCACGTATAAGTAAATGGTCCTGTTCCGCTTGTTACACTAACAGTAGCAGAACCTGTGCTGCCTGAACATCCACTATTTGTTGAAGCCATAGATAAAACCAAACCCGGAGAAACCGTTACCGGAATTTTTATCGAATCTCTTGGGCAACTTACAATAAGTGTAACCGTGTAGGTACCGGGTGCGCTGTAAGAATGAGATGGATTTTGAGTAGTTGCAGAATTTCCATCACCAAAATGCCAGGTCCATGCGGTTGGAGTCCATGGCCCTGTTTTCCAAATACAGGTTCCGTTAGATAGGTCTGTAAAGTTTACCACATTACAATTAACCGAAAAAGAAAAGTTAGGTGTTACTTTAGGTTTTAATTTAAACACCACAGGTTGATCGGCACCACTATTTAATTTCACAGGTTGAACTGTTCCGGCTGTTGTCGGAAAATCAGGCGAGTGCGAAGTAGTAGAAACATAAACTTCATCCTGACATGGACCCCACAAAACAACTTTCACTTTTCCAAACGGGCCATTACCATAATCATTTCCGCTACCACCAAAATAGCTTGCATATAATTGGGTTGAACCTGTTGCATCCATTTTTACTAAAAAACAATCGGTACCACCATTTTGGGTTGCATCAAATGTGCAAGGTGTCGTAACTAACCCCAATGTATCACCAACGTTACCTACTACAAACGCTTCGCCTGATGAATTAATAGCTACTGATTCACCAACGCCTCCCTGACCAATAAAGGTAGAATAAACTAATCCCGTTCCTGTAGGATTTAGTTTTGTAAGAAACGGATCTCCTTGCCCACTCCATGTTACATCAAATGCGCCTGCTGTTGTCGGAAAATTACTTGACCCAGTTCCTCCTGTTATGAATGCATTTCCTGCGGCATCAACTGCAATGCCATCACCATAATAAATATCATCCTGACCATTCCCACCTAAATATGTTGAGTAAATTAAATTACTTCCTGTCGGGTCAATTTTTTGCACAAACATATCCGAGTAAATGCCTGTGTTAGCACCTGCCACAGCTTGAAAAGCGCCCGGCGTAACAGTCATGGTAGTAGCATATGTATCTCCTGTTAGATAGGAGTTTCCCGCAGCATCAATGGCTATGCCATAACCCGTTCCGCTGTTTTGGGTAAAAGTAGAAAAACCTAAAGCAGAACCTCCAGCATTTAATTTCAAAACATAAACACCCGCACCTGTAGCAGCCGATTGATAAGCTCCCGGAGTAGTAGGGAAATCTAAATTATTATTTGTTGAGTAACCTGTTATGTAAACGGCTCCGGCTGCATCAAGTGCAAGTGCATAAGCATAATCACTATAAATGCCACCAATTAAATTTGAATAAACTAAAGCAGAACCTGCCGCATTCAATTTAGTAATAAAAATATCCTGAAACGAAGTGCCTGTAAAAGTAGTGTTATATGCTCCAGGTGTTGTCGGAAAATCTGTCGACTGTGTCCATCCGCAAAGATAAACTTCTCCGGCTGTGTTTACAGCAATGCCTTCTCCTTGCTCATAGCTTGTAAATCCACCTAAATAAGTAGCATAAACATAGGCGGATGCCGTAGAGTTTAGTTTAAAAATATACGCGTCGCCATAACCGCCACCACCATGATAAGCCTGCTGATATGACCCTGCTGTTGTTGGGAAAGCCGAATTGTACCAGCCCGTTCCATAAACATTGCCTGCATTATCTACTGTAATGTCCGATATGTAACCATCTCCACCCGCACCACCAACAAAAGTACTCCAGGCTAAATTAATAGGGTCAATTACCAAATCCATTGCATGATTGTAAGCACCTTCTACATCAAAACCAAAAGTGCTTGAGTTAATTTTTTTATAATTAATTTTTACAAGCTTCTTTTCTCCATTGATTAATTGATACGATTCAGGAATTTCCTCAAGCAATGTACCCCACTCGGTTGTAATTTCTAATTGCCCCTTATCATTAACATCCAAGTTTTTAATTCCCTCACACTCCATTTGTATTTGAGTAACATCAGCATTGGGCTTTAAAATGAAATCATATTCTAAATTTTTTCCATTGCTGTAATATTTTATATCAATGTTGTTATAAATGTTATTGTATTTAATAACGCGGTAATCGGGTACATTGGTTTTATGTTTGCTGGCATCGTTACCAAGTAAATAATTGGCATGACTATCTTCTTTTCCTTCAGCCGAAACTTTTACATCTGTATTATTATTTTTAAAATGTAAGTTCCAAACCAAGTAATCGTGAAGTGATTGCTCAGGCACTTTTCCGGCAACAGGTTTTTCTTTTTCATTGCGGCAAAAACCAAAACTTAATCCATTATGTAGAAAAGAAATAGTTGCCCCCCATGCCGGAGAATTTCCTTGAAAAAGAATTTTGTCATCCCATTGTCCCATATTTTGTCTGAATGAAACAGGAATGTTGGCAATGCTTTCCGAAATTTTTTTCTTATCCGCAAGCGACGGCTCAATGGGCTTAATTTGCGCGAATAATGAAGAAAGCGTTAAGACCAATAAAACGAAAAGGGTAGTTGTTTTTCTATTCATGAATTTAAAATACAAATTATTTAGTTTAATGATATAAGTAAAAATAAGACACATATACTTCCATCAAACAATAATATTGATTTATTATATAATTTTTATTTATTTATATAATTATTTATATATTTGATATATAAATAGTTAAACATAATTATATATGTATAAAATAATATGTCTATGTATGAATCAGGTTTGTTCGAATTGATAAAAACTTTAAGTAAAACCGAGAAGAGATATTTTAAAAAATATTCGGGCTTACACAATTCTGCCAAACACCATTCGCATGCGTCTTTGTTATTTGATGCTTTCGAAAAAATGCCCGAATACGACCACGATAAATTTAAAGCGCAAAACAAATCAAAACCCTTTTACAAAAACCTCGCATCAGAAAAACAACACCTGATGAAAGTTATTTTACAAAGCTTAAACGAGTATCATCGCAACAACAATAAAAAAACAACCGTACATTTTCATTTAAACACGTTTGAACTTCTTTTTCAAAAACGTCAATATAAAATTGCCGAAAAACATTTAGTAAAAGCATTACAGCTTAGCCACGATTCAGGAAATACAATGTACGTTTTCGAAATTTACAAAGCCCTAGGTAAATTATACCAGCACTCGGGCAATCTCGAAAAAATGAAACAAATGTTGGACAAAGTAAAGCACGAAGAAAAAGAGCTTTTTACTTCTCTCGAAAAAGAATTTAAACTAAGTATGATTGAATTTAAATCATATTATGTGTCGCGAAAAATTGGTTACCCCCGTACAAAAAAAGCGCATTCAGAATATGAAGAGTTGCTAAAATCATCTTCATCCATTGCCCGAAAAACCCCTTCGTTTAAAGAAAAACTTAGCCTGCTTACGATAAAAAATTTCTATTACGATTCTTTCCCCGATAAAACTCCTTTAATGAAAATTCGTGAAGAATGGATAAAGTTAGCTGAGGCAAACGAAAAATATTTAGCCGATAACAGCATGCAGTATTTGGTTTCACTAAACAACCTCGTTAACAGTTATGATGAGTTAGGCATGGTTAACGAAGTAGAAAAAACGCTGGAAAAAATTATCCAGCACCCTCATAAAAACCTGGATGAAGAAGTACGGACTTTTATTTACTATTATAATTTAAAACTCACCAGTCTTATCAATGCGGGTAGTTTCGATCAATGTTTAACTCTTTTTCCATTGGCAGAAAATGGCTTAAATAAATTCGGGCGCTGGTTTCATCCCGAATACAAGCTCAGTTTCCGTTATCTTTTTTCTTACGGTTATTTTGGCGCGCAAAAATTTCAACAAGCGTTAAAATGGGTTAATGAAATAATCATCAATTACCCCAACGAAACGCTCGAAGAGTTTTACAATTTTGCGCGTATATTTATTTTACTGATTTATTTTGAACTTGGGTACGATGGTCTGCTTGCATCCGATTTACGTTCAGCCAACCGATATTTTAATAAACAAAAAAAACTCTTTGCTTTAGAAAAAACCATCCTCGATTTTATGAAAACAGCTTTAAAACCCGAAGGTGTTGGGGCTACCAAAACAGAATTTATTGAATTGAAAAGAAAAATTAAACAGCTTAAAAACAGTCCGTTCGAACAACATCTGTTTAATCTTTTCGATTGGGAATCATGGGTAGATAGTAAAATCCACGAAACTTCTTTTGAAAAAATTATGAAGGAAAAAAATCAAAAGCAAATCGCAGGTAGATAAAATCATTGCTTTATCAAAGTGCTTTGGTAAATAATATTATTTCCATCAACAATTCGTAAAAAATAAATTCCGGCTTTTATATCACTCAAATTAATTTGAGTCTCCGCATCTCTAACCAAATTAAAAAATATTTTTTCACCAATAGCATTGTAAATTTCCAGTTGCGCGTTAGATACAATGTTTGATTTAATATTTAGTATTCCGTTGGTAGGATTTGGATAAATAAAAACAGGTTCAGTATGGTTTACTTTTACGCCCAATGCACATGAATCTACCGTTATAGCAACAGAATCAATGGCAGCACAACCACCGCTAACTCCCACTACACTATAGGTAGATGATGTAGTGGGCTTTACATAAACAATATTTATATTTGCTGTATGTACATTAACACTCCATGTATAAGTTAAGGCACCGCTTGCGGTAAGTTGTGTACTATCACCAACACAAACCGAAAAAGTTCCGCTTACATTTAAATTGAGAGGGCTTGAACAAAATGTAACCTTCCTCACACGACTATTAAAATATTCAGCAATGTATAAATTGCCTGTCACATCAACCGTTATTCCAGGCGGGTTATATATTTTGGCAAGCACCGCAGGTCCACCATCACCGCCATAACCGGCAACTCCCGTACCCACGTAAGTAGAAATAATCCCCGCAGTAGTTACTTTTCTAATCACATTATTTCCCCCATCCGAAATATAGATAGTTCCTGCTGTATCAATCGCTACTCCTTGCGGGCTATGCAATTTAGCCACCATTGCTAAACCTCCGTTTCCGCTATACCCCACAACACCTGTACCCGCAAAAGTTGTAATTATACCCGCTGCATCAATTTTTCGCACAGCATTATTATTTGCATCTCCAATATAAATAATCTCTGAAGTTGTGTCTAAAGCTATACCTGTGGGGTAAGCTAATTTTGCTGATGTGGCAGCCCCTCCGTCTCCTGCATAGGCCGCCACACCTGTACCCGCTATGGTTTTAATAATTCCTGCTGTATCAATTTTTCGTACCCGATTATTTCCGGCATCCGTAACATATATATTACCTATGCCATCAACCGTTATCATTTCCGGAAAATTTAAATAAGCATTCGTTGCTGCTCCACCATCACCTCCATAACCACTAATGGTTCCATGCCCCGCTATCGTTGATATAATTCCTGATGTATTTACTTTACGTATAACATGATTGTAGGTATCCGTAATATATATGTTTCCTTTTCTATCAATAACCGCTCCGCCGGGAGAATTTAATTTGGCGAGTTTTGCCTGCCCTCCATCTCCGCTATAACCAACGCTGCCTGTTCCAATAATAGTGTGGATAATTCCCGATGTATTTATTTTACGAATTACATCATCATCTTCATCAACCACATAAACATTGCCCGTGTCATCTATAACTACTCCTTGGGGTTCGCTAAAAGATGCGCTTGTTGCTTGTCCGCCATCGCCGGCATAAGTACCAACACCATTACCCGCAATGGTTGTTATAATTTGCGAAAAACTAACTGAGGTAAAAAAATAAAAAAAAATAAACAGGTTTTTCATTTTATAATAGCTGGTATTTCAAAAGTAAATAATAAAATTAATATTCAATCCTTAAGATTAATTCTATTTAGACCTTTTTTTTAGTTCTTCCTCTATATCCAACATACTTATTCCTTTAGCTTTGAGTAAAATTAAAAAATGATAGATTAAATCTGCGGCTTCGTTTTTAAAGAGTTTGTCGTTGTTATCTTTAGCTTCAATAATTAATTCATCAGCCGTTAAAGAGCCGACTTTGATAACTGAAATTGCTGCGCAATTTGGCAGCCAGTGTGTTGTAGTAGCCATAGATACCAAGTTCGATAATAATCAATGGATGGTATATGTAAATGGAGGTAAAACACCTACACAACTTAAAACGATAGAATGGGCTAAAGAAGCAGAAAAGTTAGGTGCAGGTGAGTTACTTCTAACATCCATGAATAATGATGGCACCAAAAATGGTTTTGCTTTAGATATTACAAGAGCAGTAAGTGAATCCGTTAACATTCCGGTTATTGCATCCGGCGGAGCCGGAGAAAAAGCACATTTTAAAAATGTGTTTTTACAAACAAAGGTGAGTGCAGCATTAGCCGCAAGCATTTTCCATTTTAGTGAGATAACTATACCACAATTGAAGAACTATTTAAAAACAGAAAACATATCAGTACGATGAACATAGATTTTAATAAAACAAACGGATTAGTTCCAGCTATAATTCAAGACGAAACTACATTACAAGTTTTAATGCTAGGTTATATGAATGAAGAAGCCTTTTTAAAAACC
>JABDCR010000030.1 GCA_013288015.1 Bacteroidota bacterium | reverse complement strand
TAACCCGCCATTATTAAACATAGCAAATGTGTTTACCGTATCCACATTCGGCAAGTGCTTTACTCTATCAAAAACGGCTTCGGCAAAAAAATTGCCTAAAGTGCTTTCGGGTGTTTTTTTTGTAAGCGCAACCGGGGTTGTGCCAATTACTTCATGCATTTTACCATCTATGCTTTGCTTATAGGGTTGTATGGTTTTTACTATTTGAGAATCGACAGCGTTATCGCTTATAATAACATGCTGAGGGGTTAATTGCTGTACATACATTTTTTTGCTGCTGCATGATAACAACAAAATCAGTATACTGGCAGAACCTAATCTTATGAGGGACTTAAAATTTTTATACATTTTTACAAATGTAATGGGCAATTGTAATTATAAAAATTATTTTTGTTACCATTATGTTAAGATCAGAAACTAAAATTCGTGTGCGTTATGGCGAAACCGATAGAATGGGTTACGTTTACTATGGCAATTATGCACAATATTATGAAGTAGCAAGGGTAGAGACTCTTCGACAAATTGGCCTTAATTATAAAGAAATTGAAGATAGAGGGATTTTATTGCCTGTATTGGATTTTACAATACAGTATAAAAAGCCTGCTTTTTACGATGATGAGTTAACTATTATAACTACCGTAAAAGAGCTGCCTGGCGTACGTATAACATTTAATTACGAATGTTTTAATGATAAAAAAGAATTACTAAATACCGGTGCTGTAACACTTGTTTTTATTGACAAAGAACGTAACAAACCCTGTATTCCACCCGATTGGTTTATGGATGAAGTAGAAAAATATTTTCCGCATGGCTAAGTTTTTTAAACCCTTATTGGCATTTTGTTTATTAAGTACATTTGTATTTAAAGCTCAAACAGATAAAAATTTATATCAGTTTAATGTAGATAATTTTCCGGAGGTTTATGGTGGAAAAGTAGAATTAAAACGCTTTTTACACGACCATTTAGTTTACCCTACTGATGACTTTAAAAATAAAAAAGAAGGTACAGTACAACTCAATTTTGTGGTAACTAAAGACGGGAAAACAACAAATGTTACAGTATTTAAATCGCTTACATCTGCCACAGATAAGGAAGCTGTGCGTTTATTGAGTTTATTAGATTGGATCCCTTCCAGGAAAGAAGGTACACCTGCTGACGTAAATTTTAATTTAGAAATTCCTTTTTCTATCTCTAAATACAAAAAACAAGTAAAAGAACGTGGTTTTGATACCCCTCTTTATATTGATATACCAACAGATAGTTCAACAAACGTTTATGAAACTGCTGAACGCTCGCCTTTATTTAATAATCCAGACAAAACATTTACAGAGTTTGTTTATTCAACTCTTGAGTATCCAGAAATAGCATCTCGCCAAAATATAGAAGGGAAAGTGCAACTTAGTTTTGTAGTAGAGCCGGATGGGATGGTTTCTAACATTAAGGTGTTAAACGGTGGTATAACAGGGGGATGTAATGCAGAAGCCATACGTGTTATAAGTTTAACCAAATGGCAGCCTGCTATTAGGGATGGCAAATATGTACGTTACCGAATGAGTTTTACAATGAATTTTTCTTTAAAAAACAGTTTTAAAGACAATAGTAATGGCAATCAGCGCGCCTGGGGGCAATAATGTTACTTAATTGTGATGGTACTTCTCTCCTTTTATTATAGTAAAGGCACGGTAAAGTTGTTCGCAAAATAAAAGTCGAATCATTTGATGAGAGAAAGTAAATTTAGAGAAACTAATTAAAGGATATTTTTTTCGCAATTCATCTGTAAACCCATAAGGGCCACCAATAGCAAAACACAAGCTTTTTTTCCCTGCATTTAAAATACTTTGTATTTGATTTGCTAATTGTATTGAAGAAAATTCTTTACCAATTTCATCTAATAAAAATACCACATCATACTTGCTAAGGTGAGTAAGTAATTGCTTTTCTTCTTCTTGTTTTTGTTCAGCAATAGTTTTGTTACGTACAGTTTTGTTAATGGAAATAGTAATGGTTTCAAAAGATGTATATCGTGTTAAGCGTTTGGTAAACTCCTGTACACCATGTTCAACAAAACTTTGATCGGTTTTATCTATTTGAAGTAATATTATTTTCACTTTGTAAAGTTATTATAGTTTTATAATAGTAACTTATAATTTACACCTTGTTACTTTAAAACTTTATATAATTTTGAGCACAAATGAAATCTTATATAAAAAAGCACCAAGCCCACTTTAACTTTAAAGCCTTCGTAAAACAAGCCTTTGCCGAAGACGTTGGTAGTGGAGACCATACTACCCTAGCAACTTTAACAAAAAAACAAAACGGCAACATGCAGTTGTTGGTTAAAGAAGATGGTATTTTAGCTGGCGTAGAAGCCGCCCGCTTTATTTTCAAAAAAGTTAATCCAAAAATAAAATTTACTGAAAAGATAAAAGATGGCACTTTAGTAAAAAAAGGAGATATTGCCTTTACTATTAGCGGGCCAACTTATCAATTACTTACTGCCGAGCGTTTGGTGTTAAACATTATGCAGCGCATGAGTGGCGTTGCCACTAAAACCCATCACTTACAAACGCTTTGTAAAGGCACCCATACTAGGGTTATAGATACGCGTAAAACCACTCCTCTATTTCGTTTTTTTGAAAAATGGGCTGTGGTTATTGGAGGTGGTGCTAACCACCGCTATGCTTTGTATGATATGATTTTAATAAAAGATAATCATATAGATTTTGCCGGAGGTATAATACAAGCCATTGATGCTGCTAGTTCATATCTAAAGAAAAACAAATTAAAATTAGCTATTGAAGTTGAATGTCGAAATATAAACGACGTAAAAAAAGTATTGGCACATGGTAAAGTAAATAGAATTTTACTCGATAATTTTACCCCGGCATTGGTGAAACAAGCAGTTAATTTAATTAAAGGAAAATATGAAACTGAGGCATCGGGTGGTATTACAGAGAAAACCATACGTAATTATGCTTTGGCAGGAGTAAATTTTATTTCGGTAGGTGCTTTAACTCATCATGTAAAAAGTCTCGATTTAAGTTTAAAGGCCGTTAAATAATGAATCAGTCCAAGGCCATAAACAAACTAATTATAGTAGCTGCCCTTGGTTATTTTGTTGATATTTATGATTTGTTATTGTTTGGAGTTGAGCGCACACATAGTTTAAATGAAATTCTTCCGCTTCAATTTCAAAACCTTACGCCACAAAAATTAGCCGAGTTAAATGCCTATTATGGTAAGCAATTACTTAACTGGCAAATGGCAGGCATGCTTATTGGTGGTTTGTTTTGGGGCATTTTAGGTGATAAAAAAGGTAGATTATCTGTTCTATTTGGCTCAATACTCACCTACTCTATTGCTAATATTGCTAATGGTTTTGTAAATAGTACCGATTGGTACGCTGCTTTACGCTTTATTTCAGGTTTTGGTTTAGCCGGTGAACTTGGCGCGGGTATAACTTTAGTAAGCGAAACCATGAGTAAAGAAAAACGTGGCATAGGCACTATGATAGTAGCTACTGTTGGCGTATTTGGTGCTGTAGTAGCCGGTTTTATGAGCGATGTGTTTAGTAGCTGGCGACACTCGTATTTTTTTGGTGGAGCCATGGGCTTAGTTTTATTATTGCTTCGTATTGGTGTGTTCGAATCGGGAATGTTTAAGAGCATCAAAAAAGAAAACATTAGTAAAGGCAACTTTTTTCAGCTTTTTGGTAACCGTAAACGTTTATTAAAATATCTATGTGTAATTTTTGTTACTGTACCGGTTTGGTACGTAATGGGTACTTTGGTTATATTTTCCCCCGAATTATTTGCCAAATTAAGTGGAGACTCTTTAAATGCCAAATTGATAACAGGTGGTAAAGCCATTATGTATGCCTATTCTGGCATTACGGTTGGAGATTTAATATGTGGCGCAGTATCGCAATGGCTTAAAAGTCGAAAAAAAACTTTATTTATCTTCCTTATGCTCACTGTTTTAGGCATGATTTCTTATTTCACTTTCGGAGGGCAATCAGTAACTATATTTTATGGATGTATTGTATTTATAGGGTTTGCCACGGGTTATTGGGCAGTTTTTATCAGTACAGCATCAGAATTATTTGGTACTAATATAAGAGCCACAGCAACTACTACAGCTCCAAATTTTGTTAGGGGGTCAACTATTCTAATATCTTATTTATTAACGTTAATGACAACTCTTTTTGGCAAAGAAGGTTTAACAGCAACGATTGTAACCGGAGTTATAATTCTGCTGCTTGCCTTTGTTTCACTCTATTATTTAGAAGAAACGTTTGGTAAAGATTTGAATTACGTAGAAGAAGAATAGCTACCGTATTTTTGTTAAAACCGACCGTTAAAAAAATTATTTAACCGTTTATTGCCCACTAATTAATTTTTGATTAAAATTGTACCTTAAAGTAAAAGTTAAAAAAACCTTATTTTACAATTATGAATAAATTATATTACGCTGCATCTTTGTTAGCTTTGACATCTTTATCAGTACTAACTGGTTGCAAAAAAGATACAACACCCTTTCCTACTAACCCTCAAAGCAATGGAGTTTACCCGGATTTAGCGTATACAACACCTTGGTTTCCAACTATCTATGATGCAGATGGTATATTTATATCTAATCAAGTTACTGATGAAAAAACTGTAATTATTAGTCCATATAGAAATTTATATGAGTATGGGATGGCAAAAGTAACTGGTACTACAGGCAACTTTAACAATTTGATAGATGCAGGAAACGTTACTTTAAACGATTCTGTGTTAGTTAAATCAACTGCATTATCTTATTTATCATCTATAACAAATTATACTTTAAATCTTTCGAATACAGCTGCATGGAGTATATCAGGAAACGCATCTGTACCAACTATGACAAATACTTTATCAGGCGCTAATAACCCAACTTATTTAAATGACGTAACAACTTGGGATACTAAATGGACTCCTATTTTACCAAGACCTTTGACAGTTGGGTCTTCTACTTATCATTTAGATTCTTTATACAATGCTACTGTTCAGTATTCTATACCTGTAAAAACAGCTAATGCAGATTCTACAATTATTTTTATGACCGATAATGTTAATGGACTTGTTTACAAAAGAACTTGTTTATCTACAGATACTGTAGCCAATTTTAAACCAAACGACTTTCCAATTTCTACTGTTTACGATCTTCCTTCCTTTAAATTGCAAATAAGTGCTATTAAGTACAATCATAAAGATACTCTTTTTGGCGGCATTAATAAAAGATACTATTTCTTAAAAATGGCAAGTGCCATTAAATATTATCAAGCCACTAAGTAGTTATAAATTTACTTAAACAAAAAATCCGATCCTATTAAGAATCGGATTTTTTGTTTTAAAGAGTTTACAAATTAGAAATTTGGTTTTAATAAATACTTGGTATAAAAATCTGTAATAACCTTAACAGCTTCATCTGCTGTATCTACTACATGTACCCGTTCTAAATCTTCTTTATTTACGTTATGCTCTTCTTCCATCATTACGCTTTTAACCCAGTCTAACATCCCTTGCCAGTATTTTCTACCCACTAAAACCACCGGAAACTCGCCAATTTTACTGGTTTGCACCAAGGTTAGTGCTTCAAATAATTCATCTAAAGTGCCAAAACCACCAGGTAGAGCTATAAAACCTTGTGAGTATTTTAAGAAAATAGTTTTTCGCACAAAAAAGTAATTAAAATCTATACTCTTATCTCTATCAACATAATCATTAGGCTTTTGCTCAAAAGGTAATTCAATGTTTAAACCTACTGATTTACCATTTCCTTTTTTGGCTCCTTTGTTAGCAGCTTCCATAATACCTGGGCCACCACCTGTAATAACCCCATATCCCTCAAGGGTTAGTTTATACGCAATCTCTTCAGCAAGTAAATAGTATGGGTTTTCGGGTTTTGTACGTGCACTTCCAAATATAGACACGCATGGTCCTATACGAGCCATACGCTCAAAACCATCTACAAACTCGCTCATTATTCTAAATATTTGCCAGCTATCTGTTGCTTTTATTTGGCTCCAGTCTTTATTTTGAAATGCTTTTCTAATTCTCTCTTCGCTATTTTCCGTCATAAGTATTTGTTTCAGTTTTTTTAGTTTGATTTTCTATCCACATAAAAACATGTGGATTAGCCTTGTAATGCTCTATATCCTTATCTAGTAAAATTACACAAAAATCTATAAAAGGTAAAATACCAAAAACTCCCCCAACTGTACCAATATACACTAATGGAACGTATGGCTTTGTACCTAAGTATATACGGTGTAAACCAATAACACCAAATGGCAGTGGAAATGCCAATACAGCTGCAACCACCTTTTTACCTGTGTTGTTTTTCTTTTTAAGTGCCATCCATAAGGGATTTGGCTTTTCTATTTTACTATCTATTGTAAGTATTTCAACACAACTATTTTTTGTTGAGTAAGAAGCAAATAATTTACCTGTACAGATAATAAAAAATATGAGAATGATTTTTTTCAATAGACTTAGCTACAGGTAAAAGTAAAAAGGATTTGCATAGTGCAAATCCTCTTACTACAATTTAATTAACAAGCTCTATTTAATAGCGTTGTGATAATTTTTGCTTACTTCATCCCAATTAATTACATTCCAAAAAGCACTCACGTAATCAGGGCGACGGTTTTGATAATGTAAATAATAAGCATGTTCCCACACATCTAAGCATAAAATAGGAGTTCCTTTACACTCAGAAATATCCATCAAAGGATTATCTTGATTTGGGGTAGAACAAATAGCTAATGTTTTATCTGCTTTTACACAAAGCCAAACCCAACCACTACCAAAACGAGTTGCAGCTGCTGTTGCAAATTGTTTTTTGAACTCTTCTAAGTTTGTAAAGTGTTTGTTTATAGCTTCAGCAAGTTCTCCGCTTGGGTTTCCACCGCCATTTGCTTTCATTAGTTTCCAAAACATTGAGTGGTTAAAATGCCCGCCACCATTATTACGTACCGGCATTGGATATTTTGAAATATTTTTGCAAATTTCTTCGATACTTAATTTTTCAGCATCGGTACCGGCAATTGCCGCATTTAAGTTTGTTACATATGCTTGATGATGTTTATCATGGTGTATTTCCATGGTTTTTGCATCAATATGTGGTTCTAGTGCTGTGTTTGCGTATGGTAACGCTGGTAATTCAAATGCCATGTTGTTATTTTTTTAATAGTTAAATTAATTATTTATCGAGGTGAAATTAATAAACATTTACTAAAACGAAATTAAATAGTAGTTAATAATTTATAAATAGATAAAGCCCAATAATTACAGGGCTTTTGGTAAATAAATAATTTTTTAATAATACACTAAAAAGTAGTAAATTTGCGACCCTTATTTAAACTTTTATTGAAATGAACATTACCAAAGAAAATATTGATGTGTTAAATGCAGTTGTTACCATAGAAGTTGGTCCTGCTGATTACGAAAAACGTGTTGAAGATGCTATTAAAAAAGCACAACGTCAGGCGTCACTTCCGGGCTTTAGAGCAGGTAAAGTGCCAGCCGGAATGATAAAAAAAATGTATGGTAAATCTGTATTGGCAGATGAGTTAAATAAAATTTTAAACGATAGCTTAAACAATTACATTGTTGAGAATAAAATTGAAATTTTAGGCAATCCGCTACCTAAAGCTGATGAAAAAATTGACTGGGATAATGGCAAAGCTTTTACTTTTAAGTATGATTTGGGTTTAGCACCTACTTTTGATGTAGTGGTTTCTGATAAAACAGCTTTTACATACGAAGTAGTAAAAATTGATGACCAGCTTATTGATAAATATGTAAAAGACGTTCGTAAGAACTACGGAAAACCTACAAACCCAGAAGTTGCTGAAGAAAAAGACGTTGTATTTGTTGACATTAACGAATTAGACGAAACTGGTGCTATTAAAGCAGGTGGTATTTTTAAATCTACCAGCATTGGCATTGAGCGTTTAAAAAGTGAAGCAGGCAAGAAAAAACTTATTGGGGCTAAAAAAGAAGACAAATTGGTTATTAATTGCAAAGAGCTTTATGCTGATGCGGTTGAATTAGCGGTATCTTTAGGTATAAACAAAGAAGAGGCAGAAGCACTAAACTGTAACCTACAGCTTACGGTTAAGAATATTGCCCGTATGGAAGATGCCGACCTTAACGAAGAGTTGTTTTTAAAGGTTTATGGTGATGGTTCTATTAAGACAGAAGAAGAATTCAGAAATAAAGTAAAAGAAGAATTATCTTCTATGTTTACGCAAGACAGCGACCGCAAATTATTTACTGAAATAGAAAAAACGTTAATTGAAACTATCAATCCGGCTTTACCTGAAGACTTTTTGAAACGTTGGTTAATGGCTGTAAATGATAAGCCAGTAACTATGGAGCAATTAAATGCTGAATTTGGCACATGGGCAACTTCAATGAAATGGAAATTAATTGAAAACAAAATAATTAAAAGCAATAACCTTACTGTAACAGCTGAAGAAGCTACCGCAGAAGCTAAACGCTTTGTACATAGCCACTTTGCACGTTACGGGCAAACCCCAAGCGAAGAGGAAGTAGAAAAAACAGCTATCTCTATTTTACAAAAAGAAAAAGAAGCTGAAAAAATATACGAAAACCTTTACTACGCTAAAGTTTTAGCCTTATTTAAAAGCAATTACAAATTGAATACTAAAGAAGTAAGCTATAACGAGTTTTTTGGCATTAAAGAATAAGTATAGCTAACATAATTAACAAAAAGCCTTTCGTTGAAAGGCTTTTTTTATGGTTGAAATTAAGCTAAGAAAACACGCAATCTTTTTACGATATTCGCAAAAAATAAAATCATGTCTAAAGCATTTATACAACACCTGCAAACCGAGCTAACTGCTATTGAAAATAACGGTTTATTTAAACGCGAACGCATTATTGCATCCGAGCAAGGCGCAGCAGTTAAACTGGCGAACGGAAAAGAGGTTATTATTTTTTGTGCTAATAATTATTTAGGCTTATCCTCGCATCCAAAGGTTATTGAGGCTGCTCACAAAACATTAGATACACACGGTTATGGCATGTCATCGGTGCGTTTTATATGTGGCACACAAGACATTCATAAAATATTAGAAAAAAAGATTGCAGATTTTTTGCGCCAAGAAGATACCATTTTATATGCCGCTTGTTTTGATGCTAACGGCGGTGTATTTGAGCCTTTATTGGGTGAGGAAGACGCTATCATCTCTGACGAGTTAAACCATGCCAGCATTATTGATGGGGTACGTTTATGTAAAGCACAGCGTTACCGTTACAAAAACTGCGATATGGCCGATTTAGAAGATCAATTGAAAAAAACACAATCAAACCGTTTCAAGCTAATTGTTACCGATGGTGTTTTTAGCATGGATGGTTTTGTGGCTCCGCTTGATAAAATTTGTGATTTAGCCGATAAGTACAATGTTATGGTAATGGTTGATGAAAGCCATGCTACTGGCTTTATTGGTAAAACCGGGCGTGGTACGGTTGAGTTAAAAAATGTAATGAACCGTGTAGACATTATTACTGGAACACTTGGCAAAGCTTTAGGCGGTGCTATGGGGGGGTTTACCACCGGTAAAAAAGAAGTTATTGAAATTCTTCGTCAGCGTTCTCGCCCGTATTTGTTCTCAAATTCATTAGCTCCGCACATTGTGGGGGCATCTATTGCCGTGTTTGATATGTTAAGTGAGACCACCACTTTACGTGATAAATTAGAGTGGAACATTAATTACTTTAAAAAAGGCATTAAAGAAGTTGGCTTAGAATTTAAGAATGGGGATAGTGCTATTGTGCCTATCA
The DNA here is from genome assembly GCA_013288015.1 of Bacteroidota bacterium. Classification (GTDB taxonomy): domain Bacteria; phylum Bacteroidota; class Bacteroidia; order B-17B0; family Aurantibacillaceae; genus PALSA-968. The sequence continues at coordinate 24,493 of JABDCR010000030.1, read as the reverse complement.
TGCTGTATGATGCAAAACTGGCTCAAACCTTTGCTGAAAAATTATTGGCAGAAGGCATTTATGTAACCGGTTTTTTCTATCCGGTTGTGCCTAAAGAGCAAGCCCGTATTCGTGTGCAAATATCTGCCGGACATGAAAAAGAACACTTAGATAAAGCATTAGTTGCCTTTGCTAAAGTTGGTAAAGAGTTAGGGGCAATTAAAGCTGCCGTTTAACACTTTTCCCTCTTTACAATAAAACAACTAATTTTTCGTTATTTTGTAAACGTTTGCAGGCTAAAAATTTCATAAAAACTAACTTAACACCCTTGGTTTACAATCGCACGAAATTGTTTTTTCTTGCCTTTGTTTTCCTGTTTTTTGTATCTGCCTTTGCACAACCCATAACAGAAAGAGGTTTAAATCTGCCTACATTTTATCATCGACGTTTACATTTTGGTTTTAGTTTAGGTTATAATCAAACTGATTTTAGAATTCATACTATTCCAAACTCTCAATTGTATGAGAATTTAAAAGATTCTATTAGATATCCAAGCGAAACTTTAAAACTTAAATCAATTACAAGCAAGGCCGATCCGGGTTTTAACTTAGGAATTATTGTTGATTTTAAAATCCATAATTATGTAAGACTTCGTTTTTTACCAGGCGTGTCTTTCGCATCACGTACACTGTTTTATAATTTTGATGTAATAAGTAATAATCCCGTAACTTCATTTACCGCAACTAGAAAAACAGAATCAGCATTTATTTTATTGCCACTTAATGTAAAATTACAATCAAAACGCATACGCAATTTTGGGGTATATGTTATTAGTGGCGCTACCTATAGCATTGATTTAGCTTCCGGAAAAAAAGACCAAGCCAATGCTGATGTAGTGCGTTTAAAGCAAACCGACTATTATTTTGACGCAGGCGGTGGAGTAGATTTTTACTTCCCTTATTTTAAATTTGCCATAGAAATGAAAATGAGTACTGGTTTACAAAATATTTTAATTAAAGATAACACTGAGTTTACCACCCCCATTAACAAATTAAACTCACATGTTTTTTTAATCAGTATAACATTTGAAGGATGATTAGTTCTCTTAATCTGTCGCTTTCTCCTTCGGAAGCATTCTCTGAAAATGAAATTAAACACAAGGTTCGCTTAGAATTAGCTCTTTTAGAAAAAGATGAACTGCACATTATTTTACAAAAGCGCTCGATAGATTCTCGTCAAAGAAACGTTAAGGTAAATGTAACGCTGCAAGCCTTTGTTAATGAGCCGTTACAGGAAGAAGAAATTAAAGCTGCCTATAAAAACGTATCTGATAAAAAATATGTAGTTATTATAGGTGCAGGTCCGGCAGGGCTGTTTGCTGCTTTGCGTTGTTTAGAGTTAGGTTTAAAACCCATTATTTTTGAACGTGGTAAAGATGTAAAAACACGTCGTAGAGATTTAGCCGTTTTAAATAAAGAACATATAGTAAACCCCGAAAGTAATTATTGTTTTGGTGAAGGTGGTGCAGGAACATATAGTGATGGTAAATTATATACCCGTTCATCAAAACGAGGTGATGTAATTAAAATACTGAAAGCCTTAGTTTTTCATGGGGCAGATAAAACAATTTTGGTTGATGCGCATCCGCACATTGGCACTAATAAACTACCAAAAATAATTGAAACCATTAGGCAAACAATTATAGATTTTGGTGGGGAAATTCATTTTAATGCGAAGCTTACTGATGTTATTATTGAAAAACAGCAAATAAAATCTATCGAGGTTTCTAACTTTGAGACAAATAAAACTACCAACCACCAAACTGATTATTTGATTTTAGCTACCGGGCATAGTGCCAGAGATATATACTATTTACTAAATGATAAAAACATAGCTATTGAAGCTAAGCCCTTTGCTATGGGTGTTAGGGTTGAACATCCACAAGAAATTATTGATAGCATACAGTATCATTGTAATATTAATCAACTAAAAAATGTACGCGAGTTTTTGCCCGCGGCATCATACAGTTTAGTAAATCAGGTAAACGGTAAAGGCGTGTATTCTTTTTGTATGTGTCCGGGTGGCATTATAGCCCCTTGTGCAACCGATGTCGAAGAAGTTGTAACTAATGGCTGGAGCCCATCTAAGCGCAATAACCCTTATGCAAATTCAGGAATTGTAGTTGGATTAGATACTGGTGATTGGAAGGGTTTTGACAAACAAAAAAACTTAGCTGCACTTGCCTTACAGCAGCAATTAGAACATAAAGCTTGGCTTGCCGGTGGTAAAACACAAACTGCCCCTGCCCAACGTTTGATAGATTTTATTGAAAATAAAACAAGCTATACCCTACCCAATTGCTCTTATCAACCCGGCATAACCAGTGTATCTATGTTGCCTGTTTTAGGTAACATAATTGGTAAAACTTTACAAGAAGGTTTTAAAAACTTTGGCGCTAAAATGAAAGGTTATTTAACCAATGAAGCTGTTATTGTGGGAGTGGAATCAAGAACCTCAACTCCCGTTCGTATACCAAGAGATAAAGAGACTTGCCAGCATACACAGATAAAAGGTTTATATCCTTGTGGAGAAGGTGCTGGTTATGCAGGAGGGATTGTTTCAGCAGCGATGGATGGAGAACGTTGTGTAAACGAAATTTTTAAATTAATTTCATAGTAATTAATGGAATTAAAAAACACCTATACAGTTATTGGTTTAATGAGTGGTACATCGCTTGATGGGCTTGATGTTGCTTTATGTACGTTTACAAAAAATAAAAACAAATGGGCTTATAAAATTATTGAAGCAAAAACATTTGCCTACAATAAAACATGGAAAGAAAAACTACAAAAGGCTCACTTACTGAATGCTCAAGAGTTTTGGAAACTGCATGTTGATTTTGGGAGATTTTCGGCACAAACAGTTAATCAGTTTTTAAAGGTAAAAAAGCATAAAGTAAATTTAATTGCTTCACACGGGCAAACTATATTTCATCAGCCACAAAATAGCTTTACTTGCCAAATGGGAGATGGAGCTGCTTTAGCGGCGTTAACCGGCATTACAACTGCCTGCGACTTTAGAAGTACTGATGTTGCCCTTGGAGGACAGGGAGCTCCTTTAGTGCCCATTGGCGATGATTTACTTTTTACTGATTATGATGCTTGCTTAAATATTGGTGGCATTGCAAACATATCCTTTACACATAAAAAACAACGTTTAGCTTTTGATATTTGTCCGACAAATTTGGTATTTAATTTTTATGCTAATAAGGGTGGGATGCCTTATGATAAAGGCGGTAAACTTGCTGCTAAAGGAACAGTTAATCAAGCATTACTAAAAAAATTAAATGCCCTTTCCTTCTATAAAAATTTTAAAGCCAAATCATTAGGCAGAGAGTGGATTGATGAAAAAGTAATTTCTTTATTAGAAAATGAATCCATTTCATTAAGCGATAAACTGGCAACAGCAGTTGAACATAGCGCTTTTCAAACAGCAAAGGTGTTAAATTATTTCAATATTAAAAATGTGCTGATAACAGGCGGCGGGGCTTATAACACTTATTTTATAGAACGGATAAAACATTACACCACTACTTGCCAGCTAATTTTACCCGATGATAAAACTATACAGTTTAAAGAAGCCTTAATATTTGCTTTTTTAGGTGTGTTGCGTTTACGTAACGAAACTAATTGCTTAAAGCAAGTTACCGGAGCCAGTAAAAATAACTGTGGCGGTGCTTTATATAAAGGTTAAACCCCATAACAAAAATCCCCCTTGAAAACAAGGAGGATTTAAATTTTAATCTTCAACTATCTATTTAGCGTAACTGGTAGCTCTTGTTTCGCGAATAACAGTAACCTTTACCTGACCAGGGTAGGTCATTTCAGTTTGTATTTTTTGCGAAATTTCAAATGCCAGTTTCTCTGCATTTTGGTCGGTTACTTTATCAGATGAAACCAAAACACGTAATTCTCTTCCTGCCTGTATAGCATAAGTTTTTTCAACACCTGGATAAGATAGGGCAACGTTTTCTAAATCTTTTAAACGTTTCATATACTGCTCTGCCATCTCTCTGCGTGCGCCCGGACGAGCACCACTTATAGCATCACATATTTGAACAATTGGTGATAACATGGTCGTCATCTCAATCTCATCATGGTGGGCACCAATAGCATTACAAATTTCAGGCTTCTCTTTATATTTTTCAGCCAATTTCATACCATAAATAGCGTGCGGAAGTTCTAGCTCTTCATCAGCTACTTTACCTATATCATGTAATAAACCGGCACGTTTTGCCATTTTAGGGTCTAAGCCCATTTCGGCAGCCATAACAGCGCAAAGGTTTGCAACCTCGCGGCTATGTTGTAATAAGTTTTGTCCGTAAGATGAACGATATTTCATTTTACCAACATGACGAAGTAGTTCAGGATGCAAAGCATGAATTCCTAAGTCAATACAAGTACGTTTACCTGTTTCAATAATTTCTTCTTCAATTTGCTTTTTAACTTTTTCAACCACCTCTTCAATACGAGCCGGATGTATGCGTCCGTCTAACGCTAATTGATGCATAGCCAAACGGGCAATTTCACGACGAATTGGGTCGAAACAACTAAATATAATTGCCTCAGGGGTGTCATCAATAATAACCTCAACACCTGTTGCAGCTTCAAAGGCACGTATATTACGGCCTTCTCTACCAATAATACGACCTTTCATTTCATCACCCTCAATATGGAAAACAGTAACTGAATTCTCAACAGCATGCTCTGCTCCCACTCGTTGTAAGGCTTGTATAACTATCTTTTTGGCTTCTTTATTGGCGTTAATTTTAGCCTCGTCCATTATGTCTTTAACATAACTCATAGCCTCAGTTTTAGCCTCGCCTTTAATGGTTTCAATTAGCTGTTCTTTCGCTTCAGCTGCACGTAAACCAGAAATTGCTTCTAATTGTTGCACTTGTTTTACATGTGCTTTATCAACCTCTTCTTGCTTCTTATTAATGACTTCTAATTGCTGAGTAACCTGGGCTTTAATCTTATCCGCATCCTGTTGCTTACGATTAGCTTCTTCGTTCTTTTTGTTAAGATCAGTTTCCTTTTGCTTAATGTTAGTTTCCCTTTTCTGAAGTTCTTGATTTTTTTCAGTTACTTGTTTATCGTGCTGGGTTTTTAACTGAAAGAATTTCTCTTTTGCCTGAAGTATTTTTTCCTGTTTAACAGCTTCGTTTTTTAACTCGGCTTCCTTAATAAGGTTATCTTTTTCTTGCTGACCGCTTTTATTTAGGCGAGAATTAGCGAGGATAAACCCAATAACCAGTCCGCCTACTAAGGCTACTGATATGGCAATGATGGCTATAATTATGTTCATATATATTTAGTTTGTGGCTACAAACCAAACCATACGAAAAAGAAATTGTTTTTAAGCCTGTACTTTTTTAGCATGGTTTTCTACCATACTATTAAGTTCGTCTAAAAGCGTTTGTAAGCGGTGTATCTCTGAGGCTTGCTGTTGCTTAGTTTTTAGCAGTTCGGTTACCATTTGAAGGCTAACCATGGCAAGAAGGTCACGTTTTTCTTTAACGGGATAATTTTTTTCAAATTCAGAAATATGTTCATTAATAAATGTGGATGCTTGCTGAACCATATCATGGTCTGCTGCATCTAACGTAAGCTGGTAACTTAATCCTGCTATTGTTATGTTTACCGAAGTTTTACCCATCATTTACTTATTTTTTATTCGCTTAACAACGCTATACAATTTTCAATTTCACGTATCAGTTCGTTTATAGCCTGTTTTGCCGCAGTTTTATCTTTTACCTGCAACATTAATGTTTGCGCTAATTTAATGTTTTTATTAGTATGTTCCAAATTATAAATTGCACTCTTTTGGCTTTCAATTACTTGAGTAAGACTAGTTAAAGTTTCATTAGCAGCCTGTAAATCAGCTTCAGTTGTTTGAAACAAGGTTTCAAAGGTGTGTTTTTGCTCATTTAACAAATTTACTTGGCTTAATAATTTATCAATAAATGCTTCATCATCTGTTTTTTCAGAACTGGTACTGTTTAACTCTTCTTCTTTTTGTGATACAATAGAAGTAAGTTGTTCTAATTGCAGGTTAAGGTTTTGTTTTTCTTCTGTCTCAGCTAAAATACCTTCTTGTAAAGAAGCTATTTGAGACTGTAATGAGCCAATTTCTGACTGCAACAACACTACTTTCTCGTCGCGTTGCTGCGATATCATCTCTAACTCATGCTTAACAGCTTGTAATTCAGCTGATAAATGTTCTTTTTCTGCTTGTATATTTTCAACTACACTTTCAACCTCCTCAACAATAGGTGCATTTTGTTGAAGTTCGGTATACTGCATATATAACGTAGAGTAATCTGCTTGTAAGGTAGCATTATCAATTAACAATTGTTCTTGTTGTTGTTGCCAACCAGCTACAATTTCTTCAGTTTGAGATTTTAACGATGTTAACTCAGTTTTATGTTTCTCTATATCCAAATTTTGAGAAGCTACTAGTTGCTTTAAGGTACGTTCTGAATTGCTGATCAAATCAAGTTTTTCCGACATGCCTTTTAACTCGGCTGTTTTCTCTTCCAACTCATTTGCTTTGTTGCCAAGTTCGGTTTTTACACTAAGCTGTACTTTAAGGTTTTCGATTTCGGTGTTCTGACTATCTATATGATAAATCAATTCCCTGATTTTTCCTGTGTACTCCTCGTTTTGAATACTAAGTTTAGTAAGTTCTTCTGTATCTTGTAATTTAGAGTTTATCTCTTCTTTCTCAAGTTGATGAGATGATTCAATGGTTGATATTTTATCTTGAAACTCTTTTAATTGATTCTTTAAGGTTTCAATTTCATCATCTTTTTGCTGAAGAATGCTTTTTTTCTTCTCAACAAGCATGTTAAGACTGTTTATTTCAATCTCTTTTTGCGATACAATTTGTTGTTGCACCTTAGTGCCTTCTGAGTTTAAAAACAAGTTGCGGCGTGTATCCTGCAACGTATTACGGTTAGATAAATCTTCGATAAGAAGTTTCTCTAATTTCTCTTTTAAATCAATATACTCCATGCGAACAAAAATTAATTGTTGCTAAAATATATAATGAAAGTGCGTTTTTTAAGCTCCGTAATTTTTGTTTTAAACAATAAAAAGTTAGTATTGTTCTTTTACTATACATTTGCAAAAAATAAATATATGCTGCAATCAATGACAGGTTATGGAAAAGCCTCGGTAGATTTTGAAGATAAAACCATTACTATAGAAATTCGTTCGCTTAACAGCAAAGGCTTAGATGCCTCTTTACGTATGCCAAGTTTATATCGCGAAAAAGAAATAGAATTACGTACCGAACTTGCCAAATTATTTGAACGTGGTAAAGTTGATGTTTCGGTTAGTGTTGATTACAGAAGTGAGCAGCCATCTACCCAAATAAACGTGCCACTTGCCGAAGCTTATTATAATCAACTAAAAGAATTAGCCACAAAAGTACATGAGCCTAACGCTAACTTACTTGAATTGGTTATGCGCATGCCTGATGTTACAAAATCGGCTACCAGCACACTTACTGAAAAAGAATATAAGCAGTTTTTAGAAACCTTTAAAAAAGCAGCTGAAGGGGTTATAAGTTTTAGAAAAACAGAAGGTAAATCTTTAATAACCGAGTTTACTAAAAGAACAGATTTACTTTTAAGCTATTTAGAAAAAATTGAAGTAACCGACCCGTTACGCATTGAAAAGATAAAAACACGCATACATAAAAATATTGCTGAGTTTGTTGCCGCTGAAAACATTGATAAAAACCGTTTTGAGCAAGAGCTTATATATTATTTGGAAAAAATTGACGTTACTGAAGAGAAAACCCGCCTTCGTACACACATAAAACATTTTATAGATACAGCTAAAGAGCTTGCCGGAGGCAGAAAGCTAAACTTTATTGCCCAGGAAATGGGGCGCGAAGTGAACACCATAGGCTCAAAAGCTAACGATGCCGATATACAACAATTGGTAGTGTTAATGAAAGATGAAATTGAAAAAATTAAAGAGCAGACTTTAAACGTTCTTTAACTCATATTTTACTTCCCCTTTTTCTTGTCTAACAAATTATTTAACCTTTCTATAGCAGGTTCGTAATTGGTTCTGTTTTGTACAGCCATTTTATAATCAGCTTCAGCATCAGCATAATTTTTTAAATCTTCAAAACATATACCACGTGCTAAATACGCTTCGGCATACTCCGCATCGGCATCAATGGCTTGGGTAAAATAACCCTTGGCTTTTTCTACATCTTTTAAAAACGCATAATTTATAAATCCTAAATTATATAAGGTGTTTTTATTCTTTTTATCAATGCTTAGTAATTTATTATACGCATCAATGGCTTGTGGTATCCTTTTAGTATCCTGATAAAATTTTCCTACAAAATAAATAACCTCGGTACTATTTGGTCGCACACGCAATGCGTTGTTAAAATACTCAATGCATAAAGCACTTCTTTTTGCAGCTAAAATGATTCCTAATTCTACATAAGCATCGTAGTATTTGTCATCTTGCTCGCAAGCAGTCTGCATACTACTTATAGCTAACGCAGTATCGCCACTCTCTTTGTAACACATTCCTTTTAAAAAATACCCCAAAGCATTAGTCGGCTCTATTTTAAGGGCGTTGTTTATATTGTTTATACTTTCCTGATATTTCTTAACATAAAAATACATTTCAGCTAATTTTAAATAAGCCTTGGTAGATGTTGGTATATTTTTAATGCAACGTTCAAGTGCTTCTTTAGCTTGACGAGTTTTACCCGGTATAAAACTAGCATCGGTAAGTAAAATATAAAAGCTATCGGTCGTTAAACTATCTATTTTAAGCGCTCGGTTTGCATCTTCAATGGCTGCATCAAAATCTTTAAAACCTAAATAAACTTTCCCCCGCTTGTAATATAAATGCGAATTGTTTGGGTCTGACTTTAATAATTCGTTCAGATTTTTTAACTCTACCGAGTTTACTTCTTCACTAAGGGTATCTTTTGTTTTAGTATTTTTTTTATCTGATTCTTTATTAGTGTTTGTACAGCTTGTTGCAAGAATTGACAACACGGCAATAAATGGTATAAATTTTCTTATCATGCCTGCAAAATAAATAATATTTTTACTGCCACTGCTTAATTTATCTAAAATTAATAAAATGAAAAAACTAGTACTTGCTTTATTTATGGCTTTATCGTTTAGCTTATTTGCCCAAATAGGCGATACCGTGCATGTTAAACCACTTAATCAAATAACGGTAGTTACTAACCCGAGTACTGGCAGTAATGGTTATAAAGGCTGGGGAGTGTTTCCTGACACTTCAAATCACGTTCGTAAAATAATAGTAACCTTAAATTACAAGTGTGCACCTGGCATGAACTGTGGCGCATGGGATTATATAGATAATTTATACTTAAGACGTTTAGGTGGTGTTAATCATCCATCGCAAAACACCGAAATTGTTAGGTTTATTACACCTTATGGCGGAGGATTTAACCATACAACCTGGGGTTTTAGCTGGCATATGGATGTTACTGATTATGCGATGTTTTTACACGATTCAGTTGAAGTTGAGTATGTGCATGGCGGTTATGAAGGCACTAATGTAGGATGGCAGGTAACAGTTGATTTTGCTGTAATAAATGGCGACCCAATTGCAAACCCTATTAGTTTTAACCAGTTATGGAATGGAAGTTTTAATTACGGAGATACCGCACATCCTATACAAAACTACCTAACACCTGATTCCGTTATGATAAACCCTGTTACCGTTATAACCAAAATACGTACTATACATACCGGGCATGGCGAGGATACTAATAATTGTTCTGAATTTTGTCCGGCTATGCGCACTGTAAAAATTGATGGTAATATAGTAAGCACTCGCAACCGTTGGCGCACATGCGGAGATAATGCTTTATATCCTCAGGCTGGTTCATGGATTTATGACAGGGCTAACTGGTGCCCAGGTTCTATTGTTCATCCCGATTTTGTTTTGAGCACCACGCTTACTCCCGGAAATAAACACACTTTTGAATTTATTATGCCTCCTTATATTGGCGGTGTGGCAAGTAATGGCAACGGATATGCTTATGAGGCCATTGATGCGCAGCTTTTTCAGTATAAAGGCATCAATAAAAGTATAGATGCCTCTATTGAAGAAGTTTATCAGCCATCTAATATGCCTGAGTATAGCAGAATAAATCCTGCCTGCGATAACCCACGTATTTTGGTTAGGAATAACGGCAGCACAGCTATTAGTTCTTTAGGCATAAAATACGGATTAAAAGGTGGTGTTTTTCAAACTTATACCTGGAACGGAGCTCTAAATTTTGCCGATACAGCTACCGTTTTGCTGCCTAATTTATCATTTCCATCAACCACTACAACTACTGCTGTTTTTCAGGCTTATATAACTAACATAAATAGCGGACAAACCGACCAATATCATTATGACGATACCGCTAAAGTACAGTTAACAAACCTACCTGTTATTTATGATACGGCCTTTATTGTTTACCTAAATTGCAATAACGTTTTAGAAGACAGTTATTATGTTTTAGACGCTCAAGGTAATATTGTACATAGCCGGGTGGCGGCTAATTTGCAAGCTAATGCAGTATACAGAGATACGTTGCACCTTACACCAGGTTGTTATACCATGATACTGTATGATACAGGTGGGGATGGATTAAACTCTTCTTTTAGCCCAAATCAAGGACAAGGGGCGTTTATGCTGAGAAAAATAGGTGGAATTCCTGCAGGTTATTATTACAAGGTTTTTAATCCTGATTTTGGTAATTTTACTCAACTGTCGTTTTTTGCCGTACCACATGCCTTTGCTACCTCTATTCAGAATGTGAAAAGCAACGCTGATTTTAACATGTCGGTTTTCCCGAATCCAACTAACGGAAAAGCCATTATTCAGTACCAAGTATCGGCAGATAGTCATCCTGTCTTATTTTTGTTTAATGCACTTGGCCAGCAATTAATGCAAACTAACCTCATTAACTCCGAAAACCTATATGAAATTGATTTAAGTGGCTTAAGCAATGGTTTTTATTACTTAAAACTACAAACTGAGCAAGGCAGCAGCATAAAGAAAATTATTAAAGAGTAATTGGCTTTTAACTAAAAAGTATTATATTTGCACCCTTAATTTTATTAAATATCATGAAAAAAGACATTCACCCAGAAAGCTATAGATTATGTGTTTTTAAAGACATGTCTAACGATTTTACATTTTTAACCCGTTCTTGCACAGACACTAAAGACACCATTAAATGGGAAGACGGTAACGAATATCCATTAGTTAAATTAGAGATTTCAAATATGTCGCACCCGTTTTATACCGGTAAACATATGCTAGTTGATACTGCAGGACGCGTAGATAAATTCCGTACACGTTACGCTAAAAAGAAATAAACCTAAAAACATGAAAAAAATATCTTTATTAGCACTTGTTACTGTATTATTTTTTGCCTGCGGCGGAAATAAAAAATCTAAGCTTATTATTGGCGATTGGAAAATAGCTGATATGTCTGCTCCAACACCTCCTAATTTACCAGATTCTTTAAAAAGTCAGTATGAGACTATGTTAAAAGCTCAGGTTGATAAAATTAAAGCAAGTTCTACTTTTAATTATAAAGAAGACGGCACCTTTGCTTACAATTTTGCCGGTCAAGCAGGTGGTGGCACTTGGAAGCTTAATGAAGAAGCTACTGAGCTTACTTTAGTTGATGGCGGTAAAGCCGACGTATCTAAAGTACTTGAATTAACTGAAAATAAATTGGTTTTTGAGTCTCCTCAACCTAACGGACAAGGTAACTTAACACTAACTTTATCTAAATAATAGTTTTTATTTGTTTTTGATTACAAAGAAGCCCTTTTTAAAAAGGGCTTCTTTGTTTCCGATAGTTTGTAGTTATTTTATTTGGCTAATAGCTCGTTGGCAATTGGCGTAATTTACCGTATCGTTTTTAGATAAGTAGTATTTAGAAAGCTCCTGATAAGCATACACAAAATCTTTCTTAATTTTTAAAACCTTTTTCCACTGCTCGGCTGCTAAATCCATTCTATCGGTTAGTTTATATAAAGTGCCTAAATTTTGTAGGGCAGTATAGTTATCTGGGTGCAGCGCAAGCTCTTTATTAATCTCACGTTCTGCTTCCGGAAACATATCCAGTTTCATATAATCAGTTGCCATGTTGTTATGAAACATAACCAAGGTCGAATCTACCTTTAAACCTCGCTGATACGTTATAATAGCTGAATCGTAATTCTCAATTTTCTCATATTGTTTGCCAAGGGTTAAGTAAGCAAATGTTCCATATTCCGATGTTTCGGTACCGTTTTTATAAAACGAAATTCTGTCTTTAAAAACAGGCAAACGGTTATTGGTTAAAAACCAAAACACTACAATAAAACCAAAAGGAACAGCTGCGGTTTTAAGATTACTAGTATTTATATCCTTTATCCATTTTGTTTCGGCCATTATAAGTAAAAAGCCAAATATGGGCACATAAATTCTATGCTCTAAACCCACAAAAGGAGATACCAAAGCAGGAAACAAAAAAATAAAATACCAAAATAAGCCAAATAAAATATAGTTCCATCGTTTAACAGGTGTAAAATATATAGCGGTTGCAACTAGTGCTACAGCAAAAATTCCGTAAATAAAATGAGTGTCTCTGATGGTTGGCAACACACTTAAATCAAAAGGAAATATGGTTTTACCTATGTACTGAGATATCATAGGCGCATTAGTAAAGATATTTTTTATAACATTACCCATATAGGTAGCATTATTAGCATCTAATGCGGCTTGTCTTAAAACCCACCAAGGCAAAATGCAAACCAAATAACCTATACCCAAAGTAATGTAGGTTGATTGCTGAACTTTGGTTTTATCCTTTACTATAAATTTTAGATAGAAAAATACAAGCGGTATAAGCATAATGCCATTTTCTTTTGCGAAAAGACCAAATACAAACATTAATACATGCAAGGCCAATAAATATGTTTTCTTTTCCTCTAAATATCGAATCAGAAAAATAAAACTCGCTAAAACAAACACGGCTAATAAAGAATCGTTCCTTCCGGGAATCCAGGCTACGGCTTGTGCTAAGGCAGGGTGTACTAAAAAGAACACACATAAGATAAATGCCGGCAGCGGTGCAACGCCAAACTTTTTAAAGAAAACAAGCAATAATATTCCTGTTAAAATATGCAGCAATAAGTTTGTTAAATGATAAAAATAAGGTGCCGGACTGCCTGCTATGTGAGCATCTACCATAAAACTAAGCGTCATTAATGGTCTGTAATAATCGTGTGACCACTTATCAGCTTGCTCATCTACCTTAAATATGTGCTGATTAAACGCTTTTGGTATGTTATGGTAATCCGAGTTGAATTTGTATTTATCAATTACTAAAATGCTATCATCTAAATAATTAAAACCAAATTTTAAGGCTGTACCATATAATATAAATGATAGTATAATTACTACAACAATCTGCAAACGCATATTGTTCCATAAAGGAAATCCTGATGTTTTTGCAACTTTATCTTGTTTAGTTTTTGCCATTATTTAAAAATATCACTCATAAATCTTCCAAATCTGTATGGAATTTCTATAACTCTATTGGGGCCTGTAGATACTATCATATATACACCCGCTCCTATAGGGCCACCTAAAATAGCTGCGGCCGCAAATCCGGCAGTTCCCTTACTAGCAGGGTTTTTCATAGGTTTAAAAGATGCTGTGGCTGTTTTATATTTTGGTATTATAAAATATCGCGATTTTTTTTCTGACTTATATTTTATAAGCAAATTGGTTAATTTATTTTCGGTAACAGCAATGTTATAATCTGTATTTAAGGATACCTTAATTTCAAAACTTTTATTTGAACTGAACATTTTTTTTGTACCATTCAAATAAAAGTCGGCTGAATCTTGAGGGTGAGTGCTTGGTCCAAACAAGTAAATATTATTTTTATTTGCTTTTAATTTATTAGCCTTTAAATAATAATCTCCGGCAAAATATACGTTGACAATAAGGATTCCAATCGAATCTTTTTCGGTATAGGTTTGCAAACAAAATGCATTTGCTCCCATTTTATTTGCCTTTTCTTGGAATTTAACAGCCCATCTTACTACAGTACCCGTATAATGGTTAGCCTCACCTATAATTCGTAAAGTAGCTATATAATTTAATTTAGAAGTATCATTAACATCTTCGATATAATCAAAATCTTTAATAGCGTAATTATGCTGAAAGCCCGATTTATTAAGTATTTCTACCTTTTGGCCGTAAAATAATTTAAAACTTAACAAGCAAAATAACCAAATACTTTTTTTCATTTATTTCAGTAGAAAGCAAATATACTAAAACCCCTCATTTTTCGTTGATGGGACTATAAATATGGTTAGTTTTTCTTTATCAAATACGTATATTCGCAGTTCGAAATTATGAGTACAACAATAGCAAAAAAAATACAAATGGTAGACCTTAAAGGTCAGTACCAAAAAATTAAAACAGAAGTAGATGCTGCTATACAAGAGGTAATTAATAGTGCCGCTTTTATAAATGGCCCGGCTGTAAAAGAGTTTCAGGTAGATTTAGAAAAATACCTGCACGTAAAAAATGTTATTCCTTGTGCTAATGGTACCGATGCCCTACAAATAGCCATGATGGCATTGGGTTTGAAACCCAGCGATGAAGTTATAACTGCCAGCTTTACCTATGTTGCCACAGCCGAGGTAATTGGTCTATTAGGGTTAACACCTGTTTTGGTTGATGTACACCCCGACACTTTTTGTATTAACGTAGCTGCTATAGAAAAAGCTATAACACCAAAAACTAAAGCCATTGTAGCTGTGCATTTATATGGGCAATGTGCCGACATGGAACCGATTTTAGCATTAGCTAAAAAACATAACCTTTTTGTAATAGAAGATGTAGCACAAGCTATTGGAGCAGAATATACATTTGCTAATGGTGCCAAACATAAAGCAGGAACCATGGGCAATGTTGGTTGTACATCATTTTTTCCGAGTAAAAATTTAGGCTGTTATGGCGATGGTGGAGCTATGTATACTAATGATGATGAGTTAGCTAAAAAATTAAAAATGATTTCTCATCACGGGCAAAGCATTCAGTACGTGCATGATATTGTAGGGGTTAACTCTCGTTTAGACACTATACAAGCAGCTATTTTAAAAATAAAATTACAACATTTAGATGAGTATGCCACAGCCAGAAATAAAGCAGCAGCTCATTACGATAAAGCTTTTGCTAACAACCCTAAAATTAAAACTCCGGTTCGTGCAAAAAACTCAACGCATGTTTTTCACCAATATACTTTACAATTAGTAGGCGTTGATAGAAATAAAATTAAAGAACAATTAGCTGTTAAAGATATACCAAGTATGATTTATTACCCAATTCCGGTACATAAACAAAAAGCTTATCAAAGTGAAAGAAACTTGTCGGCTAATTTAGTTGTAACCGAACAGTTAACTCCTTGTGTGTTATCATTGCCTATGCATACAGAGTTAGATGAAGCAACCTTAAATTATATATCATCTTCTTTATTAGAATTAATAAACGCCTAACACCATGATAGACGACATTAAACTAAACGATATGTTTTTAGATGCTGATAGTCTTATCAGTAAAGGACAAATTGGAGAGGCTCAACGTGTGTTAGAAGCCATTATAGCTGAAGACCCAAGCTTTGGGCGTGCCCATAATCACTTAGGATGGATATATGAAACCAAACTAAGAGATTATGAAAATGCTGAGAGACATTATCGTATGGCGTTAACATTTACACCATCTTATTGTCCGGTATATTATAATTACTCGGCTGTTTTATCTACCCAAAAACGTTGGGCCGACTTAGAAAATTTATTAACCGACGCACTTAAAGTGCCTGAAATAAATTTAGCTACCATACATAACGAATTTGGTATTATGTACGAACTTCAAGGCAAATACGATCAAGCAATTATTTCGTATAAAAATGCGGTAAAAAATTCGTTAGACATTAAAAATGTAGATTTATATAAGGGCAGTATTGCACGTTGCAAATCAAAACAAGAAATAGACAATTTATGAATATAGCAGTAGTAGGTACTGGGTACGTTGGTTTAGTAACAGGCACTTGTTTGGCTGAAACCGGAAACACCGTAATTTGTGTTGACATTAATGAAGAAAAAGTAAAAAAAATGAAAGAAGGTGTGGTGCCTATTTATGAACCACATTTAGATGTTTTATTTCACCGTAATATTAAAGCTGGTCGTTTAAGTTTTACTACCAGCCTTGTTGATGCCATTGAAAAAGCAAGCATAATTTTTTTGGCTTTGCCAACTCCTCCCGGTGAAGATGGCAGTGCAGATCTGAGTTATATACTTGGCGTAGCAAACGATTTAGGAAAAATTATTAAAGACTATAAAGTAATTGTAGATAAAAGTACGGTACCTGTTGGCACAGCCGATAAAGTGCGTGAAGCAGTTGCAAAACATGCAAAAGTAGCTTTTGATGTTGTTTCTAACCCTGAGTTTTTACGCGAAGGCTTTGCAGTTGATGATTTTTTAAAGCCCGACCGTGTGGTAATTGGTGCAAGCTCTGAAAAGGCTCGTAAAACAATGGAAGAGCTTTATAAGCCTTATGTTCGTCAGGGTAACCCCATTATTTTTATGGATGAGAAATCTGCTGAACTTACTAAATATGCGGCCAACGCTTTTTTAGCTACTAAAATTACTTTTATGAACGAGATTGCCAACCTATGCGAAAAGTTGGGAGCCGATGTTGATATGGTTCGTATTGGCATAGGAAGCGACGACCGTATTGGTAAACGCTTTTTATTTCCAGGCATTGGTTATGGTGGAAGTTGTTTCCCTAAAGATGTTCAAGCCTTAGCTAAATCTGCCACCGAGGTAAATTATGATTTCAGTATTCTTTCATCGGTAATGGAAGTAAATGAAAAACAAAAAACCATTATCATCCCAAAAATTAAAAATTACTTTAGTAACAATTTAAAAGGAAAACATTTTACTGTGTGGGGTTTAGCCTTTAAACCCGATACAGATGATATTCGTGAGGCACCGGCTTTATATGTTATTGAAGAATTATTAGCTGCAGGAGCAACTGTTACTGCTTACGATCCTGAGGCTATGGAAAATGTAAAAAAGGTTTTTGGCGATAAAATAAAATTTGCTGCCGACCAATATGAAGCCTTAAATAATGCCGATGCTTTGATTATTGCTACCGAGTGGAGCTTGTTCCGTACGCCTGATTTTGATAAAGTATCGTCTCTACTTAAACACAAAGTAGTTTTTGACGGAAGAAATTTGTATAGCTTAGAGCAAATGAAAAAACTTAATTACTACTATTGCAGTATTGGCAGAGAAGTAGTTAAATAAATTAGATTATTTTTGATATAAATTAAGTCCTGACATGAATAAATATTTTTTAATCGCTTTATTATTTCCATTTGTATTAAGTTCTCAAACGGATGATGGAAGCCTTGGCAAAGTATCGGCAAAAACTGCTGAAGATAAATTAATGGCAGGTAATTTTGAAGATGCCATATCTGATTACGTTACCTTACATGCACAAGAACCTCAAAACGAAAAATATGCGTATAATTTAGCTGTTTGCTATCTTAATTACAATGGTAACAAAACCAAAGCTGTGCCTTATTTAGAAAAAATAACTCACAATGCTAAACACGATCCAAATGCCGATTACCTTTTAGGACGCGCTTACCAATATGCTTTGCGTTTTGATGATGCAATTGCAGCCTTTACACGCTTTACTAAAAATGGTAAGGGTAAAGAAGAAAACTTAAAAGATGCCGAACAGCAAATTCAATATTGTTTAAATGCTAAGGAACGTGTAAAGTACCCACTTGATGTTACTTTCGAAAATCTTGGTAAAGCTGTTAATAGCGAGTATAACGATTATTATGCTTTTGTTCCTTTAGATGAATCTTTTATTATTTATAATTCTAAACGCCCTTTTGGCGATGTAGATGCAAAGCCAAATGGCGAGTATCCAACTGTTATTATGCTATCAGAAGTAAAAGACGGGAAATATCAGTCCGCTAAAAAATTAGAACTACAGCTTCCAAAAGGTACATCTAATGCAGAAGTAATTGGTTTAAGTGCTAACGGAAACACCTTACTTTTATACATTAGTGATGCTAAAGGCACAGGTAGCATCTATACTTCAGAACGTAGTTCTACACAAGATAAATTTGAAAAACCTGTTTTACTTGACAAACAAATTAATTCACCAACCAGTGAAGAAATTGCAGCATCTATAAGTGCAGAAGGAGATATTATTTATTTTGCCAGCGATAGAGTTGGCGGCATGGGCGGAACTGATATTTATGCTTGTCGTAAAACACCGCAAGGTGCATGGGGTTTGCCTCAAAATTTAGGTAAAGAAATAAATACAGCACAAAATGAAGATTTCCCAAACATTTCTCCTGATGGGAAAACCCTTTACTTTAGCAGTACCGGGCACAGTAGTATGGGTGGTTATGATATTTTTAAAGCAACAAAAAATGAAGAAACCAATGCTTGGGAAAACACTAAGAATATTGGTTATCCTGTAAACACTCCACTTGACGATTACAATTTCCGTGTTTCAAAATCAAGCAGATATGGTTATATATCTGCTATACGTGAAGAGGGACTTGGCGATTACGACAACTACCGAATTACATTTAATGATGTAGAACCTGAACTTACTGTTATGTACGGACAAGTTTTATCAGAAGATGGCACGCAAATTAATTTTCCTGATGTACTAATAACTGTAACCAATGATAAAAATGGAGAATTAATTGGCACTTATCTTCCTAACCCTAAAACCGGTAAGTATGTAGTAATTTTACCTCCCGGTAAATACACATTAACGGTTGAGCTATTCGACTTTAAGTTGCTTACCAAAAAGTTGGAGATACTGGATAAAGTTTCTTTCCAATCGGAAATGGAGTTTGACTTAAAACTTCAAATTCAAAAATAAATTCTATTTAAATGTAAGCGAAAAGCTAAGCCCTGCTCCTATGCCCAAAGGGTTTTGTACGCAATAAAATGTTTTAGGTTTTATACTTAAACTAAGGTTATCACTTACGTCAAATGTTTTAAAGTGTCCATCAATGCTGGCATCAATAACATTTAAAGCATAAATAATAAGAATGCCTACCGCACTAAAATCTCTGTATTTATCATACACTGCTTTTTGGGTGTTTAAATCCGTTACAGATAAATTTACAAGGTTAGTGTCGCCATGAGCTTGATTATGAGCATAACGATATACCAACTCTTTATGATATATTTGATACTTGTTGTTTTCAAATGTAAATAAAGCTATACCACCTGCTAAGACTGCATACACGATAGGAATTTTCCAAAACTTTTTGTTATAAGCTTGCCCCAAACCAGGTAAAATAGCCGACATAACAGCCGCTCTATGTGCTTGCTTGTTAGATAGTTTTTTAATTGCTTTTTCAGAAGTATCGGAAGGCGGATTGAAATCCGTAAAATTTTCAGACGCGAAATTTTCAGAAGAAATAAATAATAGTAAAAGTAAACAGCTTAAAAATTTTATACCCTTGTTCATTTTACAGAAATTATTTTTTACATAAATAAATCATTTCTCCTTTTGGCAAGCGGTATCTATCTATTAATTCAGGCGAAAAGCTATTCGCATAATCATCTGCAATAACCGTAAAACCTGCTTCCTCTAAACGGTTTTTATAGTCTAAGCCAAATAAACGCACATGATCTTTTTGCCAAAAATGCTCTTCACGCGCTTCGGGTGTGGTAATGCTTTTGTCTTCGTAAGTTGTTTGGCGTGTAATGTCCATTGGCACCTGAAAAATGCCCCAACCACCAACACTCATAATACGATAAAGTTCGCGCATACATTGTCTGTCATCTTCTACATGCTCTAATACATGGTTGCAAAAAATTACATCAAAACTATTGTCTTTAAAAGGTGCGTGATGCAAATCCATTTTTACATCGGCAATAGGTGAGTTTAAATCTGCCGTTGTGTAAGTAATGTTTTTCATTGCCTTAAACAGTTTGTAAAAACATTGTTCAGGAGCAATGTGCAGCATTTTATGGTTTGCTGTAAAAAAGTTTGTTTTATTTTTCAGGTAAAGCCAAAGCAGCCTGTGTCGCTCTAAAGACAAACTGCCCGGACATAATACATTTTTTCTTTTCGCTCTGCCCGAATACCCATATGGTAAAAATTTACGATAGGTTTTTCCGCTAATGGGGTCTTCGTATTTATTGCCCGCATAAACTATAGGGGCAATTTTGCTGAATAATAAACTTACCTGAATTAAAATGGGGCGCGGTATATTGCGCAATAACCAATGAAACATTTTATACTAATTTTGAAATAATGTCTTCAACACTCATGCCATCTGCTTCGGCTTTATAATTACGTACCACACGATGCCTTAACACATGGTGTGCAACTGCTTTTACATCTTCAATATCGGGCGAGTACTTGCCATTAAGTGCTGCGTGACATTTTGCACCAAGTACTAAATACTGCGAAGCACGCGGGCCTGCACCCCATGATAAATATTGTTGAGCCAATTTATTATCTACTGTGTTATTAGGACGTGTTTTAACGGCTAGTTTTACCGCATACTCCACTACATTATCAGCTACAGGGATTTTGCGTATCAACTGCTGAAAATAAATAATCTCTTCAGCAGATATAATTTTATTTAAAGTAACTTTTTTATCGATGGTAGTTTGTTTTACTACCTCATACTCTTCTTCCAAAGTAGGATAATCTAACCACAGGTTAAACATAAAGCGGTCAAGCTGAGCCTCCGGTAACGGATAGGTTCCCTCCTGCTCTATTGGGTTTTGTGTGGCTAACACAAAAAATGGTTCAGGTAAATGGTACCTTTTTCCGGCAACAGTTATAATGCGTTCCTGCATAGCTTCTAACAAAGCTGCCTGTGTTTTAGGGGGTGTACGGTTTATTTCATCTGCCAAAACAATATTGGCAAACAAGGGTCCTTGTACAAATTTAAAATTACGTGCCTCGTCTAATATTTCAGAGCCAGTAATATCACTAGGCATTAAATCGGGCGTAAATTGTATACGGTTAAATGTTAGCCCTAAAACATCGGCAATGGTGTTTACTAATAAGGTTTTTGCCAAGCCCGGCACACCCACTAATAAGCAGTGCCCACGACAAAAAACAGATATAAGCGTGTTATCAATAACGTCATGCTGACCAACAATTACTTTTCCAATTTCGGTAGAAAGTTTTTTACTGGTAGCATGTAAAGCATCTAAAGCTTCAACATCTGATTTAAATTGCATAGCGTTTTTTTAGAGGAAACGAAGTTAGCATAACATAGGCGTAACAACAAATAAAAAGGCAATATTTATGTTAGGTTAACAAGCTGTTTTAGTAAACTAAACCTTAACACCAATAACCAGTACATCATCAACCTGCTCTATCTCTCCGCGCCAGTTTTCTATGGTGTTGTTTAAAAAATCTTTTTGTTTTTCAATGGGCAGTTTGCTGGTCTCTTTAAGGAGTGTTCTAAAATTACCGGTCATAAACTTTTTACCTTTTGGCCCACCAAACTGATCGGCATAACCATCGCTAAAAATATAAAAAGTATCGCCTTTTTGTAATTGAATTACATTGTTGGTAAAATCATGTATAATGCCATCTACCCTAACCCCTACCGGAAATTTATCGGCTTTATATTGAATTAATTCTCCGTTACGGATTAAATACAGCGGATTAAATGCTCCCGAAAATTGGAGTTCCATTTTATCATAATCAACACAACACAAACCCATATCCATGCCATCTTTAGTTTGGCTGGCTATTTTGTTATCATCTTCTACATCATATTTTGGATTTAATGTGTCTACCACACCTTTGCTCATTTTATCCATTATAACCGAAGGAGCAATTTCTGTATTACTGTTAATTGTAATTTCTTTTAAAATATTATAACCTACCAAACTCATAAAAGCACCTGGTACACCATGTCCTGTACAATCAATGGCTGCTATATACGACTTGTTTTGTATTTTTTTAATCCAGTAAAAATCTCCGCTTACAATGTCTTTTGGTTTAAACAACACAAACGATTGTGGTAATATTTGTCTTACTGCATGGTCGGTAGGAATGATGGCTTCCTGCAGACGTTTTGCATAGCGTATACTATCTGTAATGTGTTTATATAATATTTCTAATTCGTTATTTTTTGTTTTAATCTCTTCGCTTTGTTTTACTACTTGTTCGGTACGCTCAATTACTTTTTGTTCGAGCATGTGCTCGTTCTCCGCTAAATCAGTACGCATTTTTAATAGTGCGTGCCCTAAATTATCCTGGTCGCTAAGTGGTTTGTAGTACGAGTCAAAGTTTCCGCTACCGACCTCTTTGGCAAAATCAGTAGTTAGTTCCATAGCAGACACCAAGCCGTTTAAAGCCATGTTCATGTCTCCAATTTCATCGCTTCTATTTATTAAACGATCTTTTGGCAACACACCAAAACTCATATCCTGCAAAACATTTTTAAGCTTTTGCACCGGTTTTACAATCGTTCTGATGGTAAAAAAGGCAATAAGGATACCACCAATAACTAAGAAAATTCCCAGCAGTTTTACAAACGTCATTAAATAATCAAATGAGGTAAACATTTGATGGGTAACTAAATCTGCATTATTTTTTTGCGAATTAATGAGCTGGTTAAGTTGGTTATAAACTACATTCAGTTTATCATCAGCAGCTTCTAAAGCTAAAGCAGCCGGAAATTTTATAGAGGCATCGTCGTAAGCAGAAAACGAATTTATCTGACTCATTATTTCATCCTGATACTGTTTAAAAAGTTGGTCGGTAAATGAAAAAATGGTTCTTATTTGTTCTTTTTCATCCTCTGTCCAATGAACGGAAAGGCTATCTATTCCTTTTTTTAAAGCGGGATACTTATATTTAATAAGCTCTCTTAAATCTTGCTTAAAAGGGTCATCGTCTTTGCTTTGTACATGGTACCACTTAGTAATTAAAATTTGTGAACGTTGTAAAGTAGAATGAAAAAACTCTAACGAAGTTACGCTTGGGGTTACAACTTTTACAACCTGGTCGGTTTCGCGTTTACTTTGGTTTACTATTATATTGGTATAAATAAACGCAATTAGGGTAAATAAAATTACCAAGGCAAAACCTGCTCCTATTTTTTTTCCTATGGTAAATTTAAACGCCATTATTACTTGTTCATCTCCTCAAATTTCTTTTTGTATTCGTTATATTTTTCCGAATCATTAAGAAGATAATAAATACCGGCAAGCCCTTCTACTACCGATTTATCTGCGGGATTTATTTCGTTTGCTTTTATCAGATAAGGTAAAGCTTTTTTACCAAAAGCAACCGATTGGTCCTGATAAACAGGCAATTGATCAAGCGGTACATCGTAGTCCATTTTTTTAATAATATCAACTGCCTGATTGTAGTATAGAACACCAATATTTTTATTAATAAAATCTGTATTTGAATTTATTTCGTATGCTTTTAATAAATAATAATTAGCGTAATCAAGCAAGTTTTTAGACATGGTTTGCTCAAAGCCTTTCTCAAACATAGAGCCTATGGTTGAATAAACATCGTAGTTGTATTTTTGCTCATTAAAAGCAGGGTCTATTATTTTTTTAATGGCTTTGTGCTTATCAAAATTTATCAAAGACTCTTGATAATTAACTGTATCAAGTGTTTTGTTTATGTCGTTATGGTATAAAGAAGCCAGATAATTTAACGATTTTAAAACCAGTTCTTTTTGTGGGTTTTTGTTTTCGGCATCTAATTGTAACGATTGTATAAACGAAACCGTAGCACTATCTCTGTAAGGAGATGCCACATTATTCATTTCACTTGTTTTATAAAGGTCTTTATAAATTACACCGCGCATCATCCATGCATTATAATCTTTGGCTGATTCGGGGTTTTGAACGGCTTCATTAATTAAAACTTTTGCCGAATCTAATTTTTTAGCTGAGTAAAATTCAATGGCTTTATTTACCTTATTGGTTTGGGCAATAGTGCTTTGGGTTGCCACAATTAGTAACACACAAATTAAACCTATGTTTTTTAACCCTTTCATTTAATTAATTACACTTGCTGCCAGTTTTTCAATGCCCGAGCCAACGTTTAACCCTGCTTTTGTAGCAGCAAGTTTATTTAACTCAAATTTTTGTTTGTTTTCTTCTACAATAAAATTAATGGTAGCTCCTACTCTTGCTAAGCCCTGTTTTTCAGTAATAATTAAAACGCTTTTACCTTTAAATTTAACCAGTGCCTCGGTAAGTAAATTAGACTTATCGGGTGTTATGTAAAGAATGCTGGTTTGCTCAATTTCGCTGATAGATTGATGATTTTTAAGCTCTATTCTTTGCGAACCAACCGATTTGTTTTTTACC
>JABDCR010000029.1 GCA_013288015.1 Bacteroidota bacterium | reverse complement strand
AGTTCAACTCTAAACGATAGCAGTTTTTGTCGCACAGGCCATGCACCCTTTGGCAACATGACTATGGGTAACTTCTTTGGTGGTCCTAATACCGATATGCAACAAGTTGGCAACACTATTTTTGTAGGTGGTACACTTCTTTCAGATACCACATATGCCCCAATTGATTATTTGCCTAATAAAGGAGCTCTTATTGGTAAAGCCGCATATTCAGGTGGCAACCTCACTTGGTCGGCCGATAGCATTATGCCAAATTTTTATGTCGGCACTTTAGGTTATGTAAATAGAGATATAACACGCATGGCTTTTTCGCCCGATGGGCAAACAGGTTATATTGTTTTTATCGGGCGGTTAGCAACTAGCTATGGCAACACATCTGCCGATTCTTCTTTAACTCCCATTGTATATAAATCAACCAACGGCGGTGCAACCTGGTCAGGCACATCTATATTGCCCGGTTTCGATTGGACAACAACTCATCCCGAAATGCTGCAAAGTATAGGTTACTTACATCCCGATCAATCAAAAAGAATGATGCCTTACGAACAACATGGTATAGATGTAACGGTAGATTCTACCGGAACATTACACCTGGTAGCAGCTATTACAAATGCCAATTATTTTGTTACAGGTAGTTTAGATTCTTTAGCAGCATACGAAAATATTTATCATTGGGATTATCAAAAACATCATCCCCTCATTTGGGATATGATGACCAATGGCACAACCTGGAACACCATTTTGGTTGATTCTATAAAAACATCTTCAGTGCCTGAATCCGATTCTGTTATGGCGCCTATTAATCCTTGGAGTACAAATTATGGCGCACGCATACAAGTTAGTCGTTCAACTACGGGTGGTAAAATATTTTATTCGTGGGCAGACTCCGACTCAAATCAAACACATAATCTATACAATTCAAACCCCGATATTTATATGAAGTCTTACGACATCAGTAATCAACTTGTAACACCAACCAGCAATGTAACATCCGGTTTAGGGCAATGTTATTTTCATTACTTATCCGATGTAAGTTACTACGATAACAACCTTAGCGGCTGGGTTTGCCCTTTAGTTTACACAACTGCGGCAACTAACATATCACCTTTTAACCCGGCAGATACCGTACACTACAACTATTTAAACTGCGCTAATTTTTATACATCACAATACAACACTGCCGCACAGGTTTATCGCGCACAAGGTCCTGCGGGCATAGCAAATTATACAAACCACAACACAATAAACATCTACCCCAACCCCGCCAACAATAAAATTATAATTGATGCTACAGATGTTGTTGAGGTAAAACTGTTTGATGTTTTAGGCAAACAAGTAACAAACGCAAAAACAAATCAAATAGATGTAAGCAATTTTAACGATGGCATTTACCTTATACAAGTGCAAACAAAACAAAATATGTATTCGCAAAAAATTATAGTGCAACATTAAAAATTATAGCATGAAAAAACTCCTACTTCTTTCCTTACTGTTTTGTGTTACAAAAACCAAAGCACAATTTGTTACTATACCCGACGCAAATTTTGCTGCCTTTTTGCAATCAATTGTACCGACTGCAATGAATGGAAGCCAGCTTGACACTAGTAGTCATAATGTTACCTCGTATACAACATCAATAAACATAACAGGGAAAAATATCTCAGACATATATGGCATTCAATATTTTACTTCTCTTATAAACTTGGATTGTAGCAATAATCCTTTAGGATATCTACCAACTTTATCTAATTCGCTTAAAGTTTTATATTGTCAAGTTAATCATTTAACAAGCCTCCCCGTTCTACCTGATTCTCTAATAACTCTGGTTTGTGATGTTAACCAAATAACAAATCTTCCGATTTTACCTAATACACTTCAAACTTTATATTGCACTAATAATTTACTAACAAGCCTTCCGGTTTTACCAAATTCACTTCGAACTTTATGGTGTAGTGATAATAATATATCTTGTTTTCTACCATTTTCCAATAATATTAATAATTTAAGCATAGATAATAACCCTTTTACTTGCTTGCCAAATTATATAACAGCGATGGACTCATCAGATTTAACAAAACCTTTATGCCAAGCAGGCAACACTAACGGCTGCGCAGTTGCAGCCATCTCAACCTACAACACGCAAAATTCAACAATTAAAATCTATCCCAACCCCGCCAACAATAAAATTACAATTGATGCAACCGATGTTATTGATGTAAAACTGTTTGATGTTTTAGGCAAAGAAGTAACAAACGCAAAAACAAACGATGTTGATATAAGCAACTTAACCAACGGCGTTTACTTTATACAAGTGCAAACAAAACAAAATACTACCACGCAAAAAATTATAGTGCAGCATTAAAAATTATAGCATGAAAAAACTTTTACTACTTCTTTTATTCCTTACAAATCTAACACCCGAAAAAACAAGTGCGCAAATTACATTTCAAAAAACTTATGGCACTACTAACAATGAAATAATGGGTGCGCTTATTAAAACAGCCGACAAAGGTTATATAATGGCTGGTACAGTTGTCAACACTGCCACGTCACAATACAATATTTCTGTGGTCAAAACCGATTCAAATGGTACTTTACAATGGACAAAAATATATGGTACAATAAATCTTGATGGGACTGCAGACATTAACACTACCACAGATGGCGGATACATTATTACCGGTTATACACAAGATTCAAATGTTATTGTTAAAGCCATGTTACTTAAAATAAAAGCTGATGGAACTATACAATGGGTAAAAAGTTATGGAAGGTTTGGTGAAAATGGTACACATGTTCAGCAAACCGCCGATAAAGGATATATTGTTATTGGTGGCACAAGTAGTGTTTCATCAAGCGGTAATGTATATGTTTTTAAAACCGATTCGTTAGGTGCTCTGCAATGGACAAAAACATTTAGTGGCGATGGCAGCGGTGGTTACAATAGCGATAACGGCGCTTCAATTATGCAAACTAGCGATGGTAATTATGTTTTGTTGGCAAGCATCTATAGTTATTTAGATAGGGCAAGTCATATTTATATAGCCAAAATAAATGCAGTTACCGATACCATGCAATGGGAACATTCTTTTCTCATTATTCCATATGTTTCGTACGTAACTTCTTTTACACAAACAGCTGATAAAGGTTTTATTATTACAGGCAGTGCTAGTACTGTTGGTAACAATAGTTTAAATGCTTTTCTTTTTAAAACTGATTCGGTCGGGGCTTTTCAATGGTGCAAAAAATATTTGGGGATAGGGGTATCTGTCATTCAAACCACCGATGGTGGCTATGCTTTTTTAGGCGGGCTTGCAAAAAGTAATTATATCTGCAAAACAGACTCAAGCGGTACCATTCAATGGACCCAAGCCTTTGGCGACACAAGCAATGGTCATACTACATCAGTACAAACGCTTTTGCAAAATAGTAATGGGCAATATATTATTGGCGCCAACACAAATAGTTTTGGTGCAGGGCAAAATGATTTTTACTTAGTAAAAACTAACAACCTTGGTAAAAGTAATTGCAATGATTATACATTGAGCATTATTACAACAACTGCCACCGTTATGAATAGTTACTCGCCAAGAAAAGATACAACAGGTACAGCTTCTGCTGTTATTTTTACAATCGATACCGGCGGAGTAGAAAACACCCTTTGTTATAACATAGGAGGCATCTCAACCTACAACACGCAAAATTCAACAATTAAAATCTACCCCAACCCCGCCAACAATAAAATTACAATTGATGCAACCGATGTTATTGATGTAAAACTGTTTGATGTTTTAGGCAAACAAGTAACCTCAACAAAAACAAACGATGTTGATATAAGCAACTTAACCAACGGTGTTTATTTTATACAAGTACAAACAAATAAAAATATATTTACACAAAAAATAATTGTGCAACACTAAAAAACAAACCACCTAAAACCAAACCACCATGAAAAAACTATTATATATTTTGCTTTTTACAAACCTTACACTAAGTATGGTAAATGCACAAACCATGATGACCATCCGCAATGTTTACGATTTCAACGTAAACGATGAGTTTCAAACAACCTTAAACACCGGCACACCCAATGCCAATAGATATAAAATTTTATCACGACTGTTATCGGCTAACAACGATACCATTTTTTACACACGCTCTTACAATAATTATTCTTCATATCCCGATTACTCAACCACGCCGCCGCACATGGTTTATACATATAGCGTTGGTACCGATGCCATACATTATACAAACTTAGATACACTCATTAGCGCGCAATACAAAAACAATCCAAACGATAGTTGCAACTCATCTAAAGATACTTTGTACACCTCATCTCAATATTGCGGGGTTTTGGTATATCAAAATATAACTGTAAGAGGCACTTGTTTCGAGCCACAAACATACACCAACGTTTATGGCAAAGGTTTAGGTCAGGTAATTTCCGATTATAATTATCCTGCCGGCCCTGCACACAACCGCACTTCTCTTTTTTATTACAAAAAAGGCAGCGTAGTTTGCGGCAGCCCCGATACCACACTTGCATCTATTAATAAATATGAGCTTGCTCAACAAAACATACACATTTACCCCAACCCCGCGCAAAACAAAATCACCATTGATGCAACCGATGTTATTGATATAAAACTGTTTGATGTAATAGGCAAACAAATAACCTCAACCAAAGAAAATAATATTGATGTAAGCAACTTACCCTTCGGCGTTTACTTTATACAAGTGCAAACCAAGCAAGGCACTATTACACAAAAAATTATAGTGCAGCATTAAATTAGGGCGTTCCGGCACTTTGTAAACACGTGCCGTCGGGCTGTACGCTGCAAGTTTTTTATTTTCTTGATTACAAAAAATAAAAAAGCTTTCCACTGCCATCCCTAACGCGGAGGTGCAAAATTATTTCTAATTTTATCGCATGCGCGACACAAATGAAAATATGATTGAAATCCTTAATGCAACTAAGGATAACCATTTGTGTTTTTCAACCATACAACTTCCATTAAATGGCGAAGTGTTGAAACTC
The DNA here is from genome assembly GCA_013288015.1 of Bacteroidota bacterium. Taxonomy (GTDB): domain Bacteria; phylum Bacteroidota; class Bacteroidia; order B-17B0; family Aurantibacillaceae; genus PALSA-968. Next base: position 29,600 of record JABDCR010000029.1, on the reverse strand, counting down.
AAATTTGGTGTTGAGCCAATTGATTATCCATTAATTAAAAAAATCCTTGATTTTAAACCTTACGAAAACACAGGAGTAGCTCCTTATAGATATTTTTATACGAAAAGTTACCGAAAGGATTCAGACAATGAACTTCTTGCTTATGCCTATGTAAGAGTTGAACAACTTAAAAACCATAAGCAATTCGAATTTCATATCGGTAAAAAATATCTTGCTAATTTAATTTGGTTTGGTGAAATCAAAGACAAAAAAATAATTGAAAAGTTTATATGCCACCCCTAACGTGGGATTTTACTCAAAATAAAATAATAAGCCTGCCGTTTTTATAATGACAGGTTTTTCTTTTTTACTACATTTATAGTAAATACAAAACACAATTATGGAAAACGTACCAAAAGCATTTATCTCTTATTCGCACGATACACAAGAACATAAAAAATGGGTTTTAGAGTTAGCAATAAGATTACGAAACAACGGCATTGATGCTATATTAGATCAATTTGAATTGCAACCCGGTTCAGACCTTCCACATTTTATGGAAACTAACTTAGCTTCAGCAGATAAAATATTAATGGTGTGTACTGAAAAGTACGTTGATAAAGCTAATAAAGGGCAGGGTGGTGTAGGTTATGAAAAAATGATAATTACATCTAGCTTAATGAAAAGCATTGATGAAAATAAAATCATTCCAATAATAAGACAAACAGGTACAAGTGCAGTGCCAACTTTTCTTAAAACTAAAATGTATATAAATTTTTCTAAGCCCGATGATTATGAATTTAGTTATGATGAACTGGTAAGATGCATTCATAATTCACCATTATTTGAGAAGCCCCCTGTTGGAAACAATCCATTTAAACCTATTGTAAAAGAAAAATTAGAAGAGGATACGAAGCTATTAGATAGTTTACTTGCTCATATTTTAAACCAACAAGGACTTTCAAGTTATGCGGTGTCTAATATAATAATTCGGAAACTAAATATATCTCATTTGCTTTTCAAAATATCAATGATGAAATTAATTGATAGGGGATTTGCTAAAGCGACTGCGGCGGACTATAGTCTTGTTAGCGCTACCGACAAAGGTTTGCTTTATGCTTATGAAAACAAATTGGTTAGCTAATAAGTTATATGGAAATAAATGACGAAATAGAATTACGCATTCTTAATACAATGTTAATACAGGCAAGGTTTTATGATAATGACTACGACCTTAAAGATTATTACGGAAGTCCATATACTGGCAAAATCCATAAAAAAATAATTGACGAATTACGTACTAAACAATTTCAGGGGAAAAACATGTACTATCCTAACGATAGCGATTTTTCTATTGAAGGTTATCGCGACAGCTCTGTTTGGATACGCAATATAAAAAAGCATATCGAAAATATTGATAATTGGAAAGAACTATCTATAGAAATAAGAAAAGCAGTAGTAAAAGATTTTATATACCCTTTTACACTTAACCAAAAAAACTTTGACAAACTGGTTTCATTTAATTTGTAATGCCCACCTTTCCGCCTTTGCTGTTATCATCAATAAGTAAATCATTAAAAACAAAAAAAAGCGAAGCCTTTGCCTCGCTTTTTTCATTAAATAAAATGTTGCAACAATTAATCGTTTTTGCTTGGTATAGCATACACTACATATATACCATTGTTATCGGTAACAATACAAGTGTTGCCACGCAACCCATCAGTGCCAAACGACATAACCGTTGTTGGTGCTGTTGATGGGTAAGCCAAAATATACATAAGTGGCACATATAAAATACTTTTCATATCGGTTTTTATTTTAGTGCCCGCATAAATTACTTCGTTATCGTTTACCACCGTTAAGCTAACACCTTCGGCATTGCTGCCTTTTAAGCCAGTCATAACAGCACCACCAAATACCGATAATGGCACTGGGTTAAGTGGCGTGTAACCCGTTACTTTTGCCGTGCCAATGTTACCCGCTATAGATACAAGACCATAATTAGCCGCATTATAACTGCGTGTAAAAGTTATGCTTAAAGGTAAGTTAGGGTTGGTTGAGTTTGCCGATGCAGGTATAGTAAGCGTGGTACCATCAAAACTCATAGTATCATCAAAGGTGTAACCGGTAGATGTAACACCATCCATTGATATGCCAAGCATAACCACATACACATCAATTTGACCAGCCAGTGTTACATATTGTGCCTGCACCGATAAAAACGCGTTGCCCTTGCCACCTGTTGTTAACTGATAGTAACCACTAAACGCAGCCAATGCAGGAGCCTGCAAAATATTAAGCGAACCCGGCGTAATTATAGTTGGCTTTAATATAGTTAGTAACGATCTCGATGTTGTGTTGCCCTTAGCATCAACCACCATGTTGTTACACGCAAAACCATTTGCTGTTGCAGTGCCCATAATTAATGCAATTTTTAGCGCACCTGCCGGTGTAACCTGTGTAAACGAAAAATAATACATATTTAAATTATACGCGTAGTTTGTTATAGCTTGTAAACCAAGCGTGCTACCCGTTGCATAATGTAAATTATTGTTTGCTCCAATTTCCATAACCTTAGCTCCGGTAATTTGGTCGTAGTAAGTGCCAATGTAAAGCGCCATAGCAATTGGGTTGTTGTAGGTGTTACCGGCTACATTTACCAATGCTTGCGATGTACCCAAAGAAATTGTGCCTTTTAAGTTTGCTGTAGGTCCGCCTGTGGTAGCCGTGCGTGTAAACGTTAAGTTCAGGTTAATAGTTGTATCACTTTGTGTTAAGTGCGTGCCATCAAACGTTCCGGTAAACTTATGTCGTGTCGATGTTTTTCCGTCTAACGATACAAGCAAGTCAACATGATTAACCGATGTTTTTCCTGAAACCACAACATTAGTATCAATCGCAAAAAATGCGCCCGTTGTTTGGTTTAATGTATAGTATCCGTTAAATGCCATTAGTGCAGTAGCATCGGCACTTGCTGCTTTAAGTTTACCTGCAGTAAATTCTTCCAACAAATGTTGGTGGTGGTTTGCCAACTCACTCATGTACGAGTGGTTAACTGTTTTTGTCAATTCCATTTCTGGTGCTAAGGTGTTGTTCATGTTGTATTGGTTTTTAGGGTTAGTAATACAACAAACCTAAACCAAGCTAATTAAAAACGCTAGTTAAATTAACGTTAACTTATTAATTTACAATAACTTAATAAATCTTACATGTGTAAGATAATTTAAATTATTGTAAATTTTTTCGGCTATGTTTTGTTGTTGTTAGCTAAACTTTTGTTAACCAATGTGTTTAATGCACACGCCAAAAATTAAAAACCAGGCAATAGAAAAAATGTATCTTTAAACAAACGTGAAATTTTTAAATAAACATAAAATAGTTGCAGTAGCAACACTTTGTATTTTTGCTTTTTTGTTTAACGCTTGTCAGTCGCACAAGGAGTTCGAAAAAATAGCAAGCAGTACTACTACACCATCATTTGGGTCTTGCTTTTTTCCAACGCTTTATTTTAAACCCAATAGCACCAAATTCGATACGTCAAGCAATCGTTGTGGCTGCTGCACGCACTTTGATATAACTGATACAAACCAAATAATAGAATATGTAGCCTGGTATGTGCAAAACAAAACTAACAATCTAATTCGTGTACATGGCAGTTGCAATACATCGGAAGAAAATAGCGATACCAACTGGTGTAAACTACGAGCGCAAAAAGTAGCTGCTCTGCTAATAAAAAAAGGAGTTGATAAACGAAGGATACTAATTGAGATTGAACCACCACTACATATTAAGGTGGAGCCTATGCCATCACCACCAAAAAACTATAAGCCAGACCCCAAAAAAAAAGAAGAGCGTAAAAAAATGATTGCCAAAGAAGAAAAAGCTTCAAATAGACAAGGCCGCACTACATATATTACCATAGTAAAAGGAGGTTAATGCAATCTTATTTTAGTCAAAACATTTTCGTATCTTTAATATCTGTTACTTCTAATAATTTTGTTTAACACCTAAATTTAAAAATCCCATGAGACAATTTTTACTTATTTTTTTCTTCTCAATTACTTTAATTAGTAAAGCACAAATTGCACGCGGCGAGTTTGCAATTGGTGGCGCAGGTTTTGAATATGGAGAGTGCATTATTCAAACCAACGATCATGGATATATGATTGCAGGCATTACAAATTCTTTTGGAGCCGGAAAATCTGATATGTATGCCATAAAATTAGATTCAAACGCTCAATTGCAATGGACTAAAACCATAGGTGGCGTTCGAAATGATGCTGCCTATTCAGTAATTCAAACAAACGACATGGGTTATGCAATGGTTGGTACAACTTACTCCTATGGCGATACAACACATGGCAATATTTATTTAGTAAAGCTTGATGTAAACGGCAATGTACTTTGGACACAAACCTATGGCAACGCCGGAGGAGGAGGCAATTCTGTTTTACAAACCGCCGATGGCAGATATGTAATTACCAGTTCTCTTGGTTCTAATATGTGTGTTATTAGAACCGACCAATTGGGCAACATAGCATGGTCTAAAGTTCTAAATGCAAGCGTAGGCTATTCAGTTATTCAAACCCACGATGGTGGTTTTGCGGTTTCGGGCTACATCGGTTATGCGTATTTTTATATTGCAAAATTAGATTCGGGCGGAAACGTAGGCTGGGCCAGAACTATAGGCGGCGGTAATGAACAAGGCGCAAAATTAATTGAAACAAGCGATAGAGGTTTGGTTATGGCTGGTTTTGGTCGAACCTATGGCGTGTGTTGCAACAATAATTTTTATATAGCAAAACTTGATAGCGCAGGTAATTTAAAATGGACAAAAACGGTGGGAGGTGTTTCCAGAGATGAGGCTTATTCAATAATTGAAACTAAAAATAAAGAACTGGTTATAGCAGGCGTAGATGGCTCTTATGGTGTTGGGGCCGATATGTATATTGTTAAACTAAATGCGGCAGGTACATTAATATCAACTAAAACAGTAGGGGGTGCAGGTTATGATATGGCATTGTCCATCATTCAAACCACTGATTTGGGTTATGCTTTAGCTGGTTATACTACTTCGTATGGTGCAGGCAGTTACGATGTTTACATGGTAAAACTCGATAGCAATTTTGTACCCAATTGCGCCGATACAAGCCACGGCGCAACTGTTAGGTACGGCGGCACATCCACACCCGGCTTTACCCTGGTTGCCGTATCACCCACAACCTACCCATCGGGTGCCACTATAAACACAGGTGGTGTTTACACAAACATTTGCTCAACCACAAGTATACCCTCATCTGCTTTGGTAAATAATATTTCGGTTGTTCCTAACCCAACCACCGGATATATAAAAGTAAACAGTGTAAATGCATCTTTAAATAATCAAATAAATATTTACAATTCGCTGGGCGCGCGTATATTTTACGGAGAATTAAAAGATAAAGAAACCGAGATTGATTTAAGCAACCAAAGCAACGGCATATATTTTATTAAAATTACCAGTGCGAACGGAACCGAAACAAAAAAAATAATCAAACAATAGTTTTATATTTTTTTTGCCCTAGTTTCTGTCATTACAATTAGGCTTTTTCAAAATAAAACCGTAACTTAGAAACACAATCTGTTATATCTTTTTTATGAAATACCTACTGCTTACACTGTTTTTATTTCTTGTACACGTATCTTGGGCACAACAAAAATTTACAACCACCAAACCAAAAAACCACAGCATTGGGTTTTATGCAGGTTTTTCTGCTTTCGAAAATTATAACCAATATCATAGCTATCGCCCTGATGATACATATCGAACATTAAATCCAGATGGTGCTCCTAGTTTTATGGCTATTAGCAATTTATTTTCGTTAAGCTATAAATACAAAAAACACGAAATAATTCCAGTTCTGTATTTATCAAATTATTATACTGATAACAATAAAACCAAAACCTTTTTAATGGGTGGCGCGCTTTCTTATCTATACCACTTTAGTACAAAGCGAGCGCATTTATTTTTCGAAACCAATTTTCAAACATACTTTTATACTGCACAAGATGCTTATGCTAATATCACACCTTATGGCAGTAGCCAACACCAAAACGAATGGGTTTTTGACAACATTCATGCAGCACACATACAAAACTATGTGCTAAATGCCGCTATTGGCATCGAAGTAAAATTATGGCCGCTCACTTACTTTCAATTTGCCTGTGGCAGTGGTGCTTTTTATATGAAGGGTAAATCTGCCCTTCCTTCAAATATAACTTCGCAATGGGCACAATGGGGCTTGCCCGATGACTTTAGAGGCACTTACCCCGGTATGTTTGGCTTTAACTGGTACGGCCGCTTATCTATTATAGTACGGGGTTTAAATTTTTAACAACCCAAAAACTTGCTTGTAATAAATTTGTCATATATTTGTGATAGCATTTTGCTGTCATAACGACAAATAACAAATACAATGACTGATACACAGCTCATAAAAAACCTTTTAGAAACCCTGGTTAACAAACACCTGGTTAAAAACGAATCCGACCTTTGCCGCCAGCTGGATTACAGCACAGGCAACCTATCTAAAATAAAATCGGGCGAGCGCAACATTCCCCAATCGCTTAAACTGCAACTGCAAAACCACTTTGGCGTTAACCCAAAATACTTTGATGGCGATAAACAAATATTTCTGTCAAATGATAGCAAAACCAAAAACATGGTTTACGTGCCCCTAAAAGCCGTTGGCGGTTTTTTGGCAGGTTACGAAAACAAAGTTTACCTGGATGGCATAGAGCACCGCGAGTTCCCCGAAATTAAAGGCCAGTGCTTTTGTTTCGAAGTCGAAGGCTTCTCTATGTACAAAAGCAAAGTAATTGATGGCGAAATTTACGAAACCGGTTACAAGCCCGGCAGCTTTGTAGTAGCCACCAAGGTCGAAAATTTTAGCTGGCTATCGCGCCACAAAGATTACGTTTTTCAAACCACCGATGGCCTCATCATCAAACGCTACGACCAAATCCGCAACGATAAATTCCAGCTCCTATCCATTAACGAAGAGTACAACCCCGTGCCAGCCATCCCCACCAAAGCCGTAAAAGGCATTTACTTTATCGAAAAAAAAATTTCTTAGCATCATTGCGTGCGCAGCAAAACAATCTCCTCACTAAGGTTATTATTTTTAACAGAACCCGCTTGTGAGGTTGATAAACATGTATTTATAGGCCCAAAGCTTTCCATTATTAATATTTCGGTATCTAAAAATATCTATCTTTGAAAAAGTTAAAAAACAAATAAATGAAACCCACTTTAAAATTTTTTTATATTGCTATAATTAGTTCGTTAATTATTTTTGCAGGATGCACCAAACAAGGTCCAACCGGCCCTATTGGTGCAAACGGAGCCAACGGCATTAATGGTACATCGGGCGGCGCGGTTAATGTAGTAAACCAATACATTGCCATAACGCCAAGTCAATTAACCTGGGATACCACCGCCAATCAGTGGTACTATAATTTTTCTACCCAGGCCGATTTTAGTTCCAGCATACATGCCGCTGTTTTAGTTTATGCGCAATCATCCAACGGTTTAGAAGCCACCCCATATACAAATTCTAAAAAAAATTACACCATAAGTTTTGCTAATAACATGTATCAATCTACTCCGTTTATTCGTTTCGAATATTTTAATGGCACAAGCACTTGTCCGCTGCCAACTTTTAATATTAATGTAGAACTTGTTATCATTCCTCCCCAAATAGTTATCCCCAATGTTAATCATCATAATTATGCCGCAGTAAAAGCAGCCTATAATTTATAAGTATTGCTTAGCCATCGCCCTTGTTGCTGTTATCCTCGTCAAGCAATTGCAAACACGTTCACAATTCAACTGGGGCAGGCATCCACGTGCATCTTAGCAGTAAATCTCCCATTAATAGAGTAGGGCAGACTTGCTTACTGCAATCACTTTCTTTACAACAGTATACCGCTGTTAGCACAGTTTAAATAATTTTTTTTCATATTATAAACCTGCTAAAGTATTTTTGTAATTTAGACAAGTGAAAGTATCTTTTTATAAACTTTTTTGTCTTAGTGTTTTCTGTTTCTTTATTTTTTCATCGTGTAGTTTCACAAAAAGATTATACACTAGTGGCTTTTATACAAGCAGTAACCACCCCGTTAAAAAATTAAACACTCCTGATACTGCCATGCCCCTATTCTCTATTAAAAATATTACGCAACTAAAAAAAGAAAATTACCCCACCCTGCTTGCGCAAGTTTCAAAAATAATTTTTAGTACTAATAAAAATAATAAGCAAACAACACAATATATTACAAGCAATTGCGACACCATTATCCTTAAAAGTGGTGCTAAGTTACTAGGCACCGTAACTAACATAAACCATAAAAAAGTATATTTTAAAAACTGTGATCCAAGTCCTTATACAAGTTCAACAATTAATAAAAATGACATAAACACAATAAACTTTGTTAATGGTAACAAAGGCCTCAATGGCTTTATAAAACCTGATAAACCACCTTTTAAAAGCTACATTTTCAATGCAATTTTAGGTTTTATATTTAGTCTTGCTGCAGTAATTTTATTCCTTTGCTTTGCCTCAGGCTGTTTAAAAAACGCTGATACTGGAATTCTTTTATTCGCATTGGGGTTTATTTGTTGCACAATCGGTTTGACACTTTCTATTATATCATTGATACAAAAAATTAAAAGTAATGATGAAAATAAAGTAAGCGCTATTTTAGCCGCAGTTGGTTTTGCCCTCGGCATTATTTTCTTCATTTTAATTCTTCATTTTTTCAAAGTATTTTAATCCGCTCAGCCCTTGTTGCTGTTATCCTCGTCAAGCAATTGCAAACACCTTTACACAAATCAGGGGGCGACCACCCACGCAACCAAAAAACATTTCCTTATATTTAGTGCTTGAAAAAATTATTTGGTATAGCATTACTTATTGTGTTAGCAGCCTGCAACAACACACACCAGCGTAAAGAATATTACAGCACTGGTCAGTTAAAAGAAACCGTAAACATAGATGGCAATAACTTAAAACAAGACACACTTATTATTTATTATAAAGACGGAAAAATAAACCACAAACAAATTTACCGCAACGATACATTAAACGGCCCTTTTCTTACCTATTATAAAGACGGCACCCTTTGGGTAAAAACCAATTATAAACATGGCGTTAAACATGGGCTTACCCAAACCTTTTACCGCAACCAAAACCTAAAATGGTACGGCAACTATGTAAACGGCCAGCAAGAAGGCACCTTTATAAGCTACTACCAAAACCACAAAGTACAAATGAAAGAAGAGTACCGCCATAGCCAAACACTTTACAAAATAACCTACGATAGCCTGGGCAAACCCCAAACCGAATACATAGGCATACTACTCGATGTAAAAAAACAATTCACCCCAAAAGATTCTATTTCGTTTAAGGCGTATATATATGGCAACTATCATAAAGTACAAACACGCCTGTTTAAAACCGGCAGCACCCAACAAACCATTTGCAATTTAACCCTCCTTCCCGATTCGTCTTACTCCCACACATTTGCCCCACAAACCGCAGGCAGCTACCAATTATTTTTTGGCTATTTAATAAGTGCCGAAACTTTTAATTACAAAACCGAAACCATAACCGTACAATAATTTATCACTGGGGCGTTACGGCACTTTGTAAACACGTGCCGTCGGGCTTTACACTGCAAGTTTTCGGATTACCAAAAAGCTTTCCGTTGCAATCCCTAACACGTAACAACAACATTTTTGTATATTTATACAACCTTAAAAGTACAGGTACAAAAGATAAAGAGTACATGAATAACATTAATAGAATTACAAAATAAAAACGACTTTTAAAAAAACCAGTATGATTATAGGCGTAGCCGGACCTTATTCAGCCCCAACAGCACAACAACGTCAGCAAAATTTAGATGCTATGAATGAAGCTGCTGCAAAACTTTTAGAACTTGGGCACACACCCATCATTGGCATGAATGCCGCCTTGCCTGTTTTAGCCAAAGCAAATATTAGTGATGTATATAAAGCAACTATGGAAATTTCATTGGCAGTTATTAGTGCCTGCGACGCACTTTTGTTATTAGCCGAAAGCCCCGGTGCAAATAAGGAACGCGATTTAATTCATGCTCAGGGAAAACCTGTTTTCACTTCTATCAATCAAATTATTGCAGTTCAAAAATGAAACAACTTCTAACAATTCCCTTTATCTTTTTATTAAACACAACTATTTTTGCACAAGATACCCTAAACAACAGATCTAAATTTATTATCAAAGCCGATATACTATCTCCAATTCTTTCCATATCGAAAGACCTAAAAATGGGTTCGTTAACTGCCGAACTTGGTTTTAAAAAATGCCACAGCATACAAGTAATGGGCTCGTATAAAGTTGATACCCACTTGGGACCTTCTGAAAAAACACTTCAAATTATACCTATGTATAAATTCTTTCTTTTTAAAAAGAAATTTTGTGATGGTTTGTATTCCGGGGTAAATGCAAACTATACTCAGGGTAATTTCCCTAGCGATAAAATTATTCATAATACAAATGTTTGGTACAGGCATAACTCATTAGGTGGAGGGCTTATTATAGGTTACCAAACCTATATTAAAAAACACCTAGTTGTTGATGCGTTAATTGCTGCAGGAATGGAAGAATTAATTAACGCAAAAGAAATAGTAGGCAATGTTAAATTTGATGATAAAATTACCAATGCACAAAACCCTAATTTTTATTTAATACTGGCATTAAACATTGGCTATAAATTTTAAATCGTGTATGAAACAATTTCTAACAATTTCCTTTATACTTTTATGTAACGCAATTTTTTTTGCCCAAACAAAAATCAATAAATTAAACATTACACACTTAACCGAAAATTTTTACATCTACACAACTTACCACTCTTATAAAGGAGAACTTGCGTCCGCAAACGGTTTGTATATAGTAACTAATAAGGGCGTTGTAATGATAGATAGCCCTTGGGATACCACCCAATTTCAACCCCTGTTAGATAGCATTCAAAACAAACATCACCAAAAAGTCGTGCTTTGCATTGCCACACATTCGCATGAAGACCGTAGTGCCGGACTCGAATTTTACCAACAACAAAACATCAAAACTTTTACCTCTCTCCAAACCGATTCAATCTCAAAAGCAACAAATCAAAAACGTGCCCAATTTCATTTCACAAAAGATACCACCTTCACCATTGGACAACTAAACTTTCAAACTTATTATCCGGGTCCAGGCCACACCACCGATAATATAGTTGTTTGGTTCCCCAAACAAAAAATATTGTATGGTGGTTGTTTTATAAAAAGTACCGAGGCTACCGATTTAGGTTATATAAAAGAAGCCAACTTACAGGCATGGCCTATAAGTTTAAAAAACGTACAGCAAAAATTTCCGCAACCAAAATTTATTATACCCGGGCACGATGACTTTATCAACTCTAACGCCATAAGCCACACGCTAAAACTTTTGCTGCAAAATAAAAAATAAAATTGCCTCTGAGTATCGAAACGATTTAAACCACCATAACCTAACCGATGCTATTTGTATCTGTACAAAAACAATTTCGTACTTTTAAACCATGCGCACCAAACTTTTCACTTTTATTATTTTTCTTTTTTTACAAATTGTTGCTTTTGCTCAGCAACAAGTAACCGTTTTTGTTAGCTACACAAATAGTTATTGCAATGGTGCGCGTCCCACAACCGAAATATTAACTAAGTACAACACACCCGCTAAACTCGTAAACTTTAAAATTAAACTGGTAGGCAAAAAAAACATGGTTGTTGTAACCGATACTGTAGGTTGTTTCACCCATAAATTACACCCGGGTAAGTATCAGGTTTTTCTTACCGAAGAAAACAACAAAAACCTCTTTACCAATTATGACCCAACTTGTGTTAAAATGCTAAAAACTTCCTTTTGTGAATTGCTTATCGAAAAAGGTCAAAATACATATAAAATAAACCTGCATTTCCCCTGTAACCCCTGCCAGCCAAACAATAAACCTTAAAAAAAGGTTTTTTGAGTCTCTGCTTTAACAGTTTCTTCAGTATTTAAAAATTATTTAGTTAAAACCCTTTCTTTTTTAACTAAAATTCTCTTTATTGCACCACAACCAAACCACAACTCTAACTCATGAAAACACTTTTACAAAAAATTGTATGCTTGCTACTAGTTAGCTCATACATAACAGTACAAGCACAAAATAGTAAATTGGATTTCGCTAACCCGAATGAAGATTTTTATCAAACCCAAAAGCGTTTAACTAAGTATTTTAAAAAACACCAACGTCAACTTAACGAAGAGCGTAAAGAAAAAGCCGAAGGTCGTATGAAAGTGGGAGGCGAAGAGGAGCAAGAGTTGGCAGGCTACGAACTTTTTAAACGTTGGGAGTCCTACATGGAACCTCGCGTATATCCTACCGGAGATAAAACACAGGCTTCTCGTTCTTACGATGAGTTTTTAAAATATCAGGCAGAAAATGGCGCTGCTCAAAACCGTACCAATGGTACTAATCAAACCTCGTCTACACAATCTGCTACTTGGCAAGCAATTGGTCCTTTTGGCGACCCAACAGGTGGTAATGCAGGGCGTATAAATGCAGTGCGTTTCGCTCCGTCTACTACAACCGGCATTTGGATTTGTACACCCGATGGTGGTTTATGGAACACTGCTAACAGCGGTGGTGCTTGGACAACCAACACCGATCAGCTTGGTGTTATCGGAAACTCTGATGTGGTTTTCGATCCAACAAATTCGCAAAATATGTACATGGCAACTGGTGATGGCGACGCAGGAGATTCATATAGTATAGGTGTTTTAAAATCAACCAACGGTGGTAGCACTTGGGCTGCTACAGGTTTAACTTGGCAGGTTTCACAAGGGCGCAAAATTTATAAAATGCTAATTAACCCTTTAAACAAAAATGTAATATTTGCTGCAACAACAATTGGTTTACTAAGGTCAACCAATGGTGGTACTTCGTGGGGTACAGTGCAGGCAGGTTCTTTTACCGATATCGAATATAAACCAAACGACACTACAACTATATATGGTGTTACAACTACTTTCTTTAAATCAACAAATGGCGGTGCTTCTTTTAATGCAGTAACAACCGGTATAGCTACATCGGGTAATTGCGATAGATTGGCCATTGCAGTTACACCTGCTAACGCGGCTTTTGTTTATGTAGTAGGTAGTAGTGCATCAAACGATGGTTTTTATGCATTTTATCAATCAACTAATTCAGGTACTTCATTTACATCAATGGCAACTACACCTAACTTACTGGGTTGGGCAAGTGCCGGTAACGATACAGGCGGACAAGGCTGGTACACATTATCTATTGCAGCTTCTCCAACTAATGCAAACGAAGTGGTTGTGGGTGGTGTAAACATTTGGCGCACAACTAACGCTGGTACAAACTGGTCGTTATTTGCACAATGGACAGGTTCTGGCGCTCCTTATGCGCATGCCGATATACACGATTTAATTTATCAAAATGGCACAACAATTTACGCCGGTACCGATGGTGGTATATTTGTTACAACAAATAGTGGCTCTACTTGGAACGCTGTAAATGGCAACATGAACATTGCCGAAATTTATAAAATTGGTAATTCTAAAACCACATATAGTTTAGCTATCACAGGTCATCAGGATAATGGTACAAATATTTATGGCGGTGGCTGGTCGCAAACAATGGGTGGCGACGGCATGGATTGTTTTATTGATTGGAGTAACAATCAGGTTATGTACGGCGAACAGTATCAAGGCTCATTAAACCGTACAACTAATGGCGGCGGTTCTTGGACAGCAATTACAACAGGGCTTACTGGTACTGGTGCTTGGGTAACCCCAATTCACCAAGACCCTTTAACAGCTAACACAATTTATTGTGGTTACTCGCAACTTTTTAAATCAACTAACCAGGGTACTGCTTGGACTCAGTTAGGAACGCTGGGCGGTTCAAACTCTATTGTTGAGTTTGCCATTGCACCATCAAACCCGCAGGTAATTTATGTTATACAAGGTAACACCTTATATAAAACAACAAACGGCGGTACTGCTTGGACCAACGTTACCGGAACCTTACCGGTAGGCAGTGCACAAATGACTTGGGTGGCTGTAGAAGACAAAGACCCTAATAGTGTATGGGTAACTTTCTCTGGTTATTCTTCAGGTAACAAAGTTTTTAATTCTACTAACGGCGGTACTTCATGGGCAAACTATTCTACAGGTTTACCAAACTTACCGGCCAATTGCATTACCTATTGGAATGGCACTAAAGATGGTTTGTATCTTGGTTGCGATGTAGGCATTTATTACCGCGATTCTCTTACAAGCACTTGGGGCTTATACAGTGCTGGTCTTCCAAATGTTTCTGTTCGCGATTTACAAATTTTTTATCCGCTGGGTAAAGTTCGTGCGGCAACTTTCGGACGTGGTGTGTGGGAAGCCGATTTGTTTAACAACGGTACACAAGCTCCTATAGCAAATTTCACTTCCGATAAAACATTTATTTGCCCAAGCATGACGGTTAATTATACCGATTTATCATCTTTCACACCAACTTCTTGGAGCTGGACTTTCCAAAGCGGAACGCCTGCTACTTCAAACGTGCAAAACCCTGCTGTAGTTTATAACACACCGGGCACATATAGTGTTTCATTAACAGCAACCAATGCAAATGGGGGCAACACAGTAACTAAAACATTATACATAACTGTGTCGCCAATAAGCGTGTTACCTTTGGTAGAAGGTTTTCAGGGTGCAACATTCCCTCCAACAAACTGGCAAAATTATGATGCCTCAGGCGATGGTAAAGTTTGGGCACAAAGTACCACAGTAGGTAGAAATAGTACAGCATCTATGTTTTACGATAATTATAGCCAGGATGCTTCAGGCACACGCGATGAAATGCGTGCCCCTAAATATGATTTTTCAGGACTTACTCAGGCTAAATTATTTTTCGATGTAGCCTACTCTCAATATAGTAATACATATAGTGATAGTTTAGCCGTTATGATATCAACCGATTGCGGTTTAACTTACACACAACTTTATGTAAAAGGTGGCGTAACTTTAGCAACTGCACCTAACGATACTCCTTCCATATTTATACCAACAGCATCACAATGGCGTACCGATACTGTTTCGTTAAACGCTTATGCGGGTATGAGTAATGTAATGATATCCTTTCAAAACCGAGGGCATTATGGCCAAGCCATTTATGTAGATAATATAAATATTATAGGTGCTAATAGCAATAACCCTCCTGTAGCCGTGTTTTCAAATACAGTAGCTATTTGTAGCGGACAAAATGCCACCTTCAACGATCAATCAACCAACACGCCAACTTCATGGTCTTGGTCTTTCCCGGGTGCAACACCGCCCACATCAACCAGTCAAAATCCTGTTGTTTCTTACTCAACTTCAGGTACTTTCTCAGTTACATTAATTGCTACTAATGCACAGGGTTCAAGTACGCCAAGCACACAAACTGTTATGGTAAATGCTGCACCAACATTATCAGTTACTACATCTGCATCAACTGTTTGTACGGGGCAGCACGTTATACTTTCAGCAAGTGGTGCTACAACATATACTTGGGTTCCCGGCCCACATCCGGCAGCCAATTATACACCAACTGTAAACGCAGCAACTGTATATACATTAACAGGTGTAAGTGCTTCATGTAAAAGTACCACAACAGTTTCTGTAGGTGTTTATGCTCTACCTGTAATTACATTAACAGCTTCACCCGATACAGTTTGTACAGGTTCTTCAACAGTGCTTAACTCATCAGGTGCAGTTACATATAGCTGGAGTCCTGCAGCTACATTAAGCAGCGTAAACGGTGCAAGTGTTACAGCAACACCAACAGCAAATACAACATATGTAGTTTCTGGTACCGATGCCAATGGTTGTGTTAATAATGCTGTACACCTTGTTATATCTAGCACATGCGCCGGTATAGATAAATTAACGCAACATCCTATTGCAGTATATCCAAATCCAAACAACGGATCTTTTGTAATTGAAGTTCCCGAAGGAAATACAGATACATATGTAGTTGAGGTGCGAAACGCTTTAAGCCAAATTATCTATACAGATAAAATACAAACAGGTGGTTTAAAAAACATAAACCTTACCAACGAGGCTAAAGGTGTTTATTCACTTACCATACAATCACAAAAAAATAAACTGGTAACCAAAATAATTATTCAGTAATTTTTTGAGTAGATACAAACAACAATAATATATGTGTATGAAAAAATTAATAGTAGCATTTCATATTTTAATCATCATGCCAATTTTTGCGCAGAAAGAAATTCGCAATGCAGATGGTTCTTATTTTAAGCAATGCACCAGCTTTAAGCTTTCTCGTCCTTTAAGGGAGTTGGCTAAAGAGCATCCTGCCATTAAAAAAATAGGCGTACACCAAGAAGCAAAAGATGCTGAAAGAAAACGTCTTTGGAAACAACCATCTACTGTGCCTTTTAGCGAAGACCCAATTGTGCAAAGAGAGCAAGGCACACATGCGCCTTTAAGTACTACGGTAAATGTAGATGGTACAAATAGTCAAGGTGGTTACGACCCATTAGATCCCAACGGCATGGTTGGTCCTAATCATTATGTGCAGGCAGTAAATAGTAATTATCAGGTGTTCGATAAAACAGGTACTGCCTTAACGGCCGCTATTGATTTAGCAACATTGTTTCCCAACTCCTTAGATGATGGCGACCCTGTTGTTATGTACGATAAGTTTGCCGACCGCTGGGTAATTACTGAGTTTCTTTGTCCGGGTGGTGGCAATTGTACTACACTGTTATTTGCTGTTTCACAAACTGCCGACCCAACAGGTGCTTATTACTTATACACCTTTACGCCTGATGCAAGTGATTATGCCGATTATCCAAAATATTCTATTTGGTCTGATGGTTATTACGAAACTTGTAATTGCAGCAATCAAAAAGTAACCGTTTACGAGCGCGCAAAAATGTTAGTTGGCGATACAACTGCAGGCTTTATTGTTATACCATCCGTATCAGATCCTAATACAAGTAACAGCGGTGGTTTCTTTTGTCCGCAAACCTTGTATGCCGATGGTCAGTTACCACCGTATGGCTCTCCGCAATATTTATTTTATTTTACGGATGATAATTGGGGTGCAGGTTTTTCCGATAAAATTTTTATTCAAAAAATTACGGCCAATTGGACAAGCAAATCAGGTACTATGGCTCCTAGCGATACACTTACCCCGCAAGCTTTCAATTCATATTTTACAGGTGGTACCGAAAAAGATATTTCGCAACCGGGCACCACAAGAAAAGTCGATGCACTTGATGGCTTTTTCTCTTACCGCATCCCTTATCTGCGTTGGGGCACATATAATGCCGCTGTAATGAGCCATGTAGTTAACACAGGTAGTAGCACAACACGTGTGGGTGGTATCAGGTGGTACGAATTACGTCAGGATACCACAACAAGTAAATGGAATATTTTTCAGCAAGGCACTTATTCGCCTGCCGATGGTGTTAGCCGTTGGAATCCGGCTATTGCTATGGATCAAAACGGAAGCATTGGTTTAGCTTATTCTGTTTCTGCACCTACGGCTGTTTATCCCGGCATTCGTTACACAGGGCGTAACAAATGCGATAGCAGTGGTATCATGTCTGTTACCGAAAAAGTGGCCATTGCAGGTTCTTCTTCTTGGACAAGTGATAGCCGTTGGGGCGATTACTCACACACCTCTGTCGACCCTGCTGATGGAATTACTTTTTGGCATACCAACCAATATATAGGCGCAGGTAATTCATTAAACACACGTATATTTTCATTTCAGGTTCCAACAGCAACTTGTGGTACAACGGGCATCAGTACAATTAAAACAAACACAACAACACTAACCGCATTCCAATCGGGTAATCAGTTAAATGTAAAAGCAACTAATCTTCCGGCAAACGATATGGTAGAAATTAGTCTTTATAATTTAGAAGGAAGATTAATCAGCACCAAATCACTTAACCCGGTTCTAAACACAACCGAAACCAGCATAAACGTTTTCGATTTGGCAAAGGGTATATATTATATTCGCTTGGGTAACAATAATTTTCAACGGGTTATAAAAGTACCTATCCAGTAAGTTTCTAAAGCGTTTTATGATAAATAAAAAAGTAAAACAAACTGTTATTTATGCAATAGCAGTTTGTTTTTTTGTTTTTTTTACCGCCTGCAAATCAAAACAAACAAACACAGCCCCACCGGCTTTTGATGATACATCTGTTCATCCCATACAAAAACAAGGCATTGTATCTCACAAATACAAATCACAAGGTTGCGAAACGGTTGTAATTTGTACTCCCATAAACATCGACACCCTCTTTTTAATTCCCGCAACCCCTCTCGAAAATTTTGACGTTGATGGTTTAAAAATATCCTTCACTTACCATGTCCTCCGCATACACAACCCAAAAGGATGTCACAAAGGCATCCCTGCACAAATTTCAAATATTAAAAAACAATAAATTTTTTTTGACGTTCTGCTTACAGCGTCGGGTTATCCGTTACAAGCCACACGGGTTCACAAATGTAAATAATCATTTACCCTTCATTAATCTTTTAAAAGCATTCTCTATATATTTTTCCGAAGTAATTAAAGCCCTTTGTATTCTGCGGGCATAATAAATGCTATCCATTACTTCTTTGTTTCTTTCATGTAACATAGCATAGGCTTCATCAACTCGTTGCTTTTGCTGTTCTATAATTGTTTTTTGTCTTTCAGTTACTTTAAAACGTTTATATAAAAACAACGAAAACATAAGTACAACCACCAACACACCTGCCACCGATGCTATAATAACTTGTTGCCTTTTCTTTTCTTCACGCGCAATGGCTTTTAATTTATCTTGTTCAAATTCCGCTTTCACTTTTAATTCAGCCTCTTTTTTTTCTATTTCAAACTTAGTTTTCATATCGCCAAGCTGTTTGCTGTTCTCTGTATTAAAAATACTATCGGTTAAAGCTTTAAATTTTACATGGTTTTCGTAGGCTTCTTTATAACGGTTTGTTTTGCTGTAAGCATTGGCTAAATTTTCATAAGCTTCACGTATTCCATCAATGTCGCCAATTTCATTACATACTACCAATTCAGAGTCGCTATATAGTAAAGCCAATTTATAATTAGCTAGTTCATTATATAAGCTGCTTAAGTTGCCATAGCAAACTCCTTTGCCTTGTTTGTCGCCAACATCTTCGCAAACTTTTAAATCTTTCAAAAAATAGCTAAGCGCCTCATTAAATTTCATTTGCTCTTTATAAATAGCCCCAATATTTCCATAGCAATTTCCAATGCCTTGTATGTCTTTAATTTCCTCTCGTATATGTAACGAGTTTAAAAAACACTCTAACGCTTTAGGGTAATTAGCCGTATTAAAATAAACGGCTCCAATATTTCCATAGCAATTCCCTAAACCTTCTTTGTCCTTAATTTCTTCATTAATTCGTAAGGCCTTTAAATAATGTTCTAAAGCCATAGCGTAAACCCCTTGAAAAGAATACACAATGCCTATGTTCATATACGTATTTGCAGTTGCTGGTTTATCGCCTAATTCTTCCTGTAGCTTTAACGATTTCAAATAATAATCCAGTGCCTGCAAATAGTTCGATTGATTTTTATATATATTGCCAATATTATTAAAGCACGAGCTTATACCTTTTTTATCGCCGCGCTCTTCATCTAATTGTAATCCCTTAAAATAATATTCTAACGCTTTAGCATAATTCCCTTTCGTATCATAAGCTGTTCCTATAATACTGTAAGCAAAAGCTTCCCATTTTTTCCTCTTTTCTGGCGCAAAGCCGCCAATCATTTTTAATTGCTGCACAGCTAAAATAATGGCAGTGTCGGGGTTGCTGTTTCGTAGATTAAACGAAATGATTTGTATAGCTCTTAATCTACTAGTATCTGCCAGACTTTTATCCTTATAAACCTTCCAAAGCGAATTTATATTTTGCGCAATGCAAATACAAGGAATGAAACAAGAAATAAAAATTATATAAATAATTTTTCTCATCAACTAATTTTTCATCAATTTTTTTAAAACGGTTTCAATATATTTTTCCGGTGTAATTAAAGCAGTTTGTATTCGTTTAGCGTAATGTATGCTGTCCATCACTTCTTTATTCTTTTCGTGCAACATTTCGTAGGCTTCATCTACGCGTTGTTTTTGTTTTTCAATAATGCCTTTTTGCCTTTCAGTTATCTTAAAACGTTTATATAAAAATAGCGAGAATATAAGTACAACAACCAACACACCCGCTACCGATGCTATAATAACCTGCTGCCTTTTATTTTCTTCTAATGCAACAGCTTTTAATTTTTCTTGTTCTGCCTCCGCTTTTATTTTTAGTTCAGCTTCTTTTTTCTCCACCTCAAACTGCGTTTTTAAATCGCCAAGCTGTTTGCTATTATCTTCATTAAAAATACTATCCGTTAAAGCTTTAAATTTTACATGATTTTCGTACGCTTCTTTATACTTGCCTATTTTACTATATACTATGGCCAGGTTTTCATACGCATACTGTTCTCCCTCTGTATCTTCAATGCTTTTACTTATTTGTAAAGATGAATCAATATATGCTATTGCTAATTTATAGTTTGCTTGCTTACTATATAACTCACCTAAATTGCCAAAACAAATATCTATGCCTTGTTTATCACCTGTTTCTTTTTTTAACTGTAAAGCTTTTAAATAGTATTGTAAGGCTTTAGTATAATCAGATTGATCAACATATATAAGCCCTATATTGGTGTAGCTTGCTGCAAGTAATTTTTTATCGCCTATTTCTTCCCTTATTTTTAAAGCTTTTAATTGATTTTCTATAGCTTTCGGATAATTTAATTGACCATAATAAACAGTCCCCATGTTATTATAGCAGTCGGCCATGCCAATTTTGTTACCTATTTCTTCCGATGATTTCAAAGCCTTTAAAAAATTTTCGATAGCCTTTTCAAACATTGATTGGACATTATAAATGGCAGCTATATTTAAATAGCAATTACTCATCCCTTTTTTATCGGCCATTTCTTCTCTTAATTTTAAATCTTTTAAACAAAAATCCAAAGCTTTAGGATAGTTAGATTGACTTTGATAAACACTTCTAATTCTATTATAACAATTCGCCATCCCGGTTTTATCTTTAAGATCTTCTCTTATTTTTAAGGATTTAAAAAAAAACTCCAGTGCTTTAGTATGATTTTCTTTAGTATTAAATGAAATACCAATAGCGCTATAGGCTAATGCTTCGTATTTTTTTTGTTGGGTTTGTATGGCTAATTGCACTTCTTGTTGTGCTAATAATATAGCGGTATCAGGTTTGCTGCCATTATAACTCCAAGCAATAATGTTAATGGCTTTAAGTCGATTGGTGTCCACCTGTGCTTTATCATTATAAACTCGCCAAAGCGAGTCTATGTTCTGTGCAGAAATAAAAAAATGGTTAATAAATAAAAGTGTAAAAGGTAAAAATCTCCTCATTAACCAAATCTAAGAAAAAAAAGATGAAAAACAGATGCTTCAAAACGGCAATTTTTACAATAAATGCTGGCTATAAATTTTAGCTTATTGGCTATGTTTTTTCCTCAGTTACCGAAATCCCCCAAAACGCCTATTATTTCTTTAGTAGCTTTAGTATACAGTAATAAGGGAGGGTCAAATGAGTAAGCAATCTACACCAAATTTTAAAATCGTGATATTAGATGATAATGAGTTTTATAATAAAATTTTAACACGCTTTTTAACAGAAAGTCTTAAAAAAATGGCTGTATTAAAAGGCTTCACAGTCGATGTATCTTCATTTACTTCGTATATAGATTGTTCAAAACATCTCGATAGCAACGTTGATTTATTATTTATCGATTATTATTTAGGTGATGGATATAATGCCTCGCACATGATTAATTTAATTAACAACAAATTATATAAATGCAAAATTGTAGTTGTTTCTCAAATACAAACTATGCAAACCTGTGCATTTACACTTTTGGCTGGTGCTTACGAGTTTATTAAAAAAGATAAAAAAACGTTATTCGAGTGTAACGATATTGCAGAAACAATTATCTCCGCAAAACTTGGCTTAACAAACTAAAAATAAGTGTCATGAAAAAATCAATAATCATATTAGGCTTATTATGTATTACGGCAGGTGTAAATTTTTCGTGTAAAAAAACACCTCTTAATGATAATAAAGTAACCCCAAACGATTTCCTTTCTCAGGGCAAGTACACTAATTTAATTATCGAAATAAATTATATAAGCGGTTATGCACCAACCGATGAAAGCCTTAACAACCTGGTTAATTTTCTTCAACAACGCATTAATAAACCCAATGGAATTTCTATAACAAAAACCGAAATTTCTGTTCCCAACACAGGGGCTTACTACAATTTAGACCAGATACAGGATATTGAATATGCGCATCGTAAAATGATTACAAGTGGCTCCACTTTAACGGCCTATATTTTATATTTAGATAAAGAGTATGCGGGTACAGCATCTTCGCAAAGCAAAGTACTTGGCATTAATTACGAAAATTCTTCAATAGTAATATTCGAAAACACCATTGCACAATTTTCTGGTGGATTAACGCAGCCAAGCAAAAGTTTATTAGAAACCACCGTTACCGAACATGAATTTGGACATGTACTTGGCTTAGTTAATAATGGCACACCTATGCAAACGCCTCATCAGGATGTCGCAAATGGGCGACATTGCAATAACACATCTTGTTTAATGTATTATGCAGTTGAAACAAGTGATGTTATTAAAAATTTACTAAGTAGCACCCCACCCGATTTAGATGCAAATTGTTTAAACGATTTAAGAGCTAATGGTGGTAAATAATACTGTGTTGCAAAATACCAAAAAGCCTTTCAGGCAAACTGAAAGGCTTTTTAACTTACTTATTTCCCATCAATTTATTAAAAGTATTTTCAATATACTTTTCCGATGTAATTAAAGCAGTTTGTATGCGTTTTGCATAATGTATGCTGTCCATTACTTCTTTATTTTTTTCATGTAACTCTTCGTAGGCTTTATCAACCATTACTTTTTGTTTTTCAATAATGGTTTTTTGCCTTTGGGTTATTTTAAAACGTTTAAACAAAAACAACGAAAATATAATTACCAACACCAACACACCACCCACCGATGCAATAATAACCTGCTGTCGTTTCTTTTCTTCGCCGGCAACAGCTTTTAATTTTTCCTGCTCAGCGTCTGATTTTATTTTTAGTTCGGTTTCTTTTTTCTCCACCTCAAACTTCGTTTTCAAATCGCCCAATTGCTTACTGTTATCGGCATTAAAAATGCTATCAGTTAATGTTTTAAATTTCACATGATTTTCGTAAGCTTCTTTATATCTACCTGTTTTACTATATGTTTTAGCCAAATTCTCATAAGCTTCTCTTTCTCCATCAATGTCACCTATTTGTTTACATAGTGTTAATTCAGAGTCGCAATATTGAATTGCCAATTTATAATTGGTTAATCGGTAATATAAATCGCCCATATTTCCGTAACAAATTCCTTCTCCTTCTTTATCCCCAATTACTTTTCTTATTTGTAAAGATTTTATATAATGATCTAATGCCTTTGGATAATCATTCAGGTTTTTATACACATTGCCCAAATTACCATAAGAAGTTGCCATCCCTCTTTTATTACCCAATTCCTGATAAATTTTTAGTCCTTTTAAATCGTATTCTAAAACATTAGCATACTTAGTCTGGCTTTCGTAAACAGCACCAATATTACTATAGCAATTTGCTACACTTTTTTTATCACCAACTTTTTCTAATAGTTTCAGTGCTTTAAATTGGCATTCTAAGGCTTTAGGGTAATTTAATTCATACCAATATACAAGCCCTATATTTGCATAACAATTTCCTTCTCCTTGTTTATCGCCTAATTCTTCTCTTAGGTGTAAAGCTTTTAAATAATTTTCTAATGCTTTTGGATAATCGGCCTGATACTGATAAACAACCCCCATATTATTATAGCAAAATGCAATGCCCGATTTATTATTCAGTTCTTTATAAATGTCTAAAGTTTTTAAATAATATTCTAACGCTTTTGAGTAATTGCCCATATAGCTATATGCTATGCCCAAAACATTAAGCGCATTTGCAGTCCATATATTGACTTTATTAGTTGAAATAGAATTTGCCAGCTTTAATTCTTGTTCTGCTAAAATAATAGCGGTATCAGGTTTATTACTTATATAACTTCTTGCAATAGCATGTATGGCATTTATATGAGTAGTATCAGCTTGGGTTTTATCATTATAAACTTTCCAAAGCGAATCTAATTTTTGGGCAATAGAAAGGCACGAGCAAATACTTAAAAATATAAAAAGTAAAAATTTCCTCATCTATCAAATTTATAAATCCTTCTTCAATAATTTATTTAAAACATTCTCCATATATTTTTCCGATGTAATTAAGGCAGTTTGTATACGTTTTGCATAATGTATACTATCCGTCATTTCTTTGTTTTTTGCATGTAGTTTTTCATAAGCCTTATCTACCAATATTTTTTGTTCTTCTACAATTTTCTTCTGGTCTTCAATAACTAATTTTTGTTTTTGAGTTATCTTAAATCTTCTGAATAAAAAAACAGAAAAAACCATTACTATAAATAACATACTGGCTACTCCATAAATAACAAATCGCTGTCTTTTTTCTTCTTCTATAACAATTACTTCTTGTGCAAAAGCCTTAGCTTTTAATTCGGCTTCTTTCTTTTGCACTTCATACTGCGTTTTTAAATCTCCAATTCGTTTTATATTCTCTGCACTAAAAATACTATCTGTTAAAACCTTAAATGAAACATAATTGGTATACGCTTCTTTAAATTGATTTGTTTTTGCATATGCTTCAGCTATACTTTCGTAAGAAATGCGTTCTTGCTCTATGTTTCCAATTTCTTTATTAATATGTAAGCCTAAGTAACCATAATGAAGGGCTAGTTTGTAATTTAATAACTTGTTATATAGCTCTGCCATATCATTAAAACATTCACCTAAACCTTGTTTATCTTTAATTTCTTCTCTTATTTTTAAGGCTTTCAAATAACAATCTAAGGCTTTAGCATAATCGCCCTGGTACTTATATATAATGCCAATATTGTTATAGCAATTCCCTATGCCTTGTTTGTCTCCTATTGCCTGTCTTATTTTCAACGATTTAAAATCATAATCCAAGGCTTTAGGAAACACAGTTTGTTTGCGATAGGCTTCTCCAATATTGCTATAAGATGCTGCTATTAATTGTTTATCACCAACTTCTTCAAAATATTTTAAAGATTTCAGATAGTATTCTAACGACTTACTATAATCTTTTTGATACTGAGAAACGTTACCGAGATTGCCGTAACATTTTCCTATACCCAAATTATCACCAATTTCTTCAAACGCTTTTAGCGATTGCAAATAATAATCTAATGCTTTTGGATAATTAGATTGGTTAATATAAATATTTCCGATGTTTTTGTACCCATTTGCCTCACCTTTTTTAAAAGATAATTTTCTACTGATGTTTATTGCCTCTGTAGCATATTTTAACGATTTTTCATGCTCTCCGGTATTATTAAGTTGTCGGCTAAGTTTGTTTAAACTATTTACTTTGTTGGTATCATCTTTTGCTTTTTTTAAAACTAGGGCTATAGAATCCAAATTCTGAGAAAAAGAAAAATAGGCACATGCCATTAAAAAAATATAAAACTGGTATTTCTTCATAATTCAAATCTAATCAATAGTTTAATTACTTATTTCATCAATCTATTAAAAACATTCTCAATATACTTCTCCGAAGTAATCAATGCTGTTTGTATTCTTCTGGCATAATAAATACTATCCATTACTTCTTTATTCTTTTCGTGGAGTTCCTCATAAGCTTTATCAACCAATACTTTTTGTTGTTCAATAATGGCTTTTTGTCTGTTAGTAATTCTAAAACGGTTAAACATAAAAATTGCAAATACACCCACTAATAGTAACAAACCTACTACAGCATAAATAATAATTTTCTGTTTTTGTTTTTCTTCTGCATTTATGGCATCTAATTTTTCTTGCGCCGCTTTATTTGCTATTTCCTTTTTATCAAACTCATATTCCATACTGGCTTGTAGGCTTTTCTTTTGAGTTTCTTCATTATTAAGGCTATCGCTATATATGGTATAAAGTTTATAGTGTTCAAAAGCTGCTTTATAATTGCCCATTGTACTATCTAAAACGGTTAAACCTAAATAAGTTTCTTTAATATAATCATTACTACCAATTTCTTTACTTATTTGCAAGGTCTGGTTTAAATAATTTTGCGCCTCTTTTGTTTTATGTAGCTTAGTATATACTTTACCTAAATTGCCATAACAAGCAGCAATGCCGTTTTTATCTCTCATTTCTTCTTTTATTTTTAAAGCGGCAAAATAGTTTTCTACTGCCTTGGGGTAATTGCCCTGCGTGTAATAAACAGCCCCTATGTTGATGTAAGAATTGGCAATGCCCCATTTATCTTTAATTTTTTCCATTATAGTTAAACAGGCAAATAGGTTTTTTAATGCTTCAGTGTAGTTGTCTTGTAAGTAATAAACACTTCCTATGGTCATGTATGAAACAGCAATGCCTTTATTATCATTAATCTCTTCTTTTATTTTTAAAGAAGTAAAATACATTTTTAAGGCTTCAGCATAATTACCCTGTCCTTTATAAATAATCCCTATATTGTTGTATGACATGGCAATGCCTCTTTTATCTTTCATTTCTTCGTATATCTTTAAAGAAGCAAAATCGTTTTTTAAGGCTTCGGGGTAATTGCCCTGGTTCTCATAACAGATACCTATAGTATTAAGCGCTTTGGCTTCATATTCCTTTTGTTTGCTTGCTTTAGCCAATTTTAATTCTTCGTTTGCCAAAACTATGGCAGTATCAGGGTTGTTGTTGTTGTAACTCCATGCAATATCATCTATAGCTTTTAATCTATTAGTATCTGCTTGGCTTTTATCATTGTAAACTCGCCAAAGCGAATCCAGGTTTTGAGCATCACATAATTGATGCAGAAGAGTGGAGAAGATAACTATGTAAATAAATTTTTTCATCAATCAATTCTTCATTAGTCTGTTAAAAGCATTCTCAATGTATTTTTCCGATGTAATTAAAGCACTTTGTATGCGTTTAGCATATATAATGCTATCCATTACTTCTTTATTTTTTTCGTGCAATTCTTCGTAAGCTGTATCAACCAATGTTTTTTGTTTTTCAATAATGCTTTTTTGTCTTTTAGTAATTTTAAAGCGGTTAAACATAAAAATGGCAAACACACACACTAATACTAACAAACCTGCAACAGCATAAATAACTATCTGTTGTTTCTTTTTTTCCTCTGTGCTTATAGCATCTAGTTTATCCTGCTCTGCTTTTGCAGCTATTTCTTTTTTATCAAACTCGTATTGCATGCTTGCCTGCAAACTTTTCTTTTGGGTTTCTTCATTATTAAGGCTATCCCTATAAATAATAAATAGTTTAAAATATTCAAAGGCAGCTTTGTAATTTGCTGTTAAACTATCTAACGTGGCTAAATTCTGATAACTTTCCTTAATATCTTCTTTGCTCCCAATTTTCTTGCTTATCTGTAAAGCTTTGTTTAAGTATTTTTCTGCTTCTTCTGCTTTATTTATTTTAATATCCAACCCACCTATATTTATATAACAAGTTGCAATGCCCTCCTCATCTTTAATTTCTTCACTTATTTTTAAAGAAGCCAAATAATTTTTTAAAGCTTCCATATAATTACCCTGAGATGTATAAATAACCCCTATGTTATTATATGCATTAGCAATTCCATGCTTATTTTTTATTTCCTGAAACATTTCTAAAGAAGCCAAATAGTTTTTTAGTGCCTCAGTATAATTATTTTGATTCCGATAAAGAACTCCCAGGTTAATAAAACAAGTAGCGATACCATCTTTATCTTTTATTTCTTCCCTTATTTTCAAAGAAGCTAAATAATTTTTTAATGCCTCCTCAAAATTACCCTCTTCTCTATAATTAATTCCCAGGTTATTATAAGAACCCGCAATGCCTCTTTTATCTTTTATTTCTTCCCGTATTTTTAATGCTTCATAATGCATTTTAAGGGCTTCGGGATAATTGCCCTGATATTGGTAAATAAGCCCTATACTATTGCAAGACTGAGCTATGCCTTTTTTAAATTTAATTTTTTGAGCAAGTGCAAGTGCTTGTTTACCATAATCAAAACCTCTATTAAAATCCCCAATATTTCTGTAGTCAATACATAATTTATACAGATGATGTACCTTATTGGTATCTTCTTTATCAGTTTTTAATAGAGTTAAAAGTGAATCAATTTTAGGGTTTTGAGCAATAGATTGTTGCACTATGCTTGCAATGAGAAAGAAAAATATGTAAATAAATTTTTTCATCTACTTATTCTTCATCAACTTGTTTAAACTGCTCTCTATATATTTTTCCGAAGTAATTAAAGCACTCTGTATGCGTTTAGCATATCTAATGCTATCCATTACTTCTTTGTTTTTTTCGTGCAATTCTTCGTAAGCTGTATCAACCAATGTTTTTTGTTTTTCAATAATGCTTTTTTGTCTTTTAGTAATTCTAAAGCGGTTAAACATAAAAATGGCAAACACACCTACTAATACTAGCAAACCTGCAACAGCATAAATAACTATTTGTTGTTTCTTTTTTTCTTCGGCATTTATAGCATCCAATTTATCCTGTTCTGCTTTAGTTGCTATTTCCTTTTTATCAAACTCATATTGCATGCTGGCTTGCATGCTTTTCTTTTTGGTTTCTTCGTTATTAAGGCTATCTCTATACAATATAAATAATTTATAGTGCTCAAAGGCGGCCTTATAATTACCCAAAGTGCTATCTAAAACCGCTAGGTCGGTATAACCATCCTTTATAACTTCTTTATTGCCTATTTCTATACTTAGTTGCAAGGCTTTATTTAAATAATCTTGTGCTTCTTTTGTTTTATTTTCTTTGGTATATAATTGTCCTATGTTTATAAATGAAGAGGCGATACCATCCTTATCTCCAATTTCTTCTTTTATTTTTAATGAAGCAAGAAAGTTTTTTAAGACTTCGGGGTAATTGCCTAGATAATAATAAATGCCCCCTATATTGTTGTAAGAAGCTGCAATGCCTTGTTTATCTCCAATTTCTTCTTTCATCTTTAAAGAAGCGCAATGATTTTTTAAGGCTTCGCGATAATTGCCTTGATATATATAAATATTTCCTATATTCATGTAAGACATGGCAATGCCCTGTTTATTTTTCAGTTCTTCCATAAGCTTTAAAGAAGCAAAATAGTTTTTTAAAGCTTCAGGATAATTGCCTTGTTTTTCATAAATAACCCCAAGGTTGTTGTAAGAAGCTGGAAGACCATATTTATCTCCAATTTCTTCTCTTATCTTTAATGAAGCGAACTGGTTTTTTAAAGCTTCGGGATAATTGCCTTGATTTTGATAA
>JABDCR010000028.1 GCA_013288015.1 Bacteroidota bacterium | reverse complement strand
GCAAAAATTGGCAACGTGTGTATTTTTATTGTTGCCTTTAATAATAGGAGTAGAATTTTTAAGGAATTATCCATTAAAAACAGAAGAAATAAAAAGCAGCATTAACTTTATAAAGTTACATGTACAGCCTAATGATACTATTTATGTGTATTATGGAGCTATCCCCGCATTTAATTATTACGAAAAAATAGGCGAAATCCCTTTTAAAAATCCAATTGTTTTTGGTCATGCATATAGAGGTTCAAATCAAAAATATATAGATGAGATACAGAATAATAAGGGTAAATTATGGATACTTTTTTCACATTTATATGATGACGAAAGTAAGTACATAATTACTTCACTCAACTCTAGCCATAAAGAAGTACTTAGTTATAAAACAGAGGGCTCGGAGGTTTATTTATATGAGCCTTTACACAAATAAAATTATAATTTAACGCATTGCCCAGCATCCAACCCCGGATGTACCATTGGTGCATAAGTACTGTCTGCATGCCATTTAGCAACTTCATTTGCCCATTTAGGATAAGCCTCAGTATATACACTTCTCATGCCACCTCTATAATAAACAGAATTTACAGCTAAACAAAAAATTAAAACAAATGAAGTAATGTATTTTAATTTAACGTTTAAAACATCCGTTTTAAGAGACTCGGATATAATTATTATCACAAATATACATGATGGTATATAAGCGTATCTTGGAGAGCCTTCCATATTTAAAGAACCAAGTGTCGAAAAAGTCCCTACTATCAGTAAGCTTGCTAATGAAATAAAATAGTCTGTATTATTTTTTAATTTGATTAACAAATAAAAAAATAAAAGCGCCATTAATAACCCAAAAATTGGATCAAAATAAACCATAATTGGATATAAATGAGCAATTGATGCATGTGGAAGCATTGAAAAATTATCTATAAAATAGTGGTAAATAGTTTTTATAAAGTTATGATTAGAAAGCCTGTGATAGGTGTTATTAAAGAATATAGAATATGTAATAACACTCATCTGAATAATAGCGCAAATACTCAATAGACCTGCTTGTATATATTTTTCTTTATTTTTTTCGCGATATGCTTTTAGTAAAAATGCGGGAGTAAAAAGTACAGAAGCCGGACCTGTTAAGCCTCCAATTATCAAAAGTACTCTAAAAAAATACTGCTGAAACTTTGATAACTCATTAATTGAAATTATCATTATTAAAAAAGTAGTTAGACCAAATATAAAATGGGAATTTGTTGTATTAAGCCATAACTCAGGCGCTGCTACCACAATAATAGCTAAAACACAAAGCATTTTTTTCATTGGATTATCCCAAAATTTATGGTTAGTAAAACTTATAATATAAACAGGGGTTAATTGCATTAAAAATCCCATGTAGGTAGAAACCATTGCCGCATTTTCAATCGAAAATATTTTGGCTTGCAAGGCACTCACTATACTATTAAATAAAGTAAGATACCCAACATGCGGTGTAGTAAAAATTTCATATAAAGAATGATGTAAAGCAAACTGGTAAAAAATACACCCTTCTTCAGCCCACAAACGCGGATACGAAAGTAAGGCTGGCTCTCTAACAGCAATAAGTAGTATACTACATAAAATTAAAACAATACGAAAACGTATATCATCTTTTAGCTTAGCGTTTATCTCGTTCAGTAATTTCATAGTTTAGAATAGCGTGTAAAGCTCAAATATATATAATTATTTTTTGCGTATATTCAGTTTATGCATTAAATCCTAATACAACATTGTTTGTAAAGTTCTAACTTCGTAGAATAAAAATTTAATTAAAACAATGAAGCAATTACCAAAAGTCATTTTTTGCTGGAGTGGAGGGAAAGATTCTGCTTATTGCCTTCACAAGGTTTTAAGCGAAAAATTAGTTGACGTAAAATATTTACTTACTACCATAAATGATGAATTCAAACGTATTTCTATGCACGGGATTCAAGAAGCCTTATTAGACAAACAGGTTGAAGCTATTGGCATTCCACTTATAAAAATGCGAGTGCATGAAGGAACTAATAATGAATATGAAAAACAAATGGAAGCTGTTTTATTGAAAGCTAAAGCAGAAGGAATTAATCAAGTAGTTTTTGGAGATATTTTTTTAGAAGATTTAAGAGCTTATCGCGAAAATAACTTAGCAAAAATCGGTATGAAAGCCGTTTTTCCTTTATGGAAAATAGATACAACGTTTCTTATCAATGATTTTATAAAACAAGGTTTTAAATCGATTACCTGTTGCATTAATGATGGTTATCTTACTGAAGATTGGGTTGGTAAGGAAATAGATAAGCAATTTATTGAAAAACTACCCGATAATGTTGACCCTTGCGGTGAAAATGGAGAATATCATTCATTTTGTTATGATGGACCTATTTTTAAAAACAAAATAGCCTTTACTGGTGGAGAGAAGGTTTACAAAGCACTTCAAATAAAAACAGATGATAAGTGTACTTTATCATCTAATATTATTACAAAAGGCTTTTGGTTTTATGATTTAATACCAAATTAAAACACATGCGTAAAAACTATATCATATTATTATTTGCTTTATGCTTTATACGCGTTCACGCACAAGACAGTTTATATGCTCGTAAAGTAATAAGCACATTATGCTCTAAACAATTTGCCGGAAGAGGCTATATTAAAAACGGTTTAGATATATCTGCAAAATATATTGTTAGCGAACTCAAAAAATGTAAAGCCCAACCACTTTTTAATACAGGATACTATCAATGGTTTGATTTTAATGTAAACACTTTTCCAGGAAAGATGAATCTAACCGTAAATAGTAAAATTTTAAAGCCCGGTGTTGATTTTATTATTAGCCCGGAAAGTGTTGGTTTAAAAGGGAAATTTAATGTAGAAAAAAAAGATAGTGTTACCTATATGGGTAACTCGGAAACCCCAATTGTATTAAGTTTAAAAAGAAAATTAACATTTAGTGTTTCAACCGAATGCGCAAACTATTGTGATGTAGAACTGTTGAACAACAACACCTTTAATGATATAAAAACTGTAGAAGTAAGTATCGAAAATAAACTACTAAATAAATATATCTGCAAAAACATTTGCGCTTACATAAACGGAAAAGATGAAAAAAATGATACGGTAGTTATGCTAACAGCTCACTATGACCATTTGGGAATGATGGGAAGCAAAACCTATTTTCCGGGCGCTAATGATAATGCCAGTGGGGTTAGCATGCTGCTTAACTTGGTAAAATATTACGCCCAACATCCACCAAAATACAAAACCATATTCGTGTTTTTTGCCGGTGAAGAAGCCGGTTTATTAGGTTCAAAATATTTTACCGAACATCCGGTATTCGAGTTAAGCAAAATAAAATTTTTAATAAACCTTGACTTGCTTGGCACAGGAGATGAAGGCATTACCGTAGTAAACGCTACCGAGTTTAAAACTCAGTTTGAAACATTAAAAAAAATAAATACAGAAAAAAACTACTTGACCTTAGTAAAGCCCCGCGGCAAAGCCCATAATAGTGATCATTATTGGTTTACAGAAAAAGGTGTGCCTTCTTTTTTTATATACACTATGGGTGGTATAAAAGCCTATCATGATGTATATGATATACCAAAAACACTTCCATTAACGAAGTATAATTCAGTGTTTAAATTGCTTGTAGATTTTATATCGACTATTTAAAATGAAAGGAGCCCCACATTACTGCGAGGCTCCTTTGCTTTAAAATATAGTATAATGATTAATGCGTAATCATTACTTTTCCTGTATTAGATTTACCTGAAGCACTTGTTGCTTTATACATATAAGCTCCAGTAGCTAAATCGCTAACATCAAAACTTACTTTGTGTAATGAGTTTGAAGGGGCTGTTGTACTCATGGTTTTAACTGTTTGCCCTAATGTATTAACTAACGACACCGTATAATTTTCTGTCTCGCTTGAATTAAACACAAAGTTTAATGCATTTGTTGCAGGGTTTGGGTACACAGCAAAATTTTGGATGCCAACTTTATTAATTCCCAAAGGAATAGGCACGCCATTATAACGTATATAGGCTGTATCTGCACTTGTTTGTAAATCACTTAAGCTATCCCCTGCTATAAGAGCAATTGCTATCTTCACAGAGTCATTGGCGGCAAGGGTAAACGGACCAGAACTCATTACATTACAAACATCATTACCCGTAGCTGTAGAATCTCCTGCTTGTGTACGCATAGTTGATAAGGTTGTATATTTATCCGCTTTTCTAAATCCGGCGGATGATGCTATATTAACACCTCCAGCACCTGCACCTACATTGTCTATTGCGTAAAAATTAGGGGGGGTACTTGTTAGTAATTGCATACCGGCATATAAATGACTAGTAGCAGGCGTTGCCCAAGTGTAGCCTAATTTTCTGGCAGCATCATAATCAGACCTATTTGTACTGGCAGTAGATGCATCTACATCCCAATCAGCAAAAATACCAGCGTATAAATTACTTAAAGTAGATGCGCCTTTGTTATGTATAATATACTCTACAATGATAAATTTACTACTACCCGGCGTTGACCAAGCATAAGCATTATGACGAACAAGTACGTTTTGTACAGGAGATGCATCTGCATCATTAAACTCTCCATTTACATCAAACTCTGATACTAAAGAAGGTACAACCTTATGAGCTGTAATTACTGTGACAAAATCTGTATCAGATGCTCCCGTTGTACTTGTTCCGCGTATACAGTCAGAAACTGCAGTTGATGAAGTTCCAACCATAAAACCACCTTCATAAAGTAAATTATCTCCGTTGTATGAAAATCCTAAACCACCAGCTTCTCCATCTTTACTCCAACCAATTTTTCCACGACTTGTGATAGTAGTGAAAACCTGATTAATAGTAATATTTACATAATCCGGATTTAATAAAACTGAGAAAAAGTAACTTTGCGTATAAGCGCCATCTGTAATTTTTACTTGAAACACTACCGTTGTATTAAGTGGTGCACTTGCTACTTTAAATTTAAAAGGTGTAGCTACATTACTTTTAGATGTATTAGAATTCATTACTCCTAAAGCATAAGAAGAGCTTACCCCAGTAACATACGCTCCACCGGTAACTGCTGTTATAGAAGCTGTTGCAGCACTTGATGTTGCATTTAAATAGTTAATAAAACTACCGCCAATAAATAAAGTATCACCTTGCGTAAACACTAAATCGTTATGGTCGGTTATACTATCGTTTGTAAAAACAACTGACTCGCTTTGTGCAGCAACTGTAGAAGTAACAGCGGTAAATAAATTTAAACGACCACTGCCTAATTTATTTGCATATGTAGCTGGATTTGATCCATAGTTGTTATCTGTAGTAACAATTAAGCGCTGACCTGCTTGCATGCCAGTATACGTTGGATATTTAGACAACACTAAAGCAACACCGCCTGATGTAATAGGAGATGCCATAGAGGTTCCTTGCAAAAAAGCATAAGTTGGTGTTGTAGAACTTGTTGCAGAATAAATAGTGTTATATATCCCCTGAGATAGAGTACCTGAGGCAGCGCAAGGCCCACCCGGTGTACATAAATCAACCGTATAATTCCAATTAGAGAAAGATGCTTTTGCATCGCTATACCCATTTGTTGCTGCAACAGATAACACATAATTGTATCCGGCAGGATATGATATTTCATCTAAAGCATCATTACCGGCCGCTGCAACTACAATACAATTATAGTTTATGGTAGCCGCAGTAATAATAGATTGCTCGTAACTGCTTCCGCCTGTACCACCCCAAGAACAGTTAATTACTTTTGCACCATGTGCAGCTGCATATTGTATGCCTTCGTAACCTGTAATAATATACCCTTCTCCACCTGAACCGCGTGTATCATTATCGGCAGCGCATTTAACAGGTAAAAGTTTACAATTAAAACCAACACCCGCTACACCAATGCCATTGTTAGTAACAGCCGATGCACAACCTGATACGTGAGAACCATGTTCGTTATTAGTTCCCATAATTTGTGGGCTACTATCTCCTACTATGTTATTATAATCAGCTCCTGCTAAATCCCAACCTGTATAATTATCAATGTAGCCATCATGGTCATCATCTATGCCATTATTAGGAATTTCACCATAGTTATGTTTAAAGTTTGCAGCTAAATCGGGGTGAACTAAATCTGTTCCTGAATCAACAATGCCAATAACTACATTGGTATCACCTTGTGTACCGCCGGCAGTTAAATCCCAAGCATTATAAGCCTTAATACGGTTTAAGTACGGGTACTGTTTAGTAGTTGATGCATTAGCATTAGGGTCGTTAGGGAAAATAGCCCAAGTGCGGCGTATATAACGAGGATCTGCATAATCAAATAAACCGGTAGAAAGCATTAAGTTGATAGCCTTTTCTAATGAAATATCTTTATTACTAAACTTAATTTCATAAGTCAATGATAAATCAGCATAAGCCTGTCCTAATTTGTTAACTTTCTCTTTAGGAGCTTTTTCCATAGGGAATAATTTAGCTAATGAGCTTACACCTAAATAATTTAAAATAGGGGTTAGTTTTACGTCATTAATATAGCTTACCGAACAATTATTTCGGTACTGTTCTTTTACTTTAAAAATTATATGCCCACCGGTATAGTTAACTCCTTCTTTAAAAGAAGGGTCTAATCTAAACATAGTTGTTGGTCGTGAGCCATGAGGTGCTTTACCATTATCTGCTTGAACATCAAATCCTACAAGCAAGCTAAGTGATAAACCAAAAGATGTAATTATTTTTTTCATCTGTTTAATTGTTTGTTTTTTTAATTGAGGCTAAAATTAATGCTGCTAATTAAGTGATTTATTTTTAGCATTCTAAATTTTATTAAAAATAAGATATCTTTTTGGTTTTATCAAGGATGGGCGGTATTTTTTAACAAAAAACCAGGCTTTGATTAGTTAAATTTCGTGGTAAGAAGGCAGTTCTTGTAAAAAGGTTACTTTTTCACCTTCCAATTTCATTACTACATGGTTTAAACCGTTTGTAAGCATACAATATGGTGCTTGCAAAGTTATTTGATACCGAGTCAATTGGCTAATTTCATTTTGTTTTAAGATTACATCTGCTGCCTTGCATTCTATCAATAATAAAGGTTTCAAGTTTTTATCACGTACTAAAATATCTACCCGTTTGTTTGTATTGAAAAGTGATATTTGCTTTTCTATTTCAATTAACCCTGTTGGGAATTTTTTTTCTTCTGCCAAAAAATGAATAACATGCTGCCTAACCCACTCTTCAGGAGTTAGTAAAATATACCTTTTGCGGATAACATCAAAAACTTGTGTCTGAGTTTTTTCTTCTCGTAACCTTAGCTTAACTGCCGGAAAGTTTAATGGACTAAACAATTTTGTATCTTTGGGTGCAAAGTAAATATTTTAATATACAATTTATGAAATCAAAAGAAGAAATAGTTAATAATTGGTTACCGCGTTATACAGGTGTTCCGTTAGATGAATTTGGACAATACATTATACTTGTAAACTTTAGCAGTTATGTTTACATGTTTGCCGAAAATAATGAAGTTGAAGTTAAGGGCACTAACCACCCAATGATGAGTGCTACTGCCGATAATATTACCATTATTAATTTTGGCATGGGTTCGGCTAGTGCCGCTACCGTAATGGATTTACTTAGCGCCATTCATCCAAAAGCAGTTTTATTTTTAGGGAAATGTGGCGGATTGAAAAAGAAAAACCAGTTAGGCGATTTAATTTTACCTATTGCTGCGATACGTGGGGAAGGAACATCAAACGATTATTTTCCGCCAGAAGTACCGGCTTTACCGGCCTTTGCTTTACAAAAAGCTATTTCACACACTATAAGAACTAATAGTCGCGATTATTGGACAGGTACTGTGTTTACTACTAATCGTCGTGTTTGGGAGCATGATGATGATTTTAAGGAGCATTTGCGTAAGATGCGTTGTATGGCCGTAGACATGGAAACCGCTACCATTTTTATGGTTGGTTTTCATAACGAGATACCAACCGGAGCTTTACTTTTAGTAAGCGACCAACCAATGATACCGGAAGGCGTTAAGACTGAGGAAAGCGATAAAAAAATTAGCGAACAGTTTCAGTCAGACCATTTACGTTTCGGTATAGAATCGTTAAAGGAGCTTATAAATAAAGGTGCTACAGTTAAGCACTTAAAGTTTGAATAGTTAGTTTTTAACTATAAACCAAATCGTTTAAGGAAATTACGGTAATTAGTATCAAACTTGGTAATGCTAACCCATGTAAAAACAAACAGGGTGTGAGTTAATTCGGGTAAGGCAAAACTATGTACCCACATTAAAACCGCCAGGGGACAAATTACTGAAGCAATGGCAATAATGATAGATGTTATACCCATCCTTAAATCAGACTTCATTAAAAAAAAGCCGAATAAAAAAATACTTGACGTGTATCCAATAAAATACGTATAAGCAAAATAGTAATGAATTGGATACGACATATTAATAGATGCCGTGAGCAGCAAGCAAATAACAGAGCCAATAAACAAATACATAAGCCACGACTTAGGCATGTATTTATTTATATTTAAGATAGCTTCAATAAAAAGAGTAATGCCTATAACAAAAAGACTAGCATTCCAAAAAAAACCAATCTCTTTATAGATACCAAAGTGGGAAAGCGAAATATTGGTTAACTTAAGATCACTTGCATAAAAGGAACAAAAACCTAAGGTTATAACAAATAAAATAATAGCAGCAATATAATGTACTTGCTTTAAGCGATTTATACGCTCCTTTACATGCACCATGTATTCTGTATTAGCTACATTATCAAACATGCTTAAAGTTAACAATTATTTTTCGAAAAAGCCAGTAAAAAAGACAAATTCAAGCTAGATAACTACCAAGGTAATTTATCTACCCCTAAATTATAAAATACAAAACTCCACATATCGCCATACTCGTCAATCTGTTTAGCAGTAGGCTTTCCTGTACCATGCCCGGCATTTTTATCTATCCTAATAATTATTGGTTCGTTACCCGTTTGATTTTCTTGCAGGGTAGCAGCAAATTTAAACGAATGTGCAGGCACTACACGGTCGTCATGATCGCCTGTTAAAACTAGGGTTGCAGGGTAGTTTGTTTTTTTTACATTATGCAAAGGCGAATATTTGTATAAGCAGGCAAACTCATCTTTGTTCTCACTGCAACCATAATCAACTGTCCATGCACGACCAATAGTGAACAAATGAAAACGAAGCATGTCTAAAACACCCACGGCTGGGATACAAACTTTAGCTACATCAGGGCGTTCGGTCATAACGGCACCAATAAGCAAACCACCATTGCTACGACCATGTATGGCCAGTTTTTCGTGCGAGGTATATTTTTCAACTACCAAATAATCGCAGGCAGCTATAAAATCATCGAACACATTTTGCTTTAAACATTTTGTCCCTGCCTTATGCCAATCCTCACCATAATCGCCACCACCACGTATACCAGGCACACAATAAATGCCACCTGCTTCTAAAAACAAGGCTCTATCAGTTCTATATTCGGGTGAGTAGTAAGCGTTGAAACCACCATAGCCAAAAACAAAACAAGGGTTGTTACCATTTAACTCAATCCCTTTTTTAAGTGTAATAAACATTGGGATTTTTGTGCCATCCTTACTGATAAAGAAAACCTGTTTGGTTTCGTAATCTTCGCTTTTAAAATCGGTTTTAGGTTGGAAAAACAGCTCCATTCTATTTTCTTTTACATTGTATGTGTAAACAGCGGGCGGGGCAGTAAAAGTAGCACGGGTAAAAAAGGCTATAGTATCCTTATCTGATGTACTTAGGTCGTTTACCTTACACAAACCGCCCAAATTAGCCTCATAAAGTAACAAACCATTTGTGTCATATACATTCATGCGCGAAGCTACATCGTGCATAAAACTTGCCACAAATTTTCTATCGGCATACTGTACGCCTTCTAGCAAATCTTTTTGTTGAGGGATAATTTCTTGCCAATATTTTTCTTCTGCATTAGTCAAACTAATTTTTAGTAATCGTTGGTTAGATGCTTTATAATTGGTTTGCACATAAAAATTATTGCAGCTGTTATGTACTATGTTATAATCGTTTTCAAAATTATCTACCAGCTTATTCCACTTGTTAGTTGCATCATTTACTTCCTTTATCCATAAAGAATTGCCACTAGTGCTTTCGCTACCGGAAAGAGTAAGATATTTTTCATCATCGGTAACACCTGCTGTAAAGTTTCTGTCAGGATGTGCTTCATCAGCAAAAATTAATTTATCAGCGCTTTGCGCTGTACCCACTTCGTGATAATAAACTTTATGTCCTGTGTTTTGTTTGGTTAAAGCTTTACCATTTTCAGGTGCATCATATCGACTATAATAAAAACCGTTTTTACACCAACTAATGCCCGAAAATTTTACCCATTCAATTTTATCGCTTAATTCTTTTTTACCGGCAATTTCCATTACATGAATTTCAACCCAATCGCTGCCGGCTTTAGAAATCCCATAAGCCAAGTACTTCCCATTTTTAGATACATCCCATCCCGAAAAAGAAACGGTACCATCTGCCGAAAGTTTATTAGGGTCAAGCAATTCTACTCGTGCATCTTTCAGGTTTTTCTGAACGCAAAGTACAGCTTGATTTTGCAAGCCATTATTATAAAACGAAAAATACATGCCTGCTTTTTTTACAGGAGCAGTTAGTTTTTCGTAATTCCATAATTGGGTAAGGCGTTTTTTTACATTTTCTCTGAAAGGAATTTTATCTAAATACGAAAAGGTTACTTTATTTTCTTCATCAACCCAAGCCTTAGTTTCAGCACTATTATCATCTTCTAACCAACGATATGGGTCGGCCACTTTGGTTCCAAAATAATCATCAACCTGATTTACCTTTTTGGTTTGAGGATATTTAAGTACAATGACTTCTTTAGTCGGTTTTTCTTGTGAACAAGCTAATAAACCAAGTGCCGAAATTGCGATGATTGTTTTTTTCATGAATAAATGATTAATAATTTAAAAGTAGTTGCATTTGCTACAACTGTACGTTAAAAAAGGATAAAAGGTTATTTAGAAATAAATTAGGTGTAAAAGCAGTATAACCTAGTCTTCTAAAAACTCCTCCATAGCGCTCATTTTTTTCTCGGTAAAAATGCCTTTTTCTACGTGTACAATTTTTCCGGTTTTATCTAATACAAAAAAGTAAGGCAAATCGGTGTTATCAATTTCGAAGGTTTTTTTATACTCTTTTAAACCACCAGTATAAAACATAAGGTGAGGCCAAAATTCTTTATCGGTTTGTTTTCTAATTTTATCCTGGCTCGATTTTTCTAACACCTGATTAACCAAGTTAAGCATTGGTATAAAATAGTAGTTTATATCGTAACTAACGGCTGCACCAAAAGCATTGGTGGTATCTTTTTTTACTACAAACTGATTGTAAGCCGGGTTAAGCCAGGTTCTTAAATCAGTTTCGGCAGCCTTACTAAAACAAATGCCAATAATGGTTGGTTTGCCTTTACTAGCTTCGGGTATAATTACATTTTTTCCATCAAAAGTTTCTCCGGTAATGGTAGGAAACATTTTGCCTTTTCCATTTTGCGCGTTTAGCTTTGTAAAAGCTGCTAAAAGAGTAACTAAAATTATTTTTTTCATTTTCTCGGTTTTTAAGATGTTGCTATTTTACAAATATATTTTAATAACAAAACAAAAATTTCTCAGCATTTATGATGCTACCTAAACAAATGGTAACTTTGTAGCATGAACTGGAATGCCTTAAACCATATATCTCAGCTGGATGTTATTAACGAAGAGTCTAAATCTATGCCTGTTTTAATTTTTAAACACAGTACACGTTGCAGCATTAGTAACGTGGCTTTAAATAGAATTGAAAGCAGTTGGAAAGACAGCGATAATCAACTGATTAAACCTTATTATTTAGATTTATTGGCACACAGAGATATATCTAACCAAATTGCTGAGCAGTATGGCATTGAACATCAATCTCCTCAAGCTTTGGTGATATCTAACGGAGAGTGCATTTATTACGAATCACACACCAATATACGCTATGCTGATATTATGAAACTGGCTAAGTAAATTATTTCTTAATTACTTTTTCGCGAATTTTTCGCAAACGGCAATCCATTCTTGCGGAGTAATTTTAGATACCAGTTCCCCAATTAGTTTATAGGGGATGTCATCCATCTTTTTGAAACGAATACAAGCTTTACCCATATCTAATTTTGCTTTTGAGTATTTTGGATACTCTTGTACAAACCAATCCAATAATTTTTTACTACCATAAACACCCATATGGTGCAGGGCTATAAAGTTTTTTTGCGAGCCCATATTTATAAAAGGTAACGGTAAGCTTGGATTGCAATGATAGCCTTTAGGATAGGTTTTTAGAGGTACCACGTAACCAATCATGCCATAACTCATCTCTTCGGCAAAACCTTTAGGCAAGTTTTTAAGAATAACTTTTCTTAATTCATTAATGGCTTGCTTTCTATCATCAGGAAGCTCATTAATATATTGGTCAACCGTTTTTGCTTTTGATTGCATGGCTTACGTTTTTAAAAATATTTTCCTTCGGCAAGATAATGTTTTACATAGTCTTCAACCCCTTCTTCTAAAGTAGCAAAGGGTTTAGTGTAACCCGCTTTTTGCAGTTTATTCATTTTAGCTTCGGTAAAATACTGGTACTTGTTTCTTATATCGATAGGAGTATCTATAAAATCAATTTGCTCGGGCACACCCATTGCTTTAAAGGTGTTTTTGGCCAAATCTAAAAAAGTACGGGCTTTGCCTGTACCCAAATTATAAATGCCGTTAGCAACTTTGTGTTGGTATAAAAATAGAATAACGCTGCATAAATCTTTTACATAAATAAAATCGCGTAATTGTCCGCCATCATTATAATTTGGGTTATGCGAACGAAACAATTTTACCCTGCCATTTTGTTTTATTTGGTTAAAAGCATGAAATATAACCGATGCCATACGCCCTTTATGAAACTCATTTGGCCCATACACATTAAAAAACTTTAAGCCAACCCAATAAGGTGGTTTAGTGCTTTGTTTTAATGCCCATTTATCAAAATCATTTTTGCTATCGCCATAAGGGTTTAATGGTTTTAGTTTTTCAATAAGGCTTTCGTTTTCATCATCGTATCCAAATTCACCCAAGCCATATGTAGCAGCTGATGAGGCATACACTAAAGGAATGTTATGTTTAGCACATAAATTCCACAGCGTTTGGGTATAATGTAAATTAAGTTTATTAAAAGTGGCTACATCAAACAAGGTGGTATCGGTACGTGCGCCTATGTGAAAAATAAATTCGACCTTATTGGCATTAGCTTCTAACCAAGCAGCTAGGTCATCACGGTTTATTTTTTGAGTATATTTTTTACCTGCCAGGTTTTTATTTTTTTCAGCATCCGTAAAATCGTCTGATATAATAATGTTTTCAAAACCTGCCCGGTTTAATTCACTCACTAAACAACTTCCTATAAAACCTGCGGCACCTGTAACAATAAGCATTTTATGTGGATTAAAATTTTGCTCAAAATTGCTTAAATAATTGCAGATAAAAAAACAGGTCAGCCATTTTCACCGATACCATTCCCCTACTTGCCGATAACCTGTTTTAACTTACCTATTTTATAACATCGTAATTTGATTAATAATATACCTTTGCAAAAATTAATTTTAATGACCGATACT
The DNA here is from genome assembly GCA_013288015.1 of Bacteroidota bacterium. Lineage (GTDB taxonomy): Bacteria > Bacteroidota > Bacteroidia > B-17B0 > Aurantibacillaceae > PALSA-968. Next base: position 20,953 of record JABDCR010000028.1, on the reverse strand, counting down.
CCAAAAACAAAAACAGTTTTTACCCGATACGAAGTTTTAGTAATTGCTATAATCTCCTTAACCCAATTTACTGTTATTTTAGACCTTATGGTGCTAGCCCCTATTGGCGCAATACTAAGACCTGCTTTACAAATTAATATTCCGCAATTTAGTCATGTAGTTTCTGCTTATGCTTTTGCTGCAGGTGCATCAGGTTTATTAGCTGCGGGGTTTGCTGATAAATTTGACAGAAAAAAATTGCTCCTGTTTTTTTACAGTGGATTTATTTTCGGAACTTTTTTATGCGCTATTGCCCCTGATTACAACTTTTTATTAATGGCCCGCATAGTAACCGGTTTATTTGGCGGGGTAATTTCATCTGTATCCTTTGCTATTATTACAGACTTGTTCAAAATGGAGGTGCGTGGCAGGGTAATGGGTTTTGCGCAAATGTCTTTTGCGGTTAGTCAGGTAATAGGCATTCCTGTTGGAATTGTGTTAGCTAATAAATTTGGCTGGCACTCGCCTTTTATGATGATTGTAGTTTTAGCTATTTTAATTGGGGTGGCCATTTTTATATTTCTAAAACCGGTTGATGCACACTTAAAACTAAAATCAGATAGAAATGCATTTCAGCATCTTATAAAAACTGTTTCAACATCAAATTACATAAAAGGTTTTATGGCAACCGTTTTATTAGCTACAGGAGGCTCTATGCTTATGCCTTATGGTAGCGATTTTAGCACGCGTAACCTAGGCCTTACTTTAGACCAACTACCTTGGCTTTATGGCATAACAGGTGTTTTTTCAATAGTAATTGGCCCTGTTGCAGGTAAATTGAGTGATAAGTTTGGGAAATATAAATTGTTTGTTGCGGGTTCTTTATTAGCTATGCTAATGGTTGCTATTTATACACATCTGGGTATAACTCCTTTATGGCAGGTAATTTCTTTAAACGTGATTCTTTTTGCGGGCATTTTATCGCGCATGATTTCCGCTTCGGCATTAATGAGTGCTGTACCTGAGCCACAAGATAGAGGAGCTTTTATGAGCATTAATTCATCTATACAACAAATGTCGGGTGGTTTGGCAACATTAGCAGCGGGCAAAATTATAGTAGAACATGGCAAAGCCCCTTTAGAAAACTACCCTATGCTGGGTTATGTAGTAATGGGCAGTGTATTAATTACCATTTTTATGATGTACCGCATAAATAAACTGGTAATGAATAAAAAGCCTTTTATGCCTCCTGCTAAACCTGTAGAAGTTGTTGCAGAAGCGGAGTAAGTTTGGTTATTTTTTCAGTTAAAAAAACAACCAACAAACCCTTAAATCTTATCACAAATCAACCAACAGCATAACCAATAAAAAGATTCTGTAAGTACTTGTAAGTTAATTTGCTGTAGTGTTTGTAGAAAACAAAGCAACCAAGCACTCTAACAAAAATCAACCAACAAGAGGCTGTTTTTCAACCACTAACATAGAAGTACTAGAATACTAGAAGGGATACAGTTTTCCCCTCTTTTAAATACTAATGTATCAGTTAAACAACTGCGGGCTTTTTTTTCCATTAAAACCACGTTTAACTGCCCTATAAACTACTTTAACATCATATAAATAGAAGCAGCTCGTTAATTTTCAAGTGACTTAAAACAGCTTTAAATAAGTTTGTAATTTATGGGTAATGCTTTTATACAATTAATTTCGTAGTTTAGTATGGCATTAGTTTTGCAGATGCTTAATTATGAAAACGCAATTAATAAGGTTACTTAAAATAGCAGGTGCTTGTTTTGTACTTAGTCTTTTTTTCTTTTTTACAGAAGAACCTACACTTCCTGTTCTTCCTGATAAAATAAAGGGAATTGATTTACCCGATAAAACCAACGAAGCTTTTAAAGCAGGCGAATCGCTTAGTTACCGATTACATTATGGATTTATAGATGCAGGTGTAGCTATAATTGAAGTACTGCCGGAAATTAAAGATTTTGGCGGTCATAAAGTATATCACGTTATAGGCAATGGTTATTCAAAGGGTACATTTAACTGGTTTTTTAAAGTAAAAGACAGATATGAGACCTATATAGATAAAGATGCCTTAGTGCCTTGGTACTTTATGCGCAGATGCGATGAGGGTGGCTATATCATCAATCAGGATTATTTATTTAATCATTACACCAAGAAAGTTGATATTGGTGGTGGACAACAATATGATGTACCAAGTGGCATCCAGGATATGTTATCGTCTTTTTATTATGCTCGTAATATAGATTTTACTGATGCTAAAGAAGGAACCATATATGAGATACCAAGTTTTGTAGATAAACAAACCTGGACGCTTAAAATAAAGTATGTTGGTAAAGAAACCATTGATACCGATGTGGGTAAATTTCGTTGTATAAAATTCAGGCCTATTATTCAAACCGGACGTATATTTAAAAAAGAAGAAGATTTAAATGTTTGGATAACCGATGATAAAAACCATATACCCATTCGTGCACAGGCAAAAATATTGGTAGGTTCTATAAAAATGGATTTAACCTCGTACAAAAATTTAGCTAATGCTACTTCTAAAGTAGAAAACTAATTTTTTAAAATTATTAGGTTCCCAAATTGCTATTGCGCTTTATTATTTGTTATTGGCTGCTAATAATCCTAAAGGTTGGCAATATATTTACCTATATTTGATTTCTATAAAAACAAACTATATGAAAAAATTAGCCTTAGCCCTTATATCATCTTTATTAATTATAGGATGTTCTGTTGCCAAACTGGATATGAATGCAGCTAAAGAAACTGCCGAAAATTGTTTAAAGGCCATTGATAAAGGTGATTATGCTGCTGTAAAAAGCACATATTATTCAACCGAATTTGTTCAAAGTGAAAGTGAAGAAAAATTAACGGAGAAATTTAATAAACTAAAAGAAGTTACAGGTAAAATGCAATCGTACGAATTAAAGGAAAGCAAAGTAGAAAACGAGGCCGGAGAAGAAGCTTGTATAAAATTAGTTTACGATGTAAAATACGAACGTGTTATCACATACGAAGATTTTGTAATTATTGTTGAAGGCGGCAAGCACAAAATAGCTTCGCACTTGGTAAGTAATCAATAACAAAAAATAGTACTGCTATTTACAATAAGTAAGCTCATTTGGATTCGAATGCTCATTTTCTACCTTTGCGCATTCAATAGTTAGATATATGCGTATTGTATTTATGGGCACTCCACAATTTGCTGTGGAATCTTTAAAGATTTTAGTAGAGAACAAATACAATATAGTAGGTGTAATTACATCGCCCGATAAACCTGCCGGGCGAGGGCAACAAGTACAACAAAGTGCTGTAAAACAATTTGCTCTGCAACACAACTTACAGGTGCTACAACCAAGCAACTTAAAAGACGAAGTTTTTTTGCAAGAACTAAAATCACTACAAGCCGATTTACAAATTGTGGTTGCCTTTAGAATGTTGCCCGAAAGTGTTTGGAATATGCCGCCATTAGGCACTTATAATTTACATGCATCATTGTTACCACAATATCGTGGTGCTGCGCCTATAAACTGGGCCATTATAAACGGAGAAAAAGAAACAGGCATTACTACTTTTAAATTACAACACGAAATAGACACCGGCAACATTTTAATGCAACAAAAAGTTAGCATTACACCTGAGATGAATGCAGGTCAGTTACACGATATATTAATGATACAGGGTGCAGACTTAATGTTGCAAACCGTAAAAAAAATAGAACAAGGCAATGTTGTTTTAACCGAGCAAAATAAATTACTGGCTAATCAGCAGGCAAAACATGCGCCTAAAATATTTAAAGATACTTGTCAGATAAATTGGAACAATTCATTAGAAGATAGCTATAATTTAATTCGTGGTCTATCTCCCTACCCTTGTGCTTGGACTGAATTAAACATGGGTGATAAAAAAATTACCTTTAAAATTTATCAGGCAAGTAAAGAAGAGGCACAGCACAGCTTATCCGCCGGTCAAATAAAAACTGATAATAAAACATTTTTAAAAATTGCTGCAAAGGGCGGTTTTATTGATGTTACAGAGCTTCAAATGGCAGGCAAAAAAAAACTTTTAATTACAGAATTTTTAAAAGGATTTTCGTTTGATGAAAATTCTTTTTTTGCTTAAAAATAGATTCCTTTATCAGTATAGCTTACAGGCATTCATTACCAAAAAGTGTTTATTAGGAGCCAAACGTGGGTTGTTAGCGGGTTGAAGCCTACATTCAGTGGGTGTTTCAGTACATTTTATTAACAAATGGGCTGTTTATCAACAATTACACCACTTTTTTTACCTACACCTATTGACAAGCAAGACTTTCGTATATACATTTGCTCTGTTCAATTAAAATTAAGTTTAACCCTAAAAAAACAAAAACATGAACAAAGGTGAATTAATCGATGCAATTGCAGCACATTCTAAATTAACAAAAGCTGACGCTGGTCGTGCTTTAGAAGCTACAATCGAAACTTTGGAAAAACAATTAAAAAAAGGTGACCGTATTGCTTTAGTAGGCTTCGGTTCTTTTTCAATTTCTAAACGCGCTGCTCGTATGGGCCGTAACCCTCAAACAGGGAAAGAAATTAAAATTGCAGCTAAAAAAGTAGTTAAATTTAAAGCTGGTTCAGACTTAGCTAAAAAAGTTAACAAGTAATTTTTAGTTCACACTATAAAAGAGCCTCGCAGAAATGTGAGGCTTTTTTATTTAAGTATTTTTATACCTTTGAAACGATATAGGGCGTAAGGAATTTACTTTTAATAAACTCATAATTAGTATAGAGATAAATGCCCCACTAAAAACTAATAATTTTAAAAAGCATGAAGATTGAAAAGAACAAAGTAGTATCGGTAAACTATCATTTAACCGGTAAATTAGACCAAGAACCAGAAGAATTAATTGAACAAACATCTACCGAGGCACCTTTTGTGTTTTTATACGGTGCAGGTGGCATGATTGAAGATTTTGAAAAAAACTTAGCGGGCAAACAAGCAGGCGATGCTTTCGACTTTCATATAAAAGCCGATAAAGCATACGGCGAGCATAATGGAGATTATGTAGCTGAAATTCCTAAAGAAGCTTTTCATGTGGAAGGCAAATTTGATTCAGAACGTGTAAAAGAAGGTGAAGAATTGCCAATGCTTGATAGCGAAGGCCATCAAATGCAAGGCATGGTTGTTGAAGTTGGCGATAAACACGTTGTAATGGATTTTAACCACCCATTAGCCGGGTACGATTTGCATTTTGTAGGCAGCGTATTAGATGTACGCGAAGCTACCGCAGAGGAGCTTGAGCACGGACATGTACATGGTCCGCATGGGCATCATCATTAATAGACTTAGTTTATTTTATAGAAAAAACAAAAGCTGCTCTTAAAAACAGGGCAGCTTTTTTATTATTAATTTTATACCATGTTTAACGATTTAAAATCATACAGTCGCTTTCTACTTCCTCTTTACTTATTAATGGGCATTACCATTTTAGGAACTGTAGGCTACCAATTAATTTGTGGCTACAATTTAATTGATGCTTTTTACATGACCATTATTACGATTGCTACCGTTGGTTTTGAAGAGGTACACCCGCTTGACGTGTGGGGGAAAATGTTTACCGCTTTTTTGGTGATGATAAGTTTTGGTATATTTGCTTACTCCATTAGTGCTGTAACTCGTTTTGTATTTGATGGTGAGTTTAACCAACTATATAAGAACAGAAAATTGAACGAAACGATAAAAAAATTAAGCGACCATGTGATAATTTGTGGTTATGGTCGTAATGGCAGGCAAGCTGCTCAAGTGCTGAAAAAACACAAACAACGTTTTATTGTAATCGAAAAAAATGCGGAGCTTACAAACTCTATGCAACATCAGTATAGCGATTTGGTAATAAATGCCGATGCCACATTGGATGAAGTACTACTTAAAGCCGGTATACTTAGGGCGAAAGCTTTAGTAACCACATTGCCTGTAGATGCCCATAACTTATTTATTGTACTTACAGCCCGAAACTTAAACCCAAACCTTACTATTATTAGTCGAGCCAGCGAAGATAACTCTGATACTAAACTTAAAATTGCCGGCGCCAACAACGTTATAATGCCCGATAAAGTGGGCGGTGCGCACATGGCATCTTTAATTATGAAGCCTGATGTTATTGAATTTATTGATCATATAGTTGGGCAAGAAGGCGATTCAGTTAACATGGAGGAAATTACGTTTGAAAATATTCCTGAACGCTTACGCCACAAAACACTACGCGATTTAGAGATTAGAAATAAATCGGGGGCTAATATTATTGGGTTTAAAACCGCTGCCGGAGAGTATATTATTAACCCCGATGCTGATACCAGAATTATACCATCGGCAAAAATATTTGTACTAGGCAATGCCGAACAAATTAAAAAACTAAAAGAGTTGTTGACCTAATATGAGTTACTTTAAATTTATTAAAACCAAAAAATTCTTTATTCATGCAGGCATAGCCATTGTAATTGCTATATTGCTACTTTGGGTTAGTTTTAAAATGGTTGCCAATTATACGCAGCATAACATAACCGTTAATGTACCTGATTTTACAGGTAAACCCATTGCAGAATTGAACGACTTTATAAAAGATAAAAAACTGCGTTATCAAATTATAGATTCTATTTATAGTACACAACAAACACCAGGCACTATTATTAAGCAAGACCCTGAGAAAGAAAGCGAGGTAAAAGAAAACCGTGTAATTTATTTATACGTAACCTCTATGTTACCCCCTCAAATAGAAATGCCAAAATTGATTGACAGGTCGGTGCGACAAGCAGTTGCTATGGTAGAAAGTTATGGCTTAAAAGCAAACATTAAATATGTTGCTGATGCTTGTAAAAATTGCGTTATAAAACAATTTTATAAAGGCAAAGAAATTGTGCCTGGCACACCTGTAAAAAAAGGCTCGGTAATTGAATTGCAGGTAGGTAAAGGCAGTAACAACGAAACTATTTCTTTACCCAATTTATTAGGATTAAATTTTTGTGATGCAAAAAACAAAATACAGTCTTCTTCCTTACAAATAGGAAATATAACAGCAGATAAATCGGTTGAAGACAGTTGTGAGGCCATTGTTTATAGGCAAACTCCGGCTTTTGGAAAGGATAAAGAACTTAATACAGGCGCCAAAATAGATTTATATATTACGGCTGATAAAAAGAAAATAGAGCTTCTAAGTAAAAAAGAAGATTAATTCCGCTCTTATTTTGTTAATTGTAAAAAATCTATTTCGGTAAGAGATTTACTGGGTTTTCCCCAGTTCTACCCTCTTTAAAACAACAAAAAATTTAATATATCTTTATAGGCTAAAATAAAAAGCGCTTTCTTTCGTTGTAGTGAGGTAAAAACACCTAAAACTCCGATAGAAATAAAATAAAGATGATGATTAAAAAAATTAAGCTGCTACTGTTTTTTGTTATTGTATCGTTTGCTTTGCAGGCGCAAAAACCTATGCTGCACCCTTTACGCAGTAATGCCACTTTAATAGAATATCATAAAAATAAGGCTAAACAAAACCATGTAAATCAAGCAAATAACCGAACCCAAAGTACAGCAACCCCTACCCTAACGCTTCCGTTTTATGATGAGTTTTCGTATGCGGGTCCGTTTCCCGATAGCATAAAATGGCCAAACTCACAATCCATATTTGTAAACCAAACTAAGGCTATAGCACCACCAACCTTAGGCGTAGCTACTTTTGATGGCTTAAATAAGTTTGGTTACCCTTATAACTCTACCATTGCATCAAACAACCTGAATACGCTTACCAGTGTTGCATCAGATACAATGAATTCAGCTCCAATACGTTTAGATTCTATCCCTTTTTTCGGAATAGGACTTTCTCCAGTCGATAGCATATATTTAAGTTTTTATTTTGAAGGCATGGGTTATTGGGAAAAACCAGAATCAGGCGATGATATTTTTCTTGATTTTTACAGCCCATTAGATACAACCTGGACACAGGTTTGGACCCAAAGCGGGTACACTTATGCCCCAGATAGTACCTGGCATTTAGTAATGATACCCATACTAGATACTTCTTATTTTCATAATGGGTTTAAATTCAGGTTTCGTAACCTATCGGGTGCCTGTGGCGATGTAGACCATTGGCATATAGATGAAGTTTATCTTAATAATCACAGAAACAGTGGAGATACTATGTTTAGTACCGCTCCTCTTAGTGCTCAGGTTTTTGGCGATGTTAGTTTTGTTTATGATTTGCAAAGCCCGCTTAAAAATTATAGCCAAATGCCATTTAACCAATATGCAGGTGCAGCAGATATGAAAGATAGTATTGGTGTAAGTTTGAGAAGTAATTTTACAGGTACTGTAAGTATAGGGAGCAGCCATCTTTTCTACAATAATAGTACTGGCTCTGTAATAAACTCTTCTACAAATGGTTCAAACAATTTACCCCCTTATAATGTTTCGGGTTATTGTGCTGATCATGCCATAATGCACCCATCTTTAAATGGTTTTGCGTATCCGCATCCATTATTAGCTACAGATAGTTCATTTACGATGAAGTTTTTTATTACTCATCCAGCAGTTGATACATTCCCACGTAATGATACGATAACTTTCCATCAAAAGTTTAGTAATTATTATGCCTATGATGATGGCAGTGCAGAAGCCGGTTTCGGCATAGACCCGGGCGGGGCTGGTAATTATAAAACAGCAGCGAGTTTTACATTAAATGTAGCCGACACTTTACGTGCCATGGATATTTTTTTCGAACCCGTAATTGACGTAGACCTTTTAAAAAATGTACCTTTTAATATAATAGTTTGGGCAGATAATGCTGGCGTACCAGGCAATGTTATTTATACAGATACTATGCGATATATTTATTTCCCTGTTGATTCGGCAATAAATGGCAACATTAAAAGAGAAAATAGTTTTTTACGTTACCAATTTAGAAATGCTGTGCCTCTTCCGACAGGCAGTATTTTTTATTTAGGCATTAACCAAATTTACGACAGTCCGGAAATTACAATTGGCTTCGACAGAAATTACGATTTTCACCACAGTATGTTTTATAATGCAGATGGAACTAATTGGTATGTTTTTCCAGGTGACTTAGACCCCGATTATCAAGGCTCTTTAATGATACATCCTGTATTTGGTGATTCACTGCAAACTTTAGCAATCAATAAGTTTAAAAACACAGCTACAAATATTAGTCTATATCCAAATCCGGCAGCCGATTGTGTTTTTATTCAATCAAGTGATGTAATTTCTAATGTAGTTATAACAGATTTATTAGGTAATATAGTATTGCAACAAACCGATGATTCTATCAAAAAAATAAATACACTATCTTTGCAAAGTGGTGTGTATTTGGTAAAAGCCCTTACTAATAAAGGCTTTACCGATACCCAGAAACTTATAATAGCAAAATGATAGAAGGGAAAAATTTACTGGAAGACGAACAAGAACTTTTTGAACACCACCGCATTGAAGTAGATAAAGGGCAAGCTCTTTTACGTATAGATAAATATTTATTACACAAACTGGCAAATGCGTCTCGTACTAAAATACAAGCTGCTGCCGATGGAGGCAACATACAGGTAAATGGAAAATCAGTAAAATCTAGTTATAAAGTCAAGCCATTTGATGTTATAACCATTTTATTACCTCATCCTCCCAAAAATTTTGAGTTAATTCCGCAAAATATTCCATTAAATATCATGTATGAAGATGCTGATATTATGATTGTGAATAAACCTGCCGGAATGGTTGTACACCCTGCCTTTGGGCACGAAGATGGTACATTGGTAAACGCATTACTATTTCATTTTAATAATTTACCGCCTGCACAAAGCAAAGTGGGCACCGATATTTATGCACCTCGCCCAGGGTTGGTTCATCGTATAGATAAAAACACATCGGGTATTTTAATTGTTGCAAAAAATGAAATTGCTTTAACCCTACTTGCTAAAAAATTCTTTGACCACGATTTAACTAGAAAATATGTTGCCCTTGTTTGGGGAAATGTTTTAAATGATGAAGGAACTATTACGGGTAATGTTGGCAGAAATGTTCGTAATAGAAAAATTATGGATGTGTTTACCGATGAAACACAGGGCAAACATGCTGTAACACATTATAAAGTATTAGAACGCTTTGGTTATGTTACGTTGGTTGAATGCACGCTTGAAACCGGGCGCACGCACCAAATTCGTGTACATATGAAATCTATTGGGCATCGTATTTTTAATGATGTAGATTATGGTGGCGACCAAATACTAAAGGGAACTAAAACAGCCACCTACAAAAAGTTTGTAGAAAATTGTTTTGCGCTTTGCCAAAGACAAGCCTTACACGCAAAATTTTTAGAAATAGAACATCCGGCAACCAAAAAAATGATGAAATTTGAAAGCGATTTGCCTGATGATATGAAAAATTTATTAGACAAATGGAGAAAATATAGTACCCATAAAGCTTTAGAAGAAAGTGAAGAAGGAGAATAATATAGATGTTATTGGTAAAAGAATAAGCACCTTAAAAGCTGATGGTGTAAGCAGTTTTGTAATTATACCTACCGATGCCAACTGGAAGCTATATATGCTTTTTGCCTGGTTTTTTTTATGGACAGTTAGCGGTTTTGTAATATTGGCTAACTACTTTACACTTACCAATGTAAACACAAAAACCGCCATACTTGTTTGGTTAGGCTTTTGGGCTTACTTTGAGTTTAAAATTGGCAAAGCCTTTTTATTTAAAAAATTTGGTAAAGAAAAAATATGGATTAAAAGTGGCAAGTTTAATTACTGGAGAGATATAGCGGGTCGTGGTAAAAAACTGGAATTTGATATAGAGCTTATAAAAGACTTACAACTGGTAGAAAAAAATAAAAATGATTTTTTTCAATTTATGAATGAGTCTTTTTGGGTAGTGGGTGCCGAAAGTATTTCGTTTACCTACGGCGCAAAAACGTACCGTTTGGGCGTTCAACTCAATGAAGATGATGCCAGAGAATTATTAAAGCAAATAAAGTTCGCAATAAAGGCTTAAACTTACTTTTTCAAATATTTCCAATTCCTGATTTTCCCTTCACTAATCCATTCAACAGCCTGCTCCATGCGTTTATTTCGGGTTTCTTCGGTTTTAGCTTCGGTTAACCACAAAATGTATTCTTTCTTTTGTCCAGGTGCAAAATTTGCAAACTGCTCCGCCGCTTTTTTATTTTTACTTAAAGCTGTTTTAAAATAAGGTGGGACCGCTAATGGTTTTTCATCTGTGTTTTTTTTACGGGGAACTAATTTAAGTCCTGCCTCATTTATTTTCATAGCCTCTTTTAAATAGCTAATCATTTGTTTGTCCGACGGAAGATCTTTTAAACTAGTAAGCCTATCTAAATGCCCCATAGAGTTGCCTTGAGCCCTTTTTAATTTATCAGCATCTTTCATTAAAGCTGCTTTCCAAAAGCCAAAAGCACAATGCTGTTTAAAAGCGGCCATAGTGCAAAACGGGCCTTTATAATCAAAAGCAGCAAAGCCCCATTTAATAGTCTCCTCCACATCAGGGCAAGCCTGATGTACCAATTTGCGTAAATGATTTAAAATAGGTTGTGCAAAGGGTTGTGCCTTTAAAATATAGGCGTCTACTTTAGGGTTTGTTTTTGCCATACAATTGATTTTTGCGCAATAAATATAGTAATTTCTTTAAAACATTGCGGATATCTAATCGGTATCTCCTAACTAAAAAACGTTATTTTTGCGTAACTAATTTTTAAAATTATGAACCCCGAAGTAAAAACAGTTTACGATAAAGCTGATGGCTTAATGGAAAAAAGCATTATGCACTTAGAGCAAGAACTAACTAAAATACGTGCCGGAAAGGCTAACCCCGCTATATTAGATAATGTATCGGTTGATTATCATGGCACCAGAATGCCAATTAACCAAACGGCCAATGTAAACACACAAGATGCGCGTACATTAATTATTCAGCCTTGGGAAAAAACCATGCTAACGCCTATTGAAAAAGCTATACAAGCTGCTAACCTAGGACTTAATCCACAAAATGATGGTATTTTAATTCGTATTTCTATCCCACCACTTACCGAAGAACGCAGAAGGGATTTAGTGAAAAAAGCCAAGCAAGAAGCTGAAGATGCTAAAGTTGGTATTAGAGGTGCACGTAAAGATGCAATGGAAGAAATTAAAATATTAAAAGGCAAGAAACCCCCTTTACCTGAAGATGAGGCTAAAGATGCCGAAGCAAAAATACAAGTACTTACCGACCAGTATGTGAGTAAATGCGATAAGCATTTAGAACATAAAGAGAAAGAAATTATGACTGTTTAGTTTCACAAAATGGAATTAAACTCAAAATCAGTTATTGGCATTATAGGTTCTGGTGCTATGGGCAGCGGTATTGCGCAAGTGGCAGCTATGGCAGAGCATCAAGTTTTGTTATATGATAACAATGCCCCTTCATTACAAAAAGCAAAACAAAATTTAGCAACTACACTTGCCAAATTAGTAGAGAAGCAAAAAATTACGCAACAAAAAAGTGATGAAGTAACAGCTCATATTTCTTTTATAGAAAATATTGAGGGTTTAAAACCTTGCCACTTAATAATTGAAGCTATTGTAGAAAACCTGGATATAAAAAAGCAAGTGTTTTCTCAATTAGAAAAAATCACGGAAGGCAAATGTATTTTAACTACCAACACCTCATCTTTATCGGTTACATCTATTGCAGCAGCTTGCCAAAACCCAACGCAGGTGTTAGGCATACATTTTTTTAACCCCGCACCTTTAATGCCCTTGGTAGAAATTATACCGGGCATTGCAACTAATGATAGTATTACACAAACTTGCAAAAAATTGATAGAAAGCTGGGGTAAGTTACCTGTGCTTTGTAAAGATACCCCCGGTTTTATTGTAAACAGAATTGCTCGTCCGTTTTATGGCGAGGCTATGAAAATTTACGAAGAAGGCATTGCCGATATACCAACTATTGATTGGGTCATGAAAGAAATTGGTGGTTTTAAAATGGGACCTTTTGAGTTAACTGATTTAATAGGGCACGATGTAAACTACACCGTAACAGAAACTGTTTGGAAACAATTTTACTTTGACGCTCGTTATCGTCCTAATCTTTGTCAGAAACGTTTGGTTGAAGCAGGTTTTTATGGCAGAAAATCTAACAAAGGTTTTTACGATTATACTGTAACAGAAGCACCTCAGCCTAAAAAAGATACATTATTAGGCAAAGAAATTTTTACACGCATTATTGCTATGCTTATAAATGAAGCCGCTGACGCACTTTATATGCAAATAGGCAACCGAGAAGACATTGATTTAGCAATGACAAAAGGTGTAAACTACCCAAAAGGTTTATTAAAATGGGCCGATGAAATTGGCATTGAAACTATATATCAGCAATTAAAAGCATTACATGCAGATTATGGTGATGATCGCTATCGCCCAAGTATATTACTTAAACGCATGGTTACTGAAAAGAAGAAGTTTTATTAACTACTTGTGACAAACGCAGAACTTATAAGCCATTTTTATAATTCCTTTGCTAAAGGTGATGCAGAAGGAATGGTAAGTTGTTATGATAATGCCGTTCAGTTTAAAGACCCTGCCTTTGGCACTTTAAAAGGAGAAGATGCTAAAAATATGTGGCGCATGTTACTTAACAGAAACAAAGGCAACATACATCTTACATTTAACAACGTTAAGGCGGATGATAAAACAGGAAGTGCAAATTGGGTAGCCGAATATATTTTTAGTGCAACAGGTAGAAAAGTAATTAATGTAATTTCTGCCGAGTTTGAATTTGCCAACGGAAAAATCATAAAACACACCGATACTTTTGATATTTATAAATGGGCAAAGCAAGCCTTTGGTTTTAAAGGTTATTTATTGGGTTGGACATCTTTTATGCAAAATAAAATTCAACAACAAGCCAATGCTTCTCTCAAAAAATACACAGAAAAGAAAAGCAGCTAATCTATCGCTCCATCCCCACTCTATCTCCACCGCAAAATTGTTGTAAATATTGAATGGCTATATCACTACCCAGTTGGTCAGCCTTATTTAAATCTTCACAAGCTCCTCTCTTATCCTTACTTGCCATTCTAATTGCTGCACGATTAACATAAACCGAGGCATAATCTACTTTAAGTTTTATGCAAAAATCAAAGTCTTTTAAAGCTTCCACATTTTGTTTTAAGCCCCCTTTAGCCGTTCCTCTAAAATTATAGGCAATATAACTCTTAGGGTTTAGTTTTATAGCCTCATCTAAATCCTTTACAGCACCCGAAAAATCATTCACATAAATTTTACTTGCCCCTCGATAGGTAAGAGCAAACTCATTTTTTGGGTTTCGTTTTACTAATGTATCAAAAACCTTTACGGCTCCTTTATAATCGCCCGCTTCAAACTTACTTTGTGCTAAACTCAAATAAATATTATCGTCAATTTTTTGGTACTTCGATAAAGCTAACCCTTGTTCTATATCTTTTATAGCATAAGGGTACTCTTTTTGCTTAAACTTAAGCATGCCACGTCCAAGATAGGCCGGTGCATAATTATCCCTTTCATAAGTAATATTATTATACATATCTAATGCACCCTTTAAATCTTGACCAAATGCCCGTAACTCAGCTATGTAACACATCAATTCAATATCATGTGATACCAATGAATCAGCACTATCATAATATTTTTTTGCTTGATCGTATTTCTTATTTAAATAACAGGCTCTACCCAAATATTTAATACAATTAAAATTATCAGGGTCGTATTTTAAAGAAAATTCCAGATTTTTTTGCGCCGATGCAAAATCATTTAATTGCATATAACAAAAAGCAATTTTATTGAAGGCTTCGGCATAATCTTTTTTAATTCTTGTCGCTTTTTCAAGCAACTTAATAGCATCCTTATATTTTAAAGAATCTATAAGTTTCATTGATACTTTATATAAATCAGCAGCCGGGTCTAAAGTACGTGTGGTATCTGTTTTAGATTTTTGAGCAAGGCAGGTGCTCAAAGAAATAATAAATAAATAAATAAATAATATGCCTCGCATTCTTTAAAATTACTAATTTCACTTAAAATTAAAAATTATGCAGGCAGTATTTCCTATTCTATTGATGTTTTTAGCACTTGCCGTTATACTTACTTCTTTTGTAAGTATACAACAAGGCACGGTAGCAGTAACCACCATTTTTGGTAAGTATAACCGTATTTTACATCCGGGGTTAAACTTTAAAATTCCGATTATTGAAAAAGTATTTAAAAAAATATCTATTCAAAACCGATCGGCAGAGATGGGTTTTCAGGCAGTTACCATAGACCAAGCCAATGTAAACTTTACAGCTATGCTTTTATACGCTGTATTTAATACTGATGAGCAGACCATTAAAAGTGTTGCTTTTAAGTTTATTGACGAGCGCAATTTAATGCAAGCCTTAGTTCGCTCAGTAGAAGGCTCGGTACGTGCTTTTGTAGCCACCAAAAAGCAAAGTGAAGTGCTTTTATTACGCCGTGATATTGTATTAGAAATTAAAGACCAATTAGATAAAACATTAGAAGAATGGGGTTACCATTTAATTGATTTACAGTTAAATGACATTACTTTTGATGAAGAAGTTATACGCTCAATGGCTAAAGTAGTTGCTTCAAATAACTTAAAAGCAGCAGCAGAAAATGAGGGACAAGCTCTATTAATTACCAAAACCAAAGGCGCCGAGGCAGAGGGTAATGCTATTAAAATTGCCGCTCAGGCAGAAAAAGATGCAGCACAATTACGCGGACAAGGTGTTGCTTTGTTTAGAGAAGAAGTTGCTAGAGGAATGAGTCAATCAGCTAAATTAATGCAGGATGCTAATTTAGATGCCTCACTTATTTTGTTTAGTATGTGGACCGAAGCAGTTAAAAACTTTGCTGAACATGGCAAAGGCAACGTTATCTTTTTAGACGGAAGCACAGAAGGCATGCAACAAACCATGCGCCAGATGATGGCTATCTCTAAAATGGACGTGAAGGATAAAAAATAATTACGCAGATAGCCGATATTTTGTGTAATGAAAAAACAATCTAAAAGTACCCAATCAGCTCAACCTCAACAAGGTTTTTTCCAAAACAAACGTTTACAACTTATTTTAATAAGTGTGTTTGTTTTTTTTATGTATGCCCGTATAGTAAGCTACGAGTACATTGGTCTTGATGACACTACACTAATAGAAACCAATTATAAGTTCATAAAAAATTTTAATAATGTGCCAACCGCATTTACCAAACACGTAATGTATAGCGGCACTGCTTTGGATAGCGAAAAAGATTATTATCGCCCAATGCTTACGCTTTCGTTTATGATAGATGCGCATATTGCTGGTAATGCTAAACCACGGTGGTATCATTTTTCAAATATCCTCTATCACCTAACAGCTTGTTTGCTTTTATTCGCGCTACTATACAGACTTAAAGTAAATTCAATTGCCATCTTTTTATTAACGCTTTTGTTTTCCATTCATCCCGTGGTTGATCAAGCCGTAGCTTGGATACCAGGGCGGAACGACACTTTGCTGGCCATTTTTGTGCTATCGAGTTTTATTTTCTTGCTCAAGTATATCGAAACAAAAGAAAATAAAGACTTAGTATGGCATATTGTGTTTTTTGGTTGTGCTTTATTTACTAAAGAGAATGGCATTATGCTTTCGGTTTTATGTTTAGGTTACCTTGGCTTTTACGCAAGAGATAGTTTTAAATCAACCTGGTCTAAACTTGTTTTAGGATATCTATTATTTATCATTCCTTGGTTTTTCTTAAGAAAAGCTGCCATAGAAGGTTCTACAACTGATAACAGTTTACATGCAGCCTTATCAAATTTCTTAAACAATGTGCCTTTTATATTGCAATATATTGGCAAAGCCATTCTTCCATTCAACTTATCTGTAATGTGCATGATGGAAGATGTAAATTACATACAAGTAATTATTGCTTTATTAATTATCGCCGCCGCCATCTTTCTTTCGAAAAATAAAAGATGGTTTTTTATATTATTTGGTATAGCTTGGTTTCTCATTTTCTTAGCACCATCTTTTTCTGCCAGGTTAGTTGAAGGACTTGAACACCGATTATATGTTCCAATTATAGGTTTTATAATTCTTACGGCAGAAACCGATTGGATGAAAAACTTATCCATTTCAGATAAAAAAACATGGATTGTTCCTGCAATATACATTGCAGCTTTAGTGTGGATTACTAATAGCCGATTAGAAATTTTTAAAACCAGGTTTAACTTTAACACCAGTGCTATGCAAACCTCAGCATATAGCGTTGTGCCATGCGTTAACCTTGCAGGAGATTATGATATAGTGGGGAAGCAAAATCAAGCTATAGAAATGTATAAAATAGCTTTAAAACGCGATTCAGTTTACGGTATTATTCATCCTAACAACAGAGTTAGCTACTACTACATACTACATGATAATTTAGGTGTAATTTATTTAAGTAAACAAATGTATAAGGAAGCTGAACAAGAATTTGTGTTAGCATCTAAACAAGGAGACTTATATGCAATTTATCATATAGCAAACGTTTATTCAAAAACCGGAAGGGTAGAACAAGCTGTACCACTATGGAAAAAGGTTATAACACAACAACCCAATCAGCCAGATTTTAAAGATGTATACTTGCGTTTAGCTCAATATGCTAAAGATAAAAAGGATACCACATCATTTAATTACTACATAAGCGAGTTTAAAAAACATGATTATTAGCAAGGTTACCTTACTATTACCAACCTTTTATTTGCTACTCCCTCGTTCCCTATAATTGTCATATTATAAACACCTTCGTTTAAATTACTTGCATCTATACTTGTTGTACCATTTATAGTTTGAGTAATTACTAATTTACCGTTTACATCAAATACTTGTACTATTTGTTTTTCGGTAGAGTTTGTTTCTATAACAAAAACACCATTAGTTGGGTTAGGATATATTAATACATGATTATTTATAGAATTAGTATTTATTGAAGTTGTAATATTACGGTAAGTGTTTGAGTAAGATGAACTAAAACTACTACTTGTCGTTTGATTACCATTTAACCGTAAAGTAGGTGTACAGGTTATATTCCATACTGTTTGTACGCGCCATGAAGCTGTACTTTGATAAACGGTATATAATGGATCTGCTACAGTTTGTTGTGAACCTGCAACACTATTAACTTGCTGCCAATTACCATTACTTAAATTATCCCTCATAAGTACATAACTACTAACAGGGTTAGCTCCATTTTCAATGGTATATGGTTGAGTCCAATAAAAAGTACCACTATTATTTAATATGTAGATTGTATTGTGATAAGGGCTTAACTGACTATAATTACCACAAGTATCAAACATTTGAATTTTATAACGGTAGGTACCCGCGTTTGGATTTCCTGTGTTAGGAAAATAAAGAGTTCTTACCGTATCAATAAATTGACTTAATGAAGCATAAGATTGTGAGCCTATACATTTATATACATTAGTTGTTGTTTCTCTATAAATCAGAAAACTATCTACGTCGTTAAAAGGTGTTTTATCCCAAACAACAATATTATGTTGCGAAGCAGAATCAACTGTAACCATACATATTGGAGCAGATGAATAAATTACAGAAGCATTGCTAAGATTATCTACCTGAGTTGTAAAACATCCGTTTGTATCTGTAGCCGTTAAAGTATAATTTCCTGCACAAATACCACTAATGTTTGAAGTTATACCTCCATTTGACCAAGAATAAGAATAGGGAGAAGTTCCTCCTGAAACTAATGTGCTTATACTTCCGTTACCCTGATTTACACCCCAATGGCATGAAGGATTAGTGTTTGAAAATCCAATTTGAACCAAGTTTGGCGCTATTGTAACTGTTTGCGTTGCAACGCAGTTATTATTATCTGTTACCATTAAACTATAATTTCCTGCACTTAATCCTGAAGCAGTATTAATAGAACTACTATTTGACCACGCATAGGTATATGGGACTGTGCCTCCAGAAACAGATGCACTTGCACTACCATCATTTATACAACTGGCGCTATGCGTTTGTGTAGCTAATATAGAAAGTACATTTGGCTGAGAAACCGTTGCATAAGCGTTTACCTTACAACCATTGGCATCATTAACAATTACCATATAAATCCCGGAGCAAACATTTGTAGGGCTTGAACCTGATCCTAATCCTCCATTCCAAGAATAAGTATATGAACCGGCACCACCTGATGCAGATATATTAATAGTTCCATCACAAACTCCATTACACGAAGTTTTTGTTGTTGAAACAGATACAATATAATCAGATATTTTTCTGATACTATAACTTCCACCATATTCTGTTATATAAACTCCTCCACAAGCATCAACATATACACCAAATGGTCGATAAACTTCTGATGAGTCAGCAGGACCTCCATTACCGTGAGAAGCACTAACCCCATTACCAGCAATAGTACTTATAATACCGCTAGTGTTTACTTTACGAATTCGGTCATTATCTGTATCTGCAATATAAACATTGCTTGAAGCATCTATAGCTACTCCCCATGGTGCATCAAGATCTGCTGTATCAGCTGCAAAACCATCACCATTATAATCATACATGGTGTTAGTTCTGCCTGCAAATGTGGAAATAATTCCAGTAGAAGCAATTACTTTTCTTATTCTATTATTTGCTCTATCAGCAATAAAAATATTTGCAGATGCATCTAATGCAATTGCATATGGTGTAGATAATTGAGCTGAAGTTGCTTGCCCTCCATCTCCACTAAAGCCATTTGACCCTGCCGTACCAGCAACAGTTTGAACCATTCCAGTAGAAACTATAATTTTTCGTATTATTTGATTTCCCATATCCGAAAAATAAATATTTCCTACTGCATCTATTCCTAAGCCTCCAATTTCTTTAGTAGTGGCAGAGGTTGCCACAATATTATTCCCATTATAAGTATAAGAGCCATTACCAATTATTGTACTAATTAATCCGGTTGACGCATCTATTTTACGAATTCTATACCCAGAATATTCGCCAATATATATGTTTCCTGCAGCATCTAATAAAACACAAGAAGGGTAATTTAATTGAGCAGAAGTAGCCACAATAGCATCTCCATTATACCCTGCTGTACCATTACCCGCAATAGTAGTAATAATGCCTGTTACAGCATCAACTTTACGTACCCTTTGATTATTCATATCGGGTATATAAATATTTCCTGCTGCATCTTTTGTTATAGGGCCTTGCATTAAGCCTAACTGAGCAGAAGTAGCAGGCCCACCATCTCCCCCATATCCTCCGCCTGTACCGCCTGCAATTGAAAAAATAGTTTGCGCATTTGTAATTACACTTATAAAAGTAAATAATAAACAGTATATTTTTTTCATGGTTTTATATTTAAACCAAAGGTAGGTCAAAAAAAATAAACATACTTGCAAATGTGCTGCCGCTACCTTTTTTTGTATAACTGCGAGTTAGAATAAATGTTAAAATTTATGCAGAGCAGCTATAAGCTCGGTGTATTTTCTTGAAGCTACTAAAACTTCAGAACCATCTTTCATAACCAAAATGCCACCTTCTTTTTTTTCAAGCCTATCAACAAATTCTAAATTAATTAAGTGTGAGTGATGGCATCTAAAAAACCCAAACTCGCTTAACATATCATCATAATCTTTCAGAGGGCGGGAAACCAACACACTTTTTTTATTGAATAAAAAAAACTGTGTATAGTTTCTATCAGCCTCGCACCTTATTACTTCGTTTAAACTAACAATATGCATTTTATCGTGGCTATTAAGCACTATTTTCTTTTTATCGCGCGTTAAATCACTCATATTACTCATAAACACATCCAATTTTGTGTTTGAGTTTTCTATATCTAGCTGTTGCACCACACGTTGTAATGCATTTACCAAATCT
>JABDCR010000027.1:35778-35980 GCA_013288015.1 Bacteroidota bacterium | reverse complement strand
AGCTATAATCCCATAGAAAAAAACTATACTGTTTTAAAGGCAACTTATTAAAAAGTTAATTTATTTACTAACACACTATTTATTAATCAACTTTGATTGCATAAAATAAAAAGGTGTAATTTTATGGCAAAATATTGCGCTATGGCCATTTATAAATTTAGAATTACGTTTGAAGATTACGAAGACATTTCTCGTGATATAG
>JABDCR010000027.1:0-35768 GCA_013288015.1 Bacteroidota bacterium | reverse complement strand
AAATAAGATCTTCTCAAACTTTTTTTGATTTCTTTCAAATTATTTTACAAAGCATAAATTTTGATGCAAAGCATGCGGGTGCTTTTTTTTCGAGTGATGATTATTGGAGCAAAGGCAGCGAAATTACTTTATTAGAAGAAGATTTAGAGCCAGGCATTAAGTTGATGAAGACCACAAAAATTGCTTCGTTTATTGAGCAGCCCAACCAACGATTTGTTTTTTTATATGATAAAGAGGCTTGCTGGTCGTTATTTATAGAACTTATAAAACTTGTGCCTGAAGATATAAAAGCAACTTATCCACGTTGCATAAAAAGCCTTGGTACAGCCCCTAAACAATACAAACAAAAACTGATTGCCAAATTAAAAGAAGAAGTAGAAAACGGCACTGCCGATGAAAAAATTATAGACGACGAAGTTTACAAAGCAATTGCTGATGAAAAATTAGTTTTTGATGAAGAAGAAGAAACCTCTTTACACGAAGACGAAAGCGATTTAGTAGAAAAAGGTGAAGATGATGAACACGAGGGAGATGAGGAACATCATGAAGATGAAGAGCACGAAGGCGGCGAAGCTTGGTAAGCCTTTCTTATTTCTTTAAAAAAGGAATTTTAGTTACTACAGCTTTAATATTTTTATCACGTATCTGTACAAAAATTTCAGTATCAGCTTTAGCAAATTCTGTTTTTACGTAGCCCATGCCAATAGCTTTATTTAATGTTGGCGATTGTGTACCTGATGTGACTACACCAATATTATTTCCTGCAGCATCAACAATTGGATAACCATGACGAGGGATGCCTCTATCAATCATTTCAAAACCAACCAATTTCCTGCTTAAACCTTTTTCTTTTTGAGCTAATAAATAGTTTTTATCTGTAAAGTCTTTCGTGAATTTGGTAATCCAACTTAAGCCTGCTTCTAAAGGAGATGTAGTATCATCAATGTCGTTTCCGTATAAGCAAAAACCCATTTCAAGGCGAAGTGTGTCGCGTGCGCCAAGCCCTATAGGTTTTATACCAAATTCTTTACCCGCTTCAAAAATGGCATCCCATATTTTATTGGCGTGTTCATTATCAAAATAAATTTCGAAACCACCCGCACCTGTATAACCTGTGTTTGATATAACTACATTATCACATCCACAAAAAGTACCTTTTGTAAAACTGTAATATGGTATATCGGCTAATTTAACCGAAGTTAGTTTTTGCAGTGTATCTATAGCCTTTGGACCTTGTATAGCCAATAAAGATGTTCTGTCAGATATGTTTTTCATATCAACACTTTTGGTGTTATGACTACTAATCCAGTTCCAATCTTTATCAATATTAGATGCGTTAACCACCAACATATATGTTTTTTCATCAATGCGGTAAACCAACAAATCATCTACAATGCCGCCTTTACCATTTGGCAGGCAAGAATATTGAGCTTTACCATCTGTAAGAACCGATGCATCATTGCTGGTAACGCGTTGAATTAAATCTAGCGCATTGTCTCCTTTTAAAATAAACTCGCCCATGTGGCTCACATCAAAAACACCAACGGCGTTTCTTACTGTAGCATGTTCATCATTTAATCCGCTATAACTTACAGGCATATTGTAACCCGCAAATTCAATCATTTTAGCGCCTAGGGATATATGTTTATCTTGTAATGCAATACTTTTCATGAGGTTTATTTTTTTGATTGCGAAGATAGTTATTTTATGAATTAATGTTCGTGTTCGGCAAAAGTAAGTACGTAGTTATTATTGTCTTTAATAGAAAACTCGGTAGCTCCGTAAAAGGTTTTCTCTAAGCCCTTTAACACGGTAACCTTATCTTTAATGCGTTCGAAAAAAGCACGTATGTCTTTAAGATTAATATACAGCAATAGCGAAGCCCCGTCTTTACGACTTATTTCAGGCAACTCATTAGCCAGGCTATCATAGGTTTGAAACATAAAAGTAACCTTGCTGTTTGTCATCTTAACCCATATAAAATCGTTACCTGTTTCGGGTACTGACATAGTTACTTCAAAACCCAAATGCTTATAAAACTCAATAGTTTTATTTATGTCTTTTACAAAAATGTTTGGTGATAAGCTTTCCATTTTAACTATTTATTTTATGATTATTAATGCGCTTCTAACCAGTTTATGCCAGTGCCCATGCCAACTTCAAGTGGTACATCTAAAGGCATGGCATTTTTCATGTGGTTTTCTATAATAGGTTTAATTGTTTCCAATTCCGATTTTTCAACATCAAAAATTAACTCATCATGTACTTGCAAAATCATTTTGCTTTTAAAATTCTGCTTTTTTAATTCTTTCTGAATGTCAATCATTGCAACTTTAATCATATCGGCTGCAGAGCCTTGTATAGGGGCATTAATAGCATTTCGCTCGGCGAAACCGCGTACCACGGCATTACTTGATGTTATATCGCGTAACCAACGTTTTCTGCCTAATAGCGTTTGCACATAACCATTATCGCGGGCAAAATTTATGGTATCGTCCATATATTTTTTAATAGACGAATATTCTCTAAAATAATTATCAATTAATTGTTTAGCCTCGGTACGTGACACCCCAATGTTTTCTGCCAAGCCAAAAGCTCCCTGCCCGTATATAATGCCGAAGTTTACACTTTTAGCCTTGTAACGCATTTCTTTAGTAACCTCAGCCTCATCAATGCCATAAACCTTTGCGGCAGTTGCCGTGTGAATGTCTTTCCCTAATCTGAAAGCCTCACACATATTTGGGTCTTTACTTATAGACGCAACTATACGCAATTCTATTTGCGAATAATCTGCACTTAACAAAATGTGGTGCTCATCTCTAGGTACAAATGCTTTACGGATATATCGCCCACGTTCGGTGCGCACCGGAATATTTTGCAGGTTAGGATTATCAGAACTTAAACGTCCGGTAACCGCTACCACCTGATTGTATGATGTGTGCACGCGTCCTGTTTTTGCATTAACCAATAAAGGCAATGTATCTACATAAGTGTTTTTTAATTTTACCACCTCGCGGTACTCTAATATTTTAGAAACAATAGGATGCTTATCGGTTAATTTAGATAACACATCTTCACCTGTTGAATACTGACCTGTTTTTGTTTTTTTTGGCTTATCAATAATTTTAAGATACTCAAATAAAATTTCGCCAACCTGTTTTGGCGATGCTATATTGAAAGGAGTGCCTGCCAGTGCTTGTATCTCTGTATCAATTTTCACTACGTCTTTTTCAAGTTCAACGGAATAATCGTTCAAAACTTTGATATCAATTTTAACTCCCTCGTACTCCATATCAGAAAGCACATGCACCAAAGGAACCTCAACATCATTAAATAATTTCTCTAATTTATTTTCATGTAATTGAGGTGCAAAAACTTTTTCTAATTGTAATGTTACATCCGCATCTTCAGCAGCATATTCCTTAATGGCTTCTATATCTGCATCGCGCATACTGCCTTGGTTCTTGCCTTTTTTACCAATTAAGGTTTCTATGCTTATGGGCGAATAATTCAAGTAAGTCTCAGCCAGTATATCCATTCCATGGCGCGTTTCCGGACTAATAAGGAAATGTGCTATCATGGTATCAAATAACTTGTTTTTTATTTCAACCTTATAGTTTTTTAAAACCTGTAAATCGTATTTAATGTTTTGCCCAATAAGTGTTTTGCTTTCATCAGAGAATAGAGGAATAAACTCATTTATGATTTGTTGCGCTTCAGCTTGCTCTTTTGGAAACGGAACGTAATATGCCTCAAACGGCTTTACAGCAAAAGATAATCCAACAATCTCAGCCTCAAATGTATTAAGTGCTGTGGTTTCGCTATCAAAGCAAAAATCGGTATGTTGATTTAATATATTTAGAAGCTCAGTACGTTTCTCCTTAGTATCCATTAAAAAATACTGGTGCGCTGTATCGGCAGCCGTTTTAAAAATTTTCGGCGCTTCGGTTTCTTCTTCGGTTGTAGCAACATCTGTTTCAGTAGCAAACATATCAACCTGGGCAGAGTTTGCTTTTTTTCCAACAGGTGCGTTAGCCTCTTTTGTAGCAGTTGTTTTATTTCCCTGCCATTGTTCTGTAACACCCTCTGTAACATCTTCGCCCAACACTTTTTGCGCAATAGCTCTAAACTCCAATTCTTTAAATACTTCACGCAAGGCTTCTCTATTAATTTCTTTACGCACTAATTCTTTATCGTGTAACTCAATTGGTATATCAAGTGTTATGGTTGCAAGGCGCTTAGATAGAACTGCTTTATCTTTATTTAGTTCTACTTTTTCTTTTAATTTGCCTTTCAGTTTATCTGTATTCAGGTATAAATTTTCAACCGAATCAAAATCTTTAATTAATTGAATGGCGGTCTTCTCTCCCACTCCCGGTATGCCGGGTATGTTATCGGCCGTATCGCCCATCAAGCCTAATATATCAATTAGCTGTGCTACATTTTTAATTTGCCATTTGTCGCAAATTTCTTTCACACCTAAAATTTCAGCACCATTTCCCAAACGAGCTGGCTTATATATAAATGTATTTTCATCTACCAGTTGCCCGTAATCTTTATCGGGTGTCATCATGTAAGTAGTAAAGCCTTTCTTTTCAGCCTGCATAGCTAAAGAACCAATTACATCATCAGCCTCAAAACCCTGAAACGATAAAGCAGGTATATTAAATCCTTCTAACAATTTAAAAATATATGGAATTGATTTTTTTAAATCATCGGGCATTTCTTCGCGATGCGCTTTGTAAGCTTCAAACTCTATATGACGATGTGTAGGGCCCGATAAATCAAACACTACTGCCAAATGCGTAGGCTTTTCTTTATTTAAAACCTCTAACAAAGTGTTAGTAAAGCCAAATATGGCCGATGTGTTTAAACCTTGCGAGTTAATGCGTGGGTTGCTGCTAAATGCAAAAAAAGCACGATATATAAGTGCATAAGCATCTAACAGAAATAATTTTTTAGGTACGTCTTTTGTAATCATGCGTAAATGTAAAAAGCAATTGTAAACAGGCAATAAACAATGCCTTTAAGTTCTTTTTAATTGCTAACAAAAATAGCCGTTTCGCAAAAAAATGCAATATTTGTAGCTTATGTGCGTTAACTAACCTTTGCAGACCAATTTCATTAAAATATTATTTGTTTTTTGTGTAGGTATATTTTCTACACTTTATGCGCAAACGGCAATTGTTAGCGGCAGAGTGGTTGATGAAAGTAATAATCCCATTCAAGATGTATCGGTTGTTACTGCCGATGGGCATGTAGCTCCTGTTTTTACTGATGCTGATGGAAAATATCAAATTTCAATACCTGCTAACAAAGAAGTTGAGTTAGATTTTATTAATTTGAGTTATAAAATTAGTAACGCCAAAATTACAGCTAAGCCAAATGAAAAAATAACCATTAACCCTAGGCTTGTTTTTAAAAATGCTATTGAGGACGTAACCGTAATTGGAGAAAACCGTAAGCAGGACATGGTTTACATACAACCAAAAGATTATTTTAAACTGGCAGGCCCTACGCCCGATATTAGTAAAATAATCTTGTCGCAAGGTTTAGGTGTGCAAAGCAGTAATGAGTTAAGTTCTACCTATTCGGTACGTGGTGGTAGTTTTGATGAAAATTTGGTTTACGTAAATGATGTAGAGGTTTTTCGTCCGTTTTTAGCAAGCACCGGGCAACAAGTGGGTTTAAGTTTTCCTAACCCCGATATGGTTTCAAGCGTTAATTTTTCGTCGGGTGGGTTTGAAGCTAAGTATGGCGATAAAATGTCTTCTGTTTTGGATGTGCAATACAGAAAACCTCGCGAATTTGCTGCCTCTATATCAGGTGGTTTATTAGGTGGAAGTGTTAGTGTAGAAGATGTAACTAAGAACAAACTTTTCTCATGGCAAATAGGTGCACGTTATCGTAACACACAATATGTATTAAAATCGTTAGATACCAAAGGTGAGTATAAACCAAGTTTTTATGATGTGCAGGCACATCTTACTTTCGATATTTCGCCAAAATTTATGATAGAATGTTTGGCTATGATATCTGACAATAAATATTTAGTTGTACCGACAGACAGACAGACAACCTTTGGTACATTTCAAAACGCATTAAGTTTTAATGTATATTTTGATGGGCAAGAAATTAGTGATTATAAAACTTATTTTGGCTCACTTTCTGCTACTTATAAACCAAAAGATAGTCTTACGCTAAAGTTTATCACATCTGCATATCGCGATAACGAAAACCAAACATTTACCATACAAGGGCAATATTATATAAACCAGCTTAATAATGATTTTGGCAGCTCTAATTTTGGAGGAGCAGCTTATAACCTTGGGGTTGGTACTTATATAAATAACGGTAGAGATTATCTAAACGCTACTATTTTAAATGCCGAACATAAAGGCAAATTTTTAAAGCGTCACCAAACATTTTTGTGGGGCGCTCGTATACAAGAAGAAATTATTTCGAATCAAATGAGCGAATGGAATTATTTAGATTCTGCCGGATATAGTACCCCTCAAGGCAATCCACAAACGGTTGATTTACCTTATGTGCTAAAATCGGAAACTAATTTAAACACTATGCGTGGTATGGCTTATGCCGAATATATTTTAGATAAACAATTTAAAGACACATCTTCTGTTACCATTACAGGTGGGGTACGAAGTAATTATTGGACATATAATAAACAAAATGTAATTAGCCCACGCGTTACATTAGCTTATATGCCACACTGGAAAAGAGACTGGGTTTTTCGTGCATCTTATGGTTATTATTATCAGCCACCTTTGTTTAGAGAGATGTTAAACCTGCAAGGACAAGTTAACCCCGATATTAAAGCGCAAGAATCTATACATTATGTACTATCAAGCGATGTAAATTTTAAAATGTGGAAACGCCCGTTTAAGTTTATGGGAGCCTTGTACTATAAACAACTAAAAAACATTATTCCGTATGATGTAGATAATGTTTTGATACGCTATTACGGTACAAATAACTCTACAGGATATGCTACCGGGATTGATTTACGCTTAAATGGCGAGTTTATTAAAACCGTAGAATCGTGGATTAGCATGAGCGTTATGCACACCGCCGAAAAAATAGCAGGCTTAGGTTCCTATAGCTATACAGATATAAATGGGCAACCTTACTATCCAGGTATTTCTGTTACGCAGAAAAAGGATAGCGTATTTAATCCAAAAGGGTATATCCCTCGTCCAACTGACCAATTGGTAACTTTTAACATGTTTTTTCAAGACCACTTACCTAAAATTCCTTCGGCAAAAATGAGCCTTAATTTTATTTACGGAACAGGCTTACCTGTTACCATTTTAGGGAAAAAATGGCTGATGAGCGATAAATTCAGGTATCCGGCCTATAGACGTGTAGATATTGGTTTCTCCTATCAATTGATTAAGGAAAATAAACCATTACCTAAAAAGAATATGTTTCACTACATAAAATCATCGTGGATAAGTTTAGAAGTTTGGAACTTATTGGGTGTAAACAACACCGTATCTTATACTTGGATAACAGCTGCTACGGGTTCTCAATATGCCGTACCAAATTACCTTACCGGCAGGCAGCTTAATGTAAAATTACAGATGAAATTTTGATAATTAAAGATTAAACTCTACTTTTAGGCGACGAAAAACGCTTAAAATTATGTCTGCACAGGAAGAAATGTCGAATAGAGTAGATTTGGGCTTTGTATCTATCCACCTAATAAAAGCTAATATTGTGTGCGTTGATTGCATTTTAGAAGAGGCAGTTAGTGTAGATAGAGGCATTAAAATTATTGAAACTATACGGACTTTAGTTGGAAATGGCCCTCATGCCATAATTGTAAATATAGCCTCATTATATACCCCATCTAAAGAGTTTTTTAAGTTTATACTTAGCCAGCGTAGCCCCGAAAAAGATAAGCTTATGGCGCGCGCCATTGTAACTACAAATCCTGCATCTCGGTTAGATGCTAAAAATTTTATAAATTTCTTTAAACCCTTAACGCCAACTAAGTTGTGTTTTACCATTGATGAGGCCGTTGATTGGATAGAACCTCATTTAAACAAAGCAGATTAAATAATATGTTTTTAATGCATTTTCTGCCAATATTTTTTAAATTGCGGGTTGATTAATTAATCATTGATATATGAGTGAACAAATACTCCGTGCCTTAATGCAACTTTTTGCCATCATAGCAAAAGTTGATGGCGTAACTAACACAGGCAGAAACATTGTACAATTATTTTTAAAACAACAATTAAACCAAGAGTTAGTTGACCAATATTTAGCTGTATTTGACGAATTTTTAGAATCTCACCATCAGGTAGCCAAAAAGAAAGATGGCTCTGCCAAACGTACTTCGCTTAACTCGGTAAAAGTTTTAAAAATTTGTACAGAGATAAACAAAGAGCTTGAACAAAATCAAAAAATAGTTGTGCTTATACGTTTGCTTGAGTTTATACACTCGTCAAACGAAATATCTGAACAAGAAAATGAGTTTGTTACTACTGTTGCCGAAACATTTAACATTGCCAACGAAGAGTTTAACAATTTAAAATATTTCATAGAAGGTAAACAATCAAACATTAATGCCTACGAGTTATTGGTGATTAATGATAAAGAGAAAAACACAAATGCATTTAAACATATTTGGTGCGATCAGTTTAACGAAGGCATAGAAGTTTGGGTTATATCTATTCCAAGCGTAGGCATGTATGCGCTTAAATTAGTTGGTAACCAGGAGTTGGTTTTAAACGGGCAAGCCCTTACCCCTAATAAAGTTTACATTTTAACACCGGGTTCATCGTTACGTAGTGCTAAGGTTAAACCAATTTATTATTCTGACATTATCAGTAAGTTTTTAGCTGATAAATCAAGTACCGTAGTTTCTTTTCAGGCAATAGATTTGGAATATAAGTTTCCGGGCGGAAAACTTGGTTTACGCGGCATTAACATTAATGAAGAAAGCGGTAAACTTATTGG
Source organism: Bacteroidota bacterium (assembly GCA_013288015.1). Classification (GTDB taxonomy): domain Bacteria; phylum Bacteroidota; class Bacteroidia; order B-17B0; family Aurantibacillaceae; genus PALSA-968. The sequence goes on along the minus strand of JABDCR010000027.1, from coordinate 26,783 downwards.
TATAATGGGGGGCTCTGGTGCCGGTAAATCAACCTTATTAAATGTTTTAAACAGTAATGAAATCCCTAGTGGCGGCGCTGTTTTAATCAATGGAGTAAACATTCATACCGAAAAACACAAAATAGAAGGTGTTATTGGGATGGTTTCTCAGGATGATTTATTGATTGAAGAACTTACTGTTTACCAAAACCTTTTTTATAACGCCAAGCTTTGTTTTGGGAACTTAGATGATACTACCATTTCGCAAATGGTAATGAAAACCCTAACCGATTTGGGGCTTGAGCAAACACGCGATTTAAAAGTAGGTTCTCCTCTAGAAAAAACCATATCGGGTGGACAAAGAAAACGTTTAAATATTGGTTTAGAGTTAATTCGTGAACCAGCTGTTATGTTTGTTGATGAACCAACATCAGGGCTTTCATCAAGGGACAGTGAGAATATTATGGACCTTTTAAAAGAACTTTCTTTAAAAGGTAAATTAGTTTTTGTGGTTATACATCAACCGTCATCAGACATCTTTAAAATGTTTGATAAACTGATGATATTAGACGTAGGTGGTTATCCTGTTTATTATGGCAATCCTGTTGATGCGGTTATTTATTTTAAACGCTTAGTTAACCATGTAAATAGTGAAGAAAGTGAGTGTATAACATGCGGTAACGTTAACCCGGAACAGATATTTAATATTATTGAAACTAAGGTTGTAGACGAGTTTGGAAACTTAACCAACAAACGAAAATTCTCTCCGGCAGAATGGAGTGGCCATTATCGTGAGTTGATAGAAAGTAAAATTGGCAGAGGAGGTTCTCATACTGATATTCCGGAAAGCACCTTTAAAGTTCCTAATAAAATAAAGCAGTTTATAATTTATACCAGTCGTGATATTAAAAGTAAGTTAACCAATACACAGTATTTATTAATTAACTTATTAGAGGCGCCTGTGTTAGCTTTAATTTTAGCCTACGTTATTAGATTTTATAATACAGATGCCGAAACGGGTAAAGGATATGTTTATCATGACAATGAAAATATACCTATTTATATGTTTATGAGTATTGTAGTTGCTTTGTTTATAGGACTGACTGTTAGTGCTGAAGAAATTATACGCGACAGGAAAATTCAAAAACGTGAATCGTTCTTAAACCTCAGCAGATATAGCTACTTATTAAGTAAAGTAAGCATTATGTTTACTTTATCTGCTATACAAACCATAACCTTTTTATTAGTTGGTAACAGCGTATTAGGTATAAAAGGCATGTGGGTAGATTATTGGTTGGTGCTATTTACTACATCGTGTTTTGCTAATATGCTAGGCTTAAATATATCATCAGCCTTTAATAGTGCGGTAACTATTTATATTATGATTCCTTTCCTAATCATTCCGCAATTATTATTAAGTGGTGTAATGGTTAAGTTTGATAAACTAAACCCAACCATTGCAAAACAAGGCGGCGTGCCTTGGGTGGGTGAAGTTATGACATCTCGCTGGGCTTATGAAGCATTAGCTGTTAACCAGTTTAAAGCAAACGAGTACGAGAAATTATTTTACAAATACGATAAAGCTATATCTGAGTCTGATTATAAAAAGAACTATTGGGCGGATAAGATGGCAGCTAAAATTTCGAAAATTGAAAGCGAACTAGGTGATGTTAAGAAAAATAGCGACGTAGAAAAAGATCTTGCACTGCTTAGAAATGAGCTTAGTAAAGAGTATAGTAGGCACCCTAGAATGGCGAAATTTAACAATTTTGATAATTTATATTTAGGTAAAGTAAATACAGGCATAACCTCTGCTTTAAAAGATTATTTACAAAATGCAACGCCTGGGTCGCTAAAACAGTATTATATAAACCGTGATAAACAAGCCCGTCACGATAAGGATTCTATCGTTGAAAAACTTAATAGAACTAAAGAAGATAAGGTAGCATTTGGATTATTATCGGCAAATTATGACAACGAAACTTTAAATAACCAATTAAGAAATGCGAATGATTTAGGAGATAAATGTTTAGAAATAAACGGAACACTTATTCAACGCACTGATCCAATTTTCTTGGTTCCAGAAAGCAATTATGGAAGCGCGCACTTTTTTGCTCCACAAAAAAAAATATTTGGTCAATTATATCAAACGTTTTGGTTTAACCTCTGTGTTATTTGGAGCATGTGTTTAACTATGATGGTAACATTATACTTCGACCTGCTAAAAAAATTACTAGACGGCATAGAAAAATTATTTTCTATGATTGGAAAAAAGAAGAGTGCCTAATTTAAAGAAGATAGAATAGAAAGCTTATTCTATCTTCTTATTTCATACCAGGCCTCTGGCTGGTTATCGTATAAAAACTCTTCAATAAAAGTTAATCCGTTTTTTTCTAAAACTTTTCTCGAAGCTAGATTGTGCATAGATGCAGTGGCACAAATTAAATCTAGTTTTAAAACATTGAAACCATAATCTACAGATGCTCTACATAATTCGGTAGCGTAACCTTTACCCCAATAGCGTGGAATTAAACGATATCCGACATCGTAATAATTCGTACGACTATTTATAGTTTGTGTCACCAATTTTAAACCAGCCCAACCAATAAAATCTCCACTTTGTTTCTCAATAACTGCCCAACGACCAATTCCGTTTTCTTCATACTGTCTTCTTATAAAGGCAATAACATCTAGGCTTTGTTCAATTTTTGTTTGGGGCTCGGTATAAAGGTATTTTAAAACCTCAGCATTAGAATCTAACTCAAACATCCCTTTATCATCTGTAGCTACAAGTTCACGTAAAATAAGGCGAGGTGTTTCAGTAAATTTTTTCATTAAAATTTCAGGCTACCTGATTAACGTAACATTTCCTTTTCTGAAAGATTGCTGACCATTATTACACTTATATGTTATGTAGTAACCAAACACATCAGGGTTACATGGTTTACCATTAAAAATGCCATCCCAACCTTTATTTATATCATAAGTTTCAAAAACTATTTGCCCCCAGCGGTCGGCTACAACAAAATGAATATCGGTTACAAAACTACTTCGTGCGTAAAGTACATCATTATGTCCATCAGCATTTGGTGTAAATGTATTAGGTACAAAAACAGTGTTTTCATTACACCCTGACGAAAGCACATAGATAGTAATGCTACTAACCGGAAACTTACACCCACTAGGATCTATATAAACAGCCGAATATGTGGTTGTGTGATGCGGACTTGCTACTGGGTTTAAAATGCTATCGTTACTTAAATTATAATCAGGACTCCAGACAATATAGCCCGCGGTAAGAGATGTGCTTAGTTGGGATGTGTTTCCATCAATAATAGTATCGGGCGAAGCATAAACAGTAAGTGCGGATGATGAATAAAAAGGCACTGTGATATTAGTATGAAGTGTAGATGTACAGGTATCTCCTAAAGTACTTATTTGTGTTAGAGCTAATGTGTATTGCGTAGTTGCGGTTGGCGTTGCAATAGGATTAGCAATATTTGCATTATTTAGATTGCCAGAAGGAGTCCACGTATAAGTTATACCACCCGTTGCATTTAGTTGCACCGATTTGCCACTGCAAACTACCACACCTTTTGAAATGCTTATTGGATTAAAGCCTCCTAGAGTTATAACCTTTTCAGTACTATCAGGACAATTATACTGGTTGTTTACAAGCAGGCTTACGGTATAGGTTCCCGGGTGAGAATATGAATGGGTAGGATTTTGATGTGTATCAAATAAAGTATCGCCAAAATTCCAATGCCAAGAGGTTACATTTGTATATGAGGAATCTTTAAAAGCCAAAGTGTTACCGCAAACATTTACCGAATAATTGAATGCAGCTGTTACCCTTGGGTAAATTTTTATTGTGTCAGTTAGTATAGAAGTGCAAGTTCTTCCTCCTGCATCTAGCTGAGTTATTGTTACTGTATAAATAGTGTTGGTAGTAGGTGTTGCAGTAGGGTTGGCTATATTTGAATTATTTAACTCCACATTTGGTTGCCAACTATATGATGTGCCGCCACTTGCATGCAACTGAATGCTTTTACCTAAACAAAAAGCGGTATCAGGATATGATTGCACCGGATTTATACCAAAATGTAAAACCTGTTTTGTACTATCGTAACAACCATTATTGCTTAAGGTTATAAGTGTTGTTGTGTATGTGCCAACCGGGTAGTTAATTGTTCCGGGAGTTCTAGCCGTATCTGTTTGTCCATTACCAAAATTCCAGTTGTAATACATTGTTCCACTACTTATAGATGATGTGTTTTGCCAATTGGTACTGTTTTTACACGAATCGAATAAAGGAACAAAAGATGCAGTTGGTTTTGGATATACGGTTATAGTAATAATGCTGGTATCACTTAAATTACAAGTAGTTGGGTTATAAGCACAAAGCATAGCTGTATATGTGCCCGCAGTAGTATACGTTCTCACAGGGTTTGGCACATGGCTGGTAGTATCATTGTTTCCAAAATTCCAGAGATAAGATGTAGCACCAGTGCTTACATTATTAAAAGTAACTGTTAAGGGAGCACAACCAAATTTATTAGCTGTATAACTGGCAATGACTAACGGATTTTTAAAATCTATTTTAAAAACGGCATTATTACAATTACCAGATCTGTTTATAGTATCCGTTACTGGTAAAGGCCATGCACCAGGAGTTACCGGAAAATCCTGATTACCACCACAACCAGTACATAACGATTGATATACAACACCTCGTTTATCATAACGACTTGTACCTCCATGCACATGCTCAAAACTTACCTGACCACCGTAATAAGTAGAGAATAAGACCGAATCACAATTTTTAGCTAATTCCATCATATAAAAATTATAACCATCGTTATTTAAACTTTGTATAGTATTGGCTGTTATTGGCATGTTAAAAGTTGGTAAGCCCGTTTTAAAATTTCCACCCCAGCCTGCTATATAAATATGCTCGCAATAATCAACCAAAAAAGCCGTTGGTGATATATTTATTTGCCCAGTACCATTACCAATATTAGAAGAATATATAATTTGAGAAAGACTATTATTAAACTTGGCAACAAATTGTGCGCTGTTAGTGTCAGAATACAGTACATGCATTCTAGGCATAATGCCTAAAGATTGCCCGTATATATATACATTTTGATTTTTATCTAACTGAATAAAAAAAGACTGATCATAATCGCTTGTTCCCACATAGGTAGCCGATAATAGATTGGTTCCGTTTGCACTTATTTTAGTGATGTATCCATCGCACATTCCACCATGGTAAGTGGTGTTATAAGCGCCTGCTGTTGCCGGAAAATCATTACTACGTGTGCCGCCTGTTGTATAAACTTCGTTATTTTTCCCAATATAAAGTCCACAACCCGATTCGTTATTGCTTCCTCCAATAAAGGTGCTCCATTGCAATTGCGACAAATTTGGGTCGAACTTAAACACTACAGCATCTTGCGATCCACCCAATGTAGCATCAAAACCATTTTTTATAGGAAAATCTGGCGAACGAGATGAACTGCTTATTACAACATTGCCCACATTATCTAATTGTATTTCGCCACGATATTGGTCTCCATAATTGTACTCCAAAGAATCCGGAGCATTTTCATCCCCATTATAAGAATAAATATTATTTAAATTAAGTCCATCATTCCTGCTTCCTCCAATAAATGTACTTGCCAGTAATTGATTACCTCCTGCATTTAATTTTGAAACATACAAATCAGTTCCAAAACGAAATGCAGTTCCACTTCCTGCAAACAAAATGCTATCTCCACCGGCAAATGTATTATCATAAGCCTGTGGTGTTATGGGAAAATCAGCAGAGCCCGTAGCGCCAAATAAATATAAATTATTTTGGCTATCAATAATTAAACTGGTAACGGTTTCGCTGGTAGAGCCGCCTAAGTATGTTGAATAATGCAAAAAAGTTCCTGAAGAATCATATTTTGTAATTGCTACAACCGGACAATGAAGTGCAACTATCCCCCCTGCATTTACATCGTATACATTAAAAATAACACCATTATAAGTGCCATCATAGGGATTCACCACCGGATACCCCTGATTAAAAGCAATACTACCACTATACAAATTTCCTTGTGCATCGTAGGTGCCACAAAAACCAAAGTTATCTGCCAAAGAGCCTGAAGATGCTGCAAATACAAGTACAGGATCTATAACCAATTCGTAATTTTTATCGTATCCCTTTGGAAAAGAAAATGAAACCGTATTTTTTTTCAACTGAAAATTACAAGGTACTTCAATCGTTTTTCCGTTAATGATTTGATAGGCATAAGGCTCATGCTCTACTAATTCATTTAAAGGTGTTTTTATAATAAGCCGTTTTTTTTGAAGATAAATTTTCTCTGTTTTATCATATTGCAATTGAATTTTGGAAGGGTCTCCGCCCGGTTTTACATAAAAATTGTACTTAACACTATTATCTTGACCAAACATTTCAAGGTTCACATTTTGCCATAAGTTTTTATATAAAAGCCTTTGGTAGTTTTTTACATTACTTGCCCAATGACTTTTATCGTTCCCAATAAAATAATTGCAATAATCTTTGGCTGCATTTGTTGACTCTACGTGTACAGTGGGATTGGCATTATTAAATAAAACTTTAAAGCCTGTTGTTCTTATTTCCTTGGCTGGTTTCTTACTTATATGCGAAGAACGATAGGTTTCTTTATCATAAAAACTGTAAGTAATAGCGTTTGCCTCAGCAAACAAAGCACCCCCATCAAGCTGAGCCCGATACAAAATAAAATCTTGCCACTGGTGTTTGTTTTCAGTAAAACGAATTAATGTTTGAGGAGTTTTGGGAAATATAGATAAGTAAGAGATTATCAGTGTAAAAAAATAAATATATCTTTTTTGCGGTAACATGTTGGTTACGATAAAGATATAATTTTTTATTGAATTTTTAGTTTACCTGCTTTTAAGGCTTTAATAAATTGTGCCCATGCTAATGGGTTTAACAAATTATTGGGCGGATACTGCCCCTGATAATACATTTTATTGTACTGTTGTTGCATGGCATAACGATAATTACCATAGGCATCCATGCTCACTCCTCTGATAAGTTCGCGCATTTCTTCGGCGGCTAAGTTTTGTTTAGCTCTATCCAAATCTGTATTAGCTACGTTTCGCTTTAAAAAATCAGCTTTAAAATCTTCTTTACTTGGCCAAGGATATATGTTAACTTCTTTCAAAGTAAAAGTATCTCGGCGTATAATTTGTACAATATCAAAATGGGTTGCTTTAAGTGTATCAGGTATAACATATTGTGCTTCTTTATAACCTAAGTTTACAAACTCAATTACATCACCCGGTTTGGCAATTAAAGTAAAAAAACCTTCATAATCAGTTACGGTACCCCTACCTGTTTTTATTACTACAATAGACGTAAATGGCACTCCCTTTAAACTATCTCCCTCTACCACCACACCAGATAATTGAATAAGTCTTTCGCCTGGTTTTGCAGGTTGCGTTTGGGCAAAAGAAGTAAAGCACAATACGAACATTGCGACTAAAAAAAACGGCACAAACTTAATGCTTGTGCCGTTTCTATTATCTATTTGTTTATTAATCAATCTGAACTTTTGTTTTTGCAACTTCACTACCCGATTTTACTTCTACTAAATACATGCCTTTATCTAAACCGGCGGTGTTAACATTTATTTCGTTATTAACAGTGCCTTCGGCTGTAATTGTTTTTACTTTTTGACCTAAGAAATTATATACTGTTACCTCAACTTGACCATTTGCCTGAAAGTTTTTTAAAGCTACAGAAAAACTACCATGACTCGGGTTTGGAAATACAGATAAGCTTGCTGTGCTTGGTGCATTAGTAAATATGCCTGTTAAAACATCTGCTACCTGAAAATCATCGATATCTAAGTACCAATCGCCATTTGCACGAGCTATATCCATTCTTAATTGAATAGTTGTTTGACCAATAGCTACAAGGGTTGCAAAATTTGAACTTGTATAGGTAAACGTAGTATATGAATTTAAAGCCGTAGGATTGGTAGTAGAACTAATTGTAGTAACGGCTGGTTGCCATGTACCTGCAATAAATGCATCAATAGTAACTTGGTCTCCTGTAGTAAGTTGATAACCATTTGCCGGATAACCTGCTTTATTTACAAAACGATAAGAGATACTAATTTTAGTGTTTGCATCAATTGGTCCAATCATTGGTGTATAAAGTGTATCTTTAGTGCGTGTTGCTGACATTTCAGTTGTGCAAGCGTTATTAGGTGACTGCCCATGAGGTGCAAAATTTTCAAGTCCATAAACTTTAAAACCAGTATTTACAGCTGTTGTCCAACCAGTTGGTAATGCTCCAGTAGCCGGAGTTCCACTAGTAGTTACAGCATCAAAATGTTCAACTAACGGATATGTTTGTGCACTTAATAAACCACTTACTAAAAGTGATGATAGAAGTAAAAGTTTTTTCATGAGTTTATTTTTTGGTTAATATGACTGCAATTTACGCAATTTTTGCTTAAAACGTTCTTTCGGTAAAAAATTAACTTCTAGGTCGGCATTCATTGGTACGGGTGTATCTAAACTTCCTTCGCGCATTACAGGTGCATCTAAATATTCGAAACAATTTTCAGTAATTAAAGAGGCAATCTCTCCTCCTATTCCACCTGTTAAAGTATCTTCATGCAATACAATTACTCTGCCTGTTTTTTTAACAGATGTGTAAATGGTTTCGGTATCTAATGGAGCTAAGGTTCTTAAATCAATTAAATCAGCTGATATTTCTGTGTTTTCTGTTAAAGCCTCTAAAGCCCAATGCACACCTAAGCCATAACTTACAATGGTTAAATCTGTTCCTTCTTTTACCAAGCGCGCTTGGCCAAAAGGAATGGTATAATAATCATCTGATATATCTTCTGTAATACTTCTGTAAAGCCCTTTATGTTCAAAAAACATAACGGGGTTAGGGTCTTCAAAAGCAGTAAGTAATAAGCCTTTTGCATCGCTTGGAAAAGCCGGGTATACAATTTTTAAACCCGGGGTTTTAAAAAACCAAGCCTCATTGCTTTGTGAGTGAAAAGGGCCTGCAGCAACACCAGCACCTGTTGGCATACGAACAACTACATCGGCACATTGCGACCAACGATAATGAGATTTTGCCAAGTTGTTTACAATCTGAGTCATACCCTCGCTTACAAAATCGGCAAATTGCATTTCTACCATGGCTTTCATGCCATTAATAGAAAGCCCAAAACCGCTACCTAAAATAGCAGACTCACATAAAGGTGTGTTACGCACTCTCTCTTTTCCAAACTCTTCAACAAAACCATCTGTAATTTTAAACACACCACCGTATTCGGCAATGTCTTGCCCCATTAAAACTAGGTTTTTATGTTTACGCATAGCTAAACGCATTCCATCAGAAATTGCATCTATCAATCTTTTTGAAGATGTTTTACTTGACGGCTTTGTTTCATTTAACTGAAAAGGCGCGTACATTTCTTTTAATTCTTTAGCCGTGTTAACTTCAGGCATAGGCTCAGCAAAAGTTTGCTCTAAACCGGTATCTATATCGTGTTTTATTCCGTTACGAATATTCTCAATCAAATCTTCAGTCAACACTCCTTCTTCTAAAAGGAAGCGTTCGAAATTATTTACCGGATCTTTTTTACCCCACACCTCAAATAATTCTTTAGGTACATATTTAGTACCCGATGCTTCCTCATGTCCACGCATACGGAACGTAATACATTCTAATAAAACAGGGCGAGGATTTTCTCTTATATCTTCTGCAATTTTCTTTACAGTTTCGTAAACCTTTAACACATTGTTTCCATCTACCTGCACCCCTTCAATTCCATAACCGATAGCTTTATCTATAAATTGTTTGCATCTAAATTGCTCGTTACTTGGGGTAGATAAACCGTAACCGTTGTTCTCTATAATAAAAATTACAGGCAAATTCCATACTGCAGCTACATTTATACTTTCGTGAAAATCTCCTTCTGATGAACCACCATCGCCACTAAAAACAGCTACCGCTTTTTTATCACTGCGTAATTTATTTGCCAAAGCAATTCCATCTGCTACGCCCATTTGCGGACCAAGATGCGATATCATGCCAACAATTTTATACTCTTGTGTGCCAAAGTGAAAACTTCTATCACGTCCGCTGGTAAAGCCACTTAATTTGCCCGTAAACTGAGAAAATAAACGGTGTAATGGAATGCCACGAGTAGTAAACACCCCCAAGTTACGGTGCATGGGTAAAATGTATTCGTCTTGCTCAAAAGCAGTAGCCACCCCAACCGAAATAGCTTCTTGCCCAATGCCGCTAAACCATTTGGCTATACGCCCCTGACGAAGGAGAATCAACATCTTCTCCTCAATTAAACGAGGTTTTAAAATATTTTTATAAAGTGTAAGTAAGGTGTCGTCTTTATGTTTTTTGCGTTCGTAACGCACAGGTGCTTCAGCAGTTATCATGTACTAATTTTATATTTATTTTACTACGCTTCCGTTATTTACATTCTCTTTGGTAGGAGAAACCAAACTTAATTCGCCTTTATCATTCTCGGCCATTAAAATCATGCCCTGGCTTTCAATGCCCTTTATCTTACGTGGAGCCAAGTTTACCAAAATGCTTACTTGCTTGTTAATCATTTCTTCGGGCGTATAGTGTAATGCAATGCCGCTAACAACGGTGCGAACATCTATGCCCGTATCAATTTTTAATTTCAATAGTTTATCGGCACCTTTTACTTTTTCGGCTTCTAAAACAGTGCCAATGCGTATATCCATTTTACCGAAATCATCGAACGTAATTTCGGCTTTTTGAGCTTCCACCATTTTTACTTCAGTTTGTTCGTTCAGTTTTTTTGAATCTTGCAGTTTTTGAATTTGAGCATCCATCTCTGCATCTTCAACTTTGCTGAATAATAATTCTTCTTTATTTATTTTATGTCCGGCATGCATGTTACTGCTTTGCTTTGCCCCATTCCATTTTATTGGATTGATGTTTAGAATAGTAAACAGTTTATTAGAAGTAAATGGTAAAAACGGTTCGCATAATATAGCCAGGTTAACTGTAATTTGCAGAGAGATGTTCATGATTGTTTTTACACGTTTTTCATCTGTCTTAATTAATTTCCAAGGCTCGGTTTCAGCTAAGTATTTATTACCTGTACGTGCTAAATTCATTAACTCGGCAAGTGCTTCTCTGAATCTAAATTGTTCTATAGATGCTGCAATTCTATCAGGTGCTTTGGTAATTTCCTCCAGTATCAATAAATCTTCTTTGCTATATTCAATAGCATCAGGCACAAGGCCTTCGTAGTATTTATGTGTAAGTACTAATGTGCGGTTTACAAAATTGCCTAAAATAGCAACTAACTCATTGTTGTTTTTTGCCTGAAAATCTTTCCAGGTAAAATCGTTATCTTTTGTTTCGGGTGCATTAGCACATAAGGTATAACGCAACACATCTTGTTTGTCTTTAAACTCTAACAAATATTCGTGCAACCAAACGGCCCAATTACGCGAGGTAGAAATTTTATCTCCTTCTAAATTTAAAAACTCGTTAGCAGGTACATTATCAGGCAACACAAATTCACCATGTTCCATTAACATTGCCGGAAAAATAATGCAATGAAAAACAATATTATCCTTTCCTATAAAATGAATTAAGCGACTGTCTTTATCCTTCCAATACTTTTCCCAATCGTTAGGAATTAAATCTTTAGTGGCTGAAATGTAACCAATAGGTGCATCAAACCAAACGTATAAAACTTTTCCTTCGGCATCTTTTACCGGTACAGGCACCCCCCAATCTAAATCGCGAGTCATGGCACGTGGTTGTAAACCATCACCACTATCTAACCAACTTTTGCATTGGCCATAAACATTGGGTTTCCAATCTTTATGCTGCTCGATGTATGTTTTAATTTTTGGCGATAACTTGTCTAGTGGTAAAAACCAGTTTTTAGTTTGTTTTATTACCGGTTTTGAACCAGATAACATGGAGTGCGGATTGATTAACTCCATAGGAGATAAAGAGCTACCGCATTTCTCACATTGGTCGCCATAGGCATTTTCGTTACCACATTTTGGGCAAGTGCCTACAATGTATCTATCAGCTAAAAATTGTTTAGCCTCATCATCGTAATACTGTTCGGTTACCTGTTCGGTAAAAGAACCGTTATCATATAATTTTTTAAAAAAATCAGAAGCTGTTTGGTGATGCGTTTTGCTTGTTGTACGCGAAAAAATATCAAATGAAATCCCAAATTCCTTAAAAGAATCGCCCATTATTTTGTGATACTTATCTACCACTTGTTGAGGCGTAATGCCTTCTTTTTTTGCTTTAATGGTAATAGGTACGCCATGTTCGTCGCTTCCGCAAATAAATTTTACATCCTGGCCTTTGCTACGTAAATAACGCACATATATATCGGCAGGAAGATAACAACCGGCAAGATGCCCTATGTGCACCGGGCCATTAGCATAGGGTAGTGCGGCAGTAATTAAATGTCTTTTAAATGTCATAAATTAAATCGTGTAAAGATACAATATGAATTAAGAATTTTGACTTAAAAGCTGTTACATTTTAAGGCCGATAAACAACAAGTCGTCTACCTGCTCGTAACCTTGCATCCAAGTGTTAATGGTATTTTTAATAACGCCTTCTTGTTCAGGTATCCCCATGTTTCTTATAGAAAGAATGAGCTTTTTTAAGTTTTTTGTCATAAATTTTTTACCCTCTACTCCACCAAACTGATCGGGATAACCATCAGAAGTTATATAAACCAAATCTCCTGTCTCTAATTGCATTTCATGTCCTGTGTACTTAAAGTCAAGCGCCGTAAAACTGGCTATACTAGCTTTGGTTGGTTTTATCTCCTCAATGTCTTCAACCTGTTTTTTCAAAATCCATAACAAACGGTTAGCGCCTGAGTACCAAAGTTTTTTAGTAGCAAAATCAACTCGTATCAGCGCTATTTCCATGCCATCTTTATTTACATTGGCATCCGAAGTTTCGGTTTGACGTAGGGCTTTTTTTACATTATTATTTACATGAAATAAAATTTCGGCAGGGTCATGCGTTTTCTGTACAGCGTCATTTAGTTTATCTGAACATATCATGCTCATAAAACCTCCCGGTACACCATGCCCCGTACAATCGGCGCAAGCAATCAGTATTTCGGTATCACTTATTTTATGAAACCAGTAAAAATCGCCACTTACAATATCTTTAGGTTGAAAGAAAACAAACAAATTTTGATACACTCTTTTTATTTCGGCAACGGGTGGCAAAATAGCCTGCTGGATACGTTTAGCATAGTTTATACTATCTGTAATTTCTTTGTTTTTATGCTCAATTTCTTCCTTTTGATGTTCAACCGTTTTAGTACGCTCGGTAATAATTTTTTCAAGCTTAATATTTTGTTCTTTTAAACGCTTGGTGTTGTATCGTACAATAAAGGTTATTATTGAAATGGAGCCCACCAAATACGCAATATACGCCCAAATGGTGCGATACCAAGGTGCCGATATTGTAAAAGCAAAACTCACCGGTTTACCTTCTACACCCAATACATTTCGGCTTTTTAAATGAAAAATATAGTGTCCTTCGTGTAAATTATTGTACGGTATTTTTTCTGTTTTTACATAAGGGCCATAATTATCCTCCATGCCCTCTAAATAGCACGAAAATTCTAATTCATTTTTATCATAATAATCAGATGCAGCTGGGTCAAATCTTATTTCATTGTTTTTATAGGAAAAAATAGGTTCCGTATATTTTTCGCCCGCATAAAAATTTTCTGAAATTATATTGGTATCCGTTTTCTGTACAATTTTATTGATAAATGTATTGAATGTGTAATTTACATTCTCTTGTTTTAAATTATAAGAAATTAAACCATCGTTGGTGCCAATATACACCTTACTACTATCAACCAAAAAACAATGCGCCTTTAATGATTTTATTTGTTTAAAAAATTTATACTCTTTCGTAAAACCATCGGGTGTTTTTTTAAGCACACATAACCCATCTCCATCGGGGCTAACTAAGTCTTCTGAAATATTTAGTACAGCAAGCCAAATATCATCACCTACTTGCGAGGCCTTCTGCATTTGGAAATGCCCCTTAAATATGTTGAACTTTGGATCTTTTATGAACTCAGCTTTAGGTTTCTCCTGAAACCGTAATAATCCACCTTCAGTAGCTACAAAAACCTCGCCATTATACGTAAATACATAATTTTCAGAATTGGGGTTAATCCCGGCGGGTTCTGAAAAGACAGTAAGCGTATCGGGCTTAGCCGGATCAAACATATATACATTATCATAACCAAAAAACACTCTTCCTTGTTTATCTGCTACAATACTTCTTATACTTGTTGCATAGTCAAACTCTTTTATTGTAGTTATTTTATGGTCGGCATATTTTGCCAGTATTAAAGAATTTTCACCGGCAATAAATAATTGTTCTTTATTAGTAGGGTTTATAAAAACCTTATATGCCCCATCGGGCACATCAAATATTTTTAGAACAGAAGTTGCGGTTATTTCATAAATTCCGGTAGTAGTTGCGGCCAACAATAAATCTTTATAAGGCATTAAACCCCAGCTAACATCTTTTATACCTATTGGTTCAAAAACATTTGTAACCGTGTTAAGTTTATTAACTCCTTTATCGCTTGCAATATAAATAGTGTTATTAAGTTTAGCTACAGATTCTATAGTACCCCGTATGCCGTTAATTTTATTCCAATGTTTAAGTGGGGTGTTTGTTTGTACGTGACTTAACCCTTTGTTTAATGCCAGCCAAATGTTTCCGGCATAATCTAAATAAATATATTTTACAGCATCTTCTTGTAAACCGCTTTGACTATAATTGATACGATTTACCGGAACAAATGTATTGTCTACTAAAAGCACTCCGTTTTTTATTGAACCTAATGCGTATAGATTATCATTTATTTTTGCCCCACAATAAACATCATTTTCAATCATCCATTTATCCGCCTCAGGCGCATTAATTTTTGAAACTGAACTTTGTTCGGGATTTCGTCTATTATATTTTAAAATATACACTCCTTTACGAGAACACACCCAATACAAATTATTTTTAAAAGGTAAAATAGAGTAAACCCTAATATCAGCAAACTCTTCGGTGTTTTTAATTTTTTTTAATTCTCCGTTTTTAAAAAACAAAAAGCCTACCCCCTGCTCACGCACAAACAAAGAGTTATCTACCGTAAAAAAAGTATGAAATTTTTCGCCGGCAGGTGCAAATGATTTTTTAAATTTAGCACCTACGTACCAAAATATTTTTTCGTTTGCGCAAAAAAACTGATTACTATCTATACTATGTATAGCCCATATTTTCGAAAATTCTTTTTCTTTTTCGGGCAATGAAACACTTAGTGAAACATATTTTATTTTACCTGCATTTTTTGAGTTTAGGTAGCCAAACTCTCCTTCTGCACCCACTAAAATAACATTATTATTGGTTTTTGAAATTGATGTAACTGATTTTCCTCCTAAAACAGGAATTGTTGGCCAATATTTGCCATCATACATCATAACGGCATCATTATTCGCCACAAAAAGTCTACCTAAACTATCTTGAACAATGCCCCAGTTTTGGTCGCCAACACCATATACCGAAGGGGCATAATTGTTTATATAATAACTGCCCTCTTGTGCAAAAGAAACAAACCTGCCTAAAAAACAAAAAGCGACTATAAGGATGATTTTTTTTACCAACGTTTAACACTAATTAAAGTGTTTAAATGTAGTGCTTTTTGCTTTACAGCCATATATATGATTTTAACTATTTGATAAATTATTGTTTATAATTTTTTAGGCTGAAATGCAATAAAATCAATAAAACGTAACGAAATAAATAACTATTAAAATAATCACGTGTTTTAACATACAATCAATTAAAAAAATTCTTATATCTTTACTATTAAATTATTAAAATAAGCTTTATGAAGAAAAAATTACTATCGATTATGGCCATTTTAGCCTCTGGGCTTGCATTTGGTCAAACTATACCCAACGGAGGTTTTGAAAACTGGACAACTACGCAATATGAAGAGCCTACCGGGTTTCAAACATCTAACTCTAAAAATAATGGTCCGCAAAACCCTGGAAATGTTGTTAAAACAACCGATGCCCATCATGGGACTTACGCTATTCAATTAAATACGGTTTTGATAGACGGTGATACATCATTTGCATATTTTGCTAATGGAGACCCAGGGCAAACCCCTGCGGCTGGTGGTATACCGTACACTCAAAAACCAACAGGTTTAAGACTCTATTACAAAAGCAATATTGTTGGAACAGATTCTGCCATTATTTTAGTAATGTTTAAAAAAGCAGGGGTTGCCATTGGTAATTATTTTTATAAAATAGGTACCACTAAAACTTCGTATACCCTTTTTAACCCAACTTTTAGCCCGGCTTTAAGCACCACGCCTGATACCGTAGTATTTGGGGCGGCATCAAGTAATGCTATGGTTAACAAAGGAATTCCTGGTAACATGTTTCAGGTAGATAGCATTTCTTTTACAGGTGTAACGCAGCAACCTGCCGGTTTTAATGGTGATTTAGAATTATGGCAAACACATACTACAAACTCAATAAATGGCTGGGCAATTGGTGGTGGGGACGGAAGCGGTGTAACCCAAACTACTGATAGATATACGGGGACTTATGCTATAGAACTTCAAACTATGGGGCCAAGTTTTGGTGGAAGTAACCAAGTTCAACCTACTCAATTAATAACCGGCATGCCAACACATAATGGTCCACCAACCGGAGGGCATCCTTACTCTAATCAAACAGATACTTTAGTTTTTTATTATAAATATATACCCGCCGACCCTAGCGATAGCGCCAGCGTTTCTATCAGTTTTTCTAAAAATCATGTGGGAATAGGTGGTTATATGCAGCGTTTAGGTACAGCAGTAGGAACTTATTCAAGAGTTATGATTCCTATTAGTTTAACCCAAGCACCAGACACAGCTATAATAAATTTATCATCATCAAATTATACAACCTGGCCTTATCCAAATTCTTATGTAGGTTCTGATTTTAAGGTAGATAACATGTACCTAACATCGCAAGAAAAACCCGTTACAAATTTTTCGTTACCACTAAGCGGTTGTGTAGGTCAACCTATACAGCTTGTAGATAGTTCATTAAACATGGTAACCGGTTGGACATGGATAATGGGTGGAGGCACTCCATCAAGCTCGGGTGTTGAAAACCCTACGGTTACTTACAATAGCGCCGGTAGTCATACAATTAGTATGATTGCTACTAACTCATTTGGTAATGGAGTGCAGGTTTTTAAACATATTACAATTTATGGTTTACCAACCATATCAGCCACATCGCCAAGTGTTTGTCAAGGACATCAGGCTATTGTTTTAGCAAGTGGTGCAAACACATATACCTGGAGCACAAGTGATACTACGACAAGCATTGCTGTTACACCTACCGCAACAACAACTTACACCGTTACAGGAACCGATGTACACGGTTGTTCTAATAATAGTACAGGTTCGGTTATTGTTTTAACCCCTCCAATTCCTGATATTTGTATGGTTACAACAGATAGTTTGTCGCAATATAATATTGTTTATTGGGATAAAACAGCTTACACAAATGTGGATAGTTTTGTTGTGTATCGTGAAGTTCAATCAGCTCCGAGCACTTATTTAAGAATTGGCGCGCAAACATTTGCTTCTTTAAGTCAGTTTATTGATACAACCCGCCATATTGGTCCTGCTAACGGAGACCCAAATGCAGGCAGTTACCGTTACAAACTACAAACAGTAGATACTTGCGGTAATTATAGCGCATTTAGTCCTTATCATAACACCATATATATTGCACATAACAGTTCGGGTGTGTTTTCGTGGGCAACTCCATATTTAATAGAAGGGGCAAGTTCTCCGGTTCAAAACTATTATTTGTTTTGCGACACAAACAACACTAATTTTTGGAAACCAGTTGCCAATGTAGCGGGCAACCAACAACAGGTTGTAGACCCTACTTACAACAACCACTCGAGCATTGCTAACTGGCGTATAGATGCTACCGGTTTTAACTGTAACCCAACTTTAAGGCTTAATGGAGGATATAATAGCACTTATGCTGCTAAAGTAAAATCGCATAGTAACCAAAACAATAACAGAATGTCGGGCATTAACAAAATTGCCAACACTAATAATGCAAGCGTTTATCCTAACCCTGCAAACAATGCCCTAAATATTAGTTTTGCAAGTACCGTAAATAAGGCAAGTGTAAAAATATTTTCGGTAATTGGCAGCGAGGTTTTAAGCACTAACCAAACATCGGTTGGCACTAATTTATCGGTTGATATCAGCAATTTAGCAGCCGGTACTTATATGGTACAAATTACTACTGATAACGGTGTAGAAACTAAAAAAATAGTTAAACAGTAACATACTAATTTATGACAAGATAACGGTGGGCAAATGCTCGCCGTTTTTTGTTTTTAGTTTATCTCAAGTGGTGTAATGGTACAGTTTCCCTATACACTTTATACTATTATACTATTATACCAGTTATATATATGTACTTTTTATTATTTATATAAAAGCAAAGAGTGGTGTAACAAAAAATATACATAGGGCTTTTGCTACTACACCACCACTATACATGTTTATTTTAATATATATTTATTTATATAAAGTGGTGTAATATATGGGGGCTTTAATTTTTGTACTAACCTATTACTTACCGGCAAGTGGTGTAGTAATAGCAAAGTGTATAGGGTAATTAAATTGCTACACCAGTTATATACTTTTTATTATTTATTTATATTTTGACTTGTACGTAAAGTGGTGTACTGGTCCAATGTGTATAGGCAAATTAGACTAGTACACCTGTTATTTATTAATACATATTTATTACTTTATAATTAGTACAGGGTATAGCTTTTGGTATACTAAACTAAACCTTGTACCGGTTGTTTGCTATTCAGTATTTATAAAAAGTGGGTGGATTGGTACAAGGGGTATAGGAAAACTATACCACTTTTAGTAGGTTAAAACCTACTTTATATATCTATTTAAAAAGTACTTTTTTGGTGTCTTCTAAAATATCAAAAGCCTCGGCTTTATTAACCCCTTCGGCATATATACGTAAAACAGGCTCGGTACCGCTGGCACGCAACATCATCCAATGGTTGTCATCAAAAAAGAATTTATGTCCATCTAAATCTTCTACATGCTTTACTTTGTATTTACCAAACTCTTTATAAACGTTGTTATTGCAGTTTTGTATAATTTGTTGTTTTAGTTTTTCATCAATGTGCATGTCGTTACGCTCAAACCAAAACTCGCCGGTTATAGCATAAACTTCTTGTATAAGTTCGTTTAACGATTTTTTGGTTTTAGCCATAAACTCCCAAATAACCAAGCCCATCCAAATGCCATCGCGTTCAGGAATATGCCCTTTAATTGCAATGCCCCCACTCTCTTCGCCACCTACCAACACATCTTCGGTAACCATTATACCACAAATGTATTTAAAGCCAATTTTTACCACATCTAAAGGTAAATTGTAGTGCGCGCACATGTTTTTAATTTTTACTGTAGTGCTAAAAGCTGTACAAACTTTACCCGTTTGACCTTTATATTTAACCAAGTAATGTATTAGTAATAAAATAATGTGATGCGAATCAACAAAGTTTCCTTTGCCATCATACAATCCAATACGATCGGCATCGCCATCGGTACATAAACCACAATCAATATCGCCACGGGTTTTTATAAGATTAGAAAACTCCAGCAAGTTTTTATGAATTGGCTCAGGTGCTTGCCCGTGAAAGCCCGGGTTATCATCGTTATGCAAATGCACAATTTCGGGAAACAAACGCATCATTACACGCTTGCCTGCACCGTACATGCTATCATACGCAAAACGAATGCCGCTGTTTTTAATGGCAGCTATATCAAAGCTTTTTTCTACTTGTTGTACGTATAGGTCTTCTAAGTTTTTATACTCAAGCAAGCCTTTTGCTTCGGCATCTTTTAACGAAATTTTATCTAAATCGGTTTTACTTTTATCAGGTATAATGTCTTCAACTTCCTGCACCTTATCCGGTGTAAGAGGTCCGCCATAGTTAGCTTTCAGCTTGTATCCGTTATAAGACGGTGGATTATGGCTGGCTGTAATAATAACACCCAAATCGGCTTTATAAGTAACCGTACCCAGGGAAACCATAGGGGTAGAAACATAATCTTTAGCCAAATAAACTTTTACGTTATTGGCAATAAAAACTTTGGTAACCGTATCGGCAAAAAGCTCTCCGGCAAAGCGGCAATCATGCCCCACTACTACACTCGGGTTTTTAAAATTTTTATTTAACCATGCGGCCGTGCCTTCTGTAACACGTGCCACGTTTTCAACTGTAAAATCTTTTGCAATAATTGCACGCCACCCATCGGTTCCAAACTTTATTTTACTCATAGCTTAATTTTTAAAAAGGAAACAAATATACAATCTATAACTGTAATATAAGCCTTATTAAACTACCTGATAAAAAATACTAAATTTGCAGGTTTTACGTTATGTTGGTTTTGCCAACAGATTTATGCCGAATAAGAGACAGTATATATTAGTATTAATTGCGGGATTTTTTATTTTTCTGTTTACGGCATGTACGCAGTATAAAAACAAGCTTATTAATAGAGCTTACCACGATGTAACCTTGCGGTACAACGTATATTTTTATGCCCGCGAAAGCTTAAAAGACGGCGTACAAAAACTTGAAGATGCCTATAAAGACGATTATACCGAACTTTTACCTGTTTTTAAATACGGCACTAAGGAAACGGCTAAAGCCATTTTTCCGGAAATGGACAGGGCTATAAAAAAAGCCAGCGAGGGCATACAGCGTCATGCTATAAAAGATAAAAAAAGCAAGGTAGAAATTCCCAATTCAGGTCGTTGGGTTGATGATTGCTGGAACACAATTGGTAAAGCCCATTTTTATAAGCGTGAGTTTTTTTCGGCTATTGAAGCGTTTGAATATGTAGAATCTGCTTACAAAAGCAAACAAAAAGAAGAGGCCAAACTTTGGTTGATGAAAAGCTACAATGAATTAAATGCACTATCACAATCAGACCATTATGCCTCGCAAATAAAAAACGACAAGAAGTTTCCCGATGAGTATAAAGGTCATTATCATGCTTTATATGCCGAATTTTACATTAAACAAGGCAACGGACAGTATGATGAGGCCATTAAACAACTTAACGAAGCCATTAAAAAAACAAAAAAGAAAGCGGTTAAAGCACGTTATCATTTTATATTAGGGCAATTGTACGAAGAGAAAAATAAGCATGAGCAAGCTATGTTTAACTACCGAATGGTAGTTAGGTTAAAGCCGCCCACTTATGAGCTTATTTTTTATGCAAAAATGAGGGAGTCATTAATGAACAAAAATCCTGAAGCCATTCAGAAAGCAAAAGATGAGCTATACAAAATGACTAAGGATTTTAAAAACAGTGATTTATTAGATGTTATTTATTATACATTGGGTCAGATAGATGAAAATCAAAACAGTGTAGATAATGCCTATGATAACTACCAACTTTCGGTAAAAAACAGCGTTAGTAATAACAAACAAAAAGCAAAATCATATTTAAAACTGGCTGATATAAGTTTTGAAAAAGAAAACTATGTACCCTCATCGCGTTTTTATGATAGCACACTTGCCCTGATTAAAGACGATTATCCGGGTTATAAAGACATTAAAGCTAAGAAAACAAGCTTAGATAGTTTGGTAAAAAACATTGTAATTATTAAAACACAAGATAGTTTACAAATGGTGGCTAATATGGATACCGTTACAAGAGGTAGATTTATTAAAAAAATTATAAAAGATTTAATTAAGCACGAAGAAGATTCGATTGCTAAAAAACAAGCGGCTGCAAGTTCAGGCGGAGGAACACCTTTAAGTCCTAGCCAAGGGTTTACACCACAGGCACCACAAAATAATGCCGGACCCGGCGATTGGTACTTTTATAACACCATGCTTAAAGCACAGGGCTTAAATGATTTTGTTAAACGTTGGGGAACTAACCGTAAAAACGAAGATAACTGGAGACGCAGCAACAAAACATCGTTTACGTTTGACGAAGTAGAAACTGCAAACACCAAAGATTCTACTAAAGGAAAAGATACCGTTGTTTTAAAATCGAACGATAAACACCAGATAGATTATTATTTAAAAAACCTTCCGCTAACAAAAGCCGACCAAGACTCATCAAACAAAAAAATATTAGAAGCCTATTACGCCTTAGGAACCATTTACCGAGAAATGCTTAATAACAGTAAAAAATCGGCACAGTCTTTTGAAACGATGAACGAACGCTTTCCGGGTAATAAATATGAAGCAGCTTCTTACTATCAATTGTACCGGATTTTTATCCAGCAAAAAAACGATCCGAAAGCTACCGCGGCTAAAAACTTTTTGCTAACTAATTATCCAAAAAGTGATTATGCCCGAATTATTAATGACCCTGATTTTGCTAAATCGGTAAATGCTAAACAAAGTGAAGTTGATGCCGAATATGCAGTTGCCTATGCCGATTATGAAAACAAAAACTATAGTGAAGCAATTACTATTTGTACCAATGCCGTAGTAAAATATGGTAAAGGTGCTTTAACGCCAAAATTTGCTTATTTAGGGGCACTTTCAACAGGTTATTTGTACGGGATAGATTCTTTGGAAAAAAGCTTGGCTTCGGTGGTTATAAAATATCCAAAATCGGAGGTGTATGATATGGCAAAAGCTACTTTAGACCTTATTAAAAAGCAAAAGCAAATTTATGTTCCGGTAGACACTATGTCGGAAAAAGATTTACCAAGCACAACATTTAAAGTAGATGATAAAGCTCCTCACTATTTTATAGTGATATTAAATAACGCCAAAGAAGTAGAAGCCATTAAAAACAAACTGTCTGATTTAAATAAAGAATATTTTAGCACCAACAAATACGAAATAATAACCATGCCTAAGGATGAAAAAACAATGATAACAGTGCGCACGTTTACCAATAAAGATGATGCCATGGGCTATTATAATTTTATACTAACTAAACCCGATATATTTACCAATATTGATAAAAGAAACTACTCATTAATTGCCATAACTACTGATAACGTTGGGGCTTTGCTTAAAACGGGAAATTTTGATGAGTATAAAGTTTTTTTTGATGCCAAATATCTAGGAGTAAAACAATAATGAACGCTACTGAAAAAATATACCGAGACATGGGTGCAGAGTTTGTAACACCTGCCGATGAAATAGCTCAAAAACTTAGCGCCATAAAAGCTTTTGTTTTTGATTGGGATGGTGTTTTTAATAACGGAGAAAAAAACGGAGAAAGCTCAAGTTCTTTTAACGAAATAGATTCGATGGGGACTAACTTATTACGTTTTTCGTATTATTTAAAAAACAAGCAATTACCACAAACCGCAGTTATTTCAGGCGAAAAAAACGAATCTGCCTTTTTCTTTGCGCAACGCGAACATTTTAGCGCATCTTATTTTAAAATAGTAAATAAAAAATGGGCACTTGACCATTTATGTAGCATTTATGGTATAAAGCCGCATGAAATATGCTATTTTTTTGATGATGTATTAGATTTAAGCATTGCTAAAGAAGCAGGATTGAGGATTTTAGTAAGCCGCACCGCAACCACCTTATTTACTAACTACGCCAAACAATATAAACTGGTAGATTATATAACAGCAAACCCATCGGGTAATTTTGCTGTACGTGAAGCCTGCGAAATGTTAATGGGTATAGCGGGTTCATTTGATGAGGTTATAAGCCGTAGAATGAACTATGATGATGTGTATCAGCAATATATTATGGCTAGAAACCTACCCCAAACCCATTTTTACACTTATAATAACCGACAAATAATTAACGCTGATATTAAGTTTTAAATTAAAAAGTAACGTACCTTTGTAGCAAATAAACCACCATGTATCCAGAGCCATTAGTAAAACCCATGAAAGAAGAGCTAACCCAAGTTGGCTTTGAAGAATGTTTAACTCCTGAAACAGTTGATAAAGCAATTAGTCAGCCAGGTACAGTGTTAATGGTTGTAAACTCGGTTTGCGGATGTGCTGCAGGTGCTTGTCGCCCGGGTGTAAAAGCCAGTTTAAATAACGAAAAAAAACCTACTAAACTAACTACTGTATTTGCAGGTTTTGATGTAGATGCTGTATCGAGAGCTCGTAAACATTTTGCACCATATCCACCATCATCTCCGGCAATTGCGCTTTTTAAAGATGGTCAGTTAGTTCATTTTGTTGAAAGACATAATATTGAAGGTCACTCGGCAAATGCTATATCTGAACATTTAAAAGCTGTTTACGACGAGTTCTGTTAACCTTTATTGGATTACTACCAATTATTAAATGCCGCGTTAAAAATATCTTCGGTTAGCTGCCTGTTTATTTGATCTAGGGCAGAGCCTTCTATTGATGATAAATTTTGAGCAGCCGGATAGTCAAAGTATCTGGTAAATTCTCTATCTGTAAAGTTTTTTGTTTCATCCAGTTTATTAACGAAGTTTATTTTTATGGTTACTGTTAACCTGTTTAATGCTGCTTGGTCGGGAGTGCTACCTGTTGCCGCCGCAATAGATTGAGGAGCCGTAAAGTAATTAGTTATTCTGCACTCTTCAAAAAGTAAATCGCCACCGTTTTTTAATAAGCCTAAATTTGTTTGAGAAGAAACCGCATCGCGTAATTTTTGAGTAAGTAACTGCGGTTCAACCGGAGCTGTTAAGTTAGCTTGGTTTTGAAACATAGCTACCGAAATTGTTTTAGCACCTAAGGGAATAGTTATACCCTTAAAACCATAATTAACTTTGCATGAGTAAAATGAAATTGTAAGTAAGCAACCTACAATAACTAATACAATGTTTTTACTTTTTAATTTATAACTTATCACTTAAAAATTATTCTTTAATGTTGTATTCGTTTATTTTACGGTACAGCGTACGCTCACTGATACCAAGCTCTTCAGAGGCAAGTTTGCGTTTACCTTTATATTTTTGAAGTGCCTTAGTTATCATTTCTTTTTCTTTATCGGATAGAGAAAGTGTTTCTTCTACTACAATTGGCTCGTTATAATTTTGTGCAGGATTGTTATTTACAAATCCATTTTTATTTGGATGAAGAATAACACCTGTTGCTGCATTTTCAGCATCAGCTTCATTATGTATGCGATTTAAAATTTGCACATCGTCATTAGAAAGATTACTAATGCTGCCCTGATTAAACTGAACGATATCATGAACAACTTTTTTTAAATCGTTCATGTCTTTCTTCATATCAAACAAAACTTTGTACAATAAATCTCTTTCAGAAAAATCAGAATTACCTGAACCGGAGCCTTCAGGCTTTACAAGACTTAAAGAATTACCACCACTTATGTGTGGAAGATAACGTGCTAAAATATCGCCACTTATATCTCTTGTTTTTTCGATAATAGAAATTTGTTCGGCAATGTTTTTTAATTGTCTTACGTTACCTTGCCAATAATAATTAATGAGCAGTTGCTCGGCATCGGGCAATAATTTAATGACGGGCATACGGTATTTTGCAGCAAAATCTGCAGCAAATTTTCTAAACAATATGTATATGTCTTCTTTTCTTTCGCGTAAAGCGGGAAGTAAAATTGGTACGGTGTTTAAACGATAGTATAAATCTTCTCTGAATTTATTTTTTTCGATAGCTTGTTGCAGGTTTACGTTTGTTGCCGCTACAATGCGCACATCAGTTTTTTGCACTTTGCTAGACCCTACACGAATGTATTCTTTAGTTTCTAAAATACGTAACAGCCTAGCTTGTGTTGCCAATGGCAACTCCCCTACTTCATCTAAAAAAATAGTGCCGCCATCTGCCACTTCAAAGTAACCTTTGCGGGCTTCGTGCGCGCCGGTAAACGATCCTTTTTCGTGCCCGAATAATTCGCTATCAATGGTTCCTTCAGGAATAGCACCACAGTTAACCGCAATGTAAGGGCCATGCTTGCGTGTACTAAACTGATGAATAATTTGCGGAAACACTTCTTTACCTGTTCCACTCTCACCAGTAATTAACACACTTAAATCGGTTGGCGCTACTTGTCTTGCAATATCTATAGCTCTATCTAAAGCAGGTGAACTGCCTATAATGCCAAAACGTTGTTTTATATCTTGTAAGTTCATTTAACTTAAAAATTGATTGTTAGCCTTTAGTTAATTACTTTGCCAATCAAAGTAGTTGATGTACAATTATCAACAAACACATTTACGTAGGTTCCTTTTTTACAATTCTCTTTAGGGAAAACTACTACTGCGTTTTGCGAATTTCTGCCCATCATCATTTCATCTGATTTTTTAGAAATGCCTTCTACCAACACTCTGTAAGTTTTACCCACCATGCCTTTAATGCGAATAGCAGAATGAGCGCGCTGAACATCAATAACCTCTGCTAAACGGCGTTTCTTAACTTCCTCCGGTATATCATCGGGATACTTGCGTTCGGCCAAAGTTTTAGGGCGTTCAGAATAAAAGAACATATACGCAAAATCGTATACTACTGATTCCATCAAGGAAATAGTATCCTCATGTTCTTCTTCTGTTTCGCTACAAAAACCTGTAATGACATCGGTTGATATGCCGCACTCAGGAATTATTTTTTTGATTGATTCAATTCTACCTTTGTACCACTCTCTATCATAC
>JABDCR010000026.1 GCA_013288015.1 Bacteroidota bacterium | reverse complement strand
GGCACACAACATCTTACCTAAAGTGCACAAAACAATAAAGGAGTTAAACGATATAGCATTTAAAGGATTTAGCTCAAAAGAAAGAGACGATTTTAGTAAAGCTATTGTTAAGGTTTATCATAATATAGAGCACTTCCCTTCTTCGCACGTTATAGTTTATAAAACAAAAAAGAAAATTAGTAAAAGTATATGAAGGCAAAAACACTTATAACCATTAGCTCAATTGTAGTTGCATTAGTGCTGATAAAGATATTTTTTCTGTCACCCAAACAAGCTAAAGCAGCTGGACCACAAGCGGGTAAGGGCCCCATTGTTACTATAAAAGCAGTTGTTGTAAAAAACGGTAACGTTGAAAATAAATTAGTTTTATCGGGCACTATACTGGCAAACGAAGAAGCTATTTTAAAACCCGAAGTATCTGGTAAAATAATTTCTATGCAAATTAAAGAGGGGGGCGAAGTTGAAAAAGGGCAGTTGTTGGTAAAGCTTGATGATGATGAATTGCGGGCTACTTTGGCAAAACAACAGTCTATCCAAAAAATTAACGAAGAAAAGGAGCGTGATTTAAAAGCTTTACTTGCTATAAAGGGGGTTAGTCAAGAAGAATATGATTTAGCACTATCTGTAGTTCAGCAGGCTAAAGCCGATATTGATTTAACGCAAGCACAAATTGCAAAGACTGAAATACGCGCGCCTTTTAACGGGGTTATAGGTTTAAAAAATGTAAGCGAAGGAAATAATGTAAGTCCATCCGATATTATTGCGTCGGTACAACAACTTAATCCTATTAAAATAGATTTTAGCGTTCCCGAAAAATATACAGCAGTTGTTCATTTAAACGATACGGTACTGATAACTATTCAGGGTACGGGGCGAAAGTATGTTGGCAAAGTTTATGCCATAGACCCTAAAATAGATGCGGCCACACGGTCATTAAAAATACGTGCTATTTGTGAAAATAGTAAGCGCGAAATTTTCCCCGGATCATATGCTCAAGTTACGCTGATTTTAAAATCAGATAAATCAGTCATCATGCCAACTATGGCTGTAATTCCGGATTTGCATGGGCAAAAAACATTTGTTGTGCGGAATGGAAAAGCGGTTTCTGTACTTATTGAAACGGGTGTTCGTAATGATACATCAGTTGAGGTTTTAAAAGGACTTAAGCAAGGTGATACTGTTGCAACCGAAGGCATTATGTCTCTGAAACCAAATGTGCAAGTAAAAATACAAGGAAAGATAAAACAATAATTAGGAAGAATGAATATTTCATCCACAAGTATAAACAGACCCGTTCTTGCCATTGTAATGAGCCTTATCATCCTATTGTTTGGAGTGATAGGTTACAAGTTTCTCGGTGTACGTGAGTTTCCGGCAATTGACCCACCCATTATTACAGTTAGAACTAGTTATACTGGAGCCAGTGCCGAAGTAATTGAATCACAAATAACAGAGCCTCTTGAAAATGTTATTAATGGCATAGATGGTATCCGAACTATTTCATCAACAAGCGCACAAGGGGTTAGTAGTATAACCGTTGAATTTAATTTAGGGGCTAATTTAGAAAGCGCAGCTAATGATGTGCGCGATAAAGTGTCGCAAGCAGTTCGTTTATTACCACAAGACATTGATGCATTACCTACCGTAACAAAAGCAGATGCAAATAGCGACGCTATAGTAAGTATGACCATTCAAAGTAACACCCGTTCTATTTTAGAGGTGGATGATTATGCTGAAAATGTTTTAGTAGAAGGTTTGCAAACTATACCAGGTGTTAGCACCATACAAATATGGGGGCAAAAAAAATATGCTATGCGCTTATGGATGAATCCGGAAAAATTAGCGGCATACGGGTTGACCCCTTTAGATATACAAAAAGCACTTGCCACCGAGAACCTTGAATCTCCATCGGGTAAAGTAACGGGACGCAGCAATGAATTAATTGTACAAACCGAAGGTCGTTTAAATAATGTAACTGACTTTGAAAATTTAATTTTAAAAACAAATAGCACACAAATAGTTCGCTTTAAAGACATTGGTCGTGTGGAATTAGGCCCCGAAAGCTATGAAACAGGGTTAAAAATTGGTGGCGTAAGCATGATTGGTTTAGGCATTGTGCCGCAACCGGGTGCCAACTATATTGATATTGCCGACGAGTTTTACAAGCGGATGGAAAAAATTAAAAGAGAAACACCTAAAGATTATAAAATTGACATTGCATTAGATAACACCAAGTTTGTACGCAAAGCACTTTCAGAAGTAGAAGAAACTTTAATCATTGCTATTATTTTGGTAGTACTAATTATCTATTTATTTTTCCGCGATTGGGTTATAGCTTTTCGACCGCTTATTGATTTACCTGTTTCGTTAATCGGAGCTTTCTTTATTATGTACATTATGGGCTATTCTATTAATGTGCTAACACTTTTAGCAATTGTATTGGCTACAGGTTTGGTGGTGGATGACGGTATAGTTGTAACCGAAAACATATACAAAAAAATTGAAGATGGCATGGATCCCGAAGAAGCTGCACACAAAGGATCTAAAGAAATTTTCTTTGCCGTTGTATCTACTTCAATAACATTGGTTGCGGTGTTTTTACCGGTAATATTTTTGCAAGGTTTTGTGGGACAATTATTCAGAGAGTTTGGTGTGGTTATAGCGGGTGCGGTACTTATATCTGCTTTTGTATCACTAACACTTACACCAATGCTTAACGCAAAACTGGTAAGTAAAACACATAAAAAAAGTAAATTTTATGAAATGACCGAGCCTTTCTTTCAGAGAATGGAAGATGGGTATTTTCAAGCGGTAGGAAATTTTTTAAACAGGCGCAAAATAGCAGGATTCATAATAGCAGCATCTATTGGTTTGATTGTTCTTATTATGAGGGTTATTCCATCTGAGTTAGCTCCGCTCGATGATAGAAGTTGGTTACGCATTACTACCACTGCACCTGAAGGAACGTCATTTGAATACATGGATAAGTTTATGGATAAACTTGCAAAAACGTTAGAAGATAGTATTAAGGATCAGCGTATGGTTTTATCTGTTACCTCGCCCGGGTTTGTTGGTGCGGGTTCGGTTAACTCAGGTTCTATACGCTTAATGATGAAAGATACCGCAAGTCAACGTACAAGGTCGCAACAAGAGTGGGCAGATTATGCAAGTAAAATAACCAAAAACATGCCCGAAGGAAAAGTATTTGTATCACAAGAGCAAACTATTTCGGCTAGCGGTGGTCCGCGAGGGGGGCTTCCTGTGCAGTTTTTGTTTTCTTCTAATAAAATAAGAACAGAAAAGTTTTTTTCAATTTTTAAATGCTCTGTTTTAAGTGTAAGTGCGCCAAAGTATGGTTTGGTAACCATAGAACAAAGCTTACCCAGCGGCATGTTTTTGTATAGTTTTTTTTCGTCTTTGCTCATCTTAAACAGAGCACAAACTTAGCCAATAAAATAAATAGTTAGCAATGCTAACTATTTTATATGTGTTAAATAATTATAACTTATTTGATGCTTGAATTAAGTTGTTTGCCTAAAAAAGCCCCCATGCTAAAACAAGCCTGCAATAAATAGCCCCCGGTGGGAGCGTCCCAGTTTAACATTTCGCCAATCGTATAGTGATGGGGTAGTTTTTTTAATTGAAAGCAATCATCAACCTCTTGTAACGAAATACCGCCTACCGTAGAAATAGCTTCGTCTATGGGTGCTATGGAGTTTATTTGCAATCGTAGTTTTTTTATTCTTTCAGCAAGAATATTTGTATCAAGAAATTCTTCTTTATCTATAATACTTTTTAATAAAGTAACTTGTATTGAGCTTAGGTTTAGTTCTTCTTTTAAAGTTGTAGTGAGTGTTTTATCTTTTTTGAGAATAAGTTTGTTTTTAATTACATCAACCGATAAACTTGGCTTTAAATCAAGAAAAATAGTTGCCGTTTTGTTTTTATTTAATTGTTCTCGTATCTGTGGGCTTAATCCATATATTGCCCCCCCTTCTATACCAAATTTAGTTATAACAACCTCTCCCTTTCTTTCTGTGTCGTTACAAGTAATCGAAATGTTTTTTAAGCTTTTGCCTTCGGCTTGTTTTAAGAGTTTATCTTCCCATTTAATTTGATACGCACAATTAGATGCCTGAAAAGGAATTATTTCAACACCCTTATCTGCAAATAATTTTTTCCAACTTCCATCAGATCCTGTTTTAGCCCAACTTGCTCCGCCTAAGGCAAAAACTACAATCTCAGCCTTTACAAAAAATTCTTCTGCGTTGTGCTCTATAATAAGTTCTTTTTTGTTGTTCCAACCATTCCATTTGTGCTTGGTTTTTAATTGAACATTTTTGTTCTTTAATTCATTTAATATTGCACTCAAAACACCAATTGGCTTTATTCCTTTTATAGGGAAAATTCTTTTGCTTGTACCCGTGTATGTTTCAATCTCTATTTGTTTTAACCAACTACACAAATCTTCATTTGTAAACGAGCGAAGACTTTTTTCTAAAAATGATTGTGGGGTATAACGTGTTATAAATTGTTCTATGTTTTCTGAATGGGTTAAATTAAAACCGCCATCACCTGCCACTAAAAATTTACGGGCAGGGGCATAATTTTTTTCATAAACAGTTACATCAAAAATATTTTCATTTAATGTAGCGGCCAACATTAATGCGGCTGGACCGCTGCCAATTATAGCTACCGATTTTTTAATTGTTTGCACCGATTAAAAAAAATCTCTTAATCCTTTAAAGTAAATAGTATTCCAGCCATCAACAATATCTCTGTATGCCTCATCAGGTATATTGCTGTGGTGTAATTCTACCGAGGTGCCTTCTTTGTGATTGTGCAATTTTAATGTAACGATAGATGGAGTTTCTTCATCCTCGCCAAAATACCATTGTTGTACTATTTTTTTATTCTTGATAAACTCTAAATTTTTACCCACTATACTATCACCCATTATAGAAAACTCGCTGCCTTCTTCTGTGCTCATTATTGCGTCTTCTTCACCCGTCCACAAACCAATAGTAAACGGGTTTGTTAACGCAATATAAACCTCATCAACCGGGCCGGTTATGATATAATAATTTTTGTATTCTTTCATTTTATAATTTGCAGGTAAGTAATCAAATGTAATTTATTTTTTCTTTAAGGGTTTTAGCAAATCATCTAAACCATTCATTTTAATTTCTAGCATGGTTTGTAAAAGTACACCCAACCTACCTTCGGGAAAACCCTTTCGGTTAAACCACTCTAAATACGATACAGGCAAATCGCACAAAAGCATTCCTTTAAATTTACCAAAAGGCATTTTCATCTCCACTAATTGTAAGAGCAATTTTGGGTCGGGTAACATTGTTTTTGAAAAATATCGACCCTAAATAAGTGATTTTTTGTTGGTTAAGTCGTTTTTTAACAAAAATCTTCAGAATTCGAACAGAAAAAAGTTTTATTATTGTTTTGCTGAAAAAAGTTTACAATAAGATAATCTTGAACTAGGCGCATATTAAAGTATAACAAGATATTTTTGCTTAAAACTGAAGTGAACACCCTAAGGGAATTCTATCCTTAACCACTTTCATAAAAACATTGTGCACACAGTTTTGAAAATGAAAATGGGTTTACATAAAAAAAACACTTTTACGACTTACCCCCTTTCCGGTTTATTTGCATGGCTGTTTTTGTTTTTGTTTGTTGCCATCCATCCAACAGCAAAAGCTCAACCCTGTATTAGTGCTTTTCCTCATGTAGAAGATTTTGAAGGTGCACCTGTTTGGACTGCTATTACAGCACCAACTAGTTCTGTGGCAGGAACCTGTGATTGGACGTGGGGATTACCAAACCACACATATGTTATACAAAGCGCAGGTAGTGGAACTAAATGTTGGTGTGCAGGAGGGTTAACCGGTTCTTTTTATAAATTTAATCAGGAATCATATATACTAAGCCCGTGTTATAATTTTACCAATCTTCAATATCCACATATTCAATTCAAATTGTTTTATGATCTTGAATATAAATTTGATGGGGGAAATCTTCAATCATCAATAGACAATGGAACTACTTGGCAGGATGTGGGAGCACTTAATGATCCAGCTGATTGTAACACAGCTTATTGGTATAACTATGGTAATATTAAATTTCTTAATCTGCCTACGGGTTTCGTAGCCTCTAAAACAGGCTGGTGTGGTAATACGCAAGCGGGTGGTGCCGGGTGGGACCCTACTAGCCCCGGAACTAATTGTGTGGGTGGTAATGGATTAGGCCATTGGGTTACCGCACAACATTGTTTAACAGGTTTAGCGGGACAACCTAATGTGCTGTTTAGATTTACACTTGGGGCAGGTTATACTTGTAATGATTTTGATGGTTTGGCAATTGATTCCGTTGCTATTGGAAATGGTATAATTAACACCACCACAATAACAACTACTTGCGGTGGCGGAAATACAATAAATTTTAACTCCGGAGCAAAAGCCTGTCCTACTAATACATGGGCTTGGAATTTTGGAGATGCGGCATCCGGTGCAACTAATACATCGGCGGCTGAAAACCCATCTCATACATTTAGTGGGCCAGGAACCTATACTGTTACTGTTATTGCATCGGGTGGGGCGTGTAATCCTCCTGATACCGCTACTAAAGTGGTACATGTTATGGGTGTTTCTATTACCTCCTTTTCTAATGCCGCTTGTAATACACAGGGGTCTGCTACTGCTTTAGCAACAGGAGGAACAGCACCTACTTATTCTTGGTCTAATGGAGCTAACACGGCAACAGCAACCGGTTTAAATGCCGGAACCTATACGGTTTCTGTAACTGACCCTGATGCTTGTCCAACGCAAACAACCGTAACCATAACACAACCAAACCCTATTGTTATAACCTTATCAAGCACAGCTGCAAGCTGTAACTCTAACAACGGAACAGCTACAGCAACTTCGGTTACCGGGGGTACCGGTGCGGGAACATATACTTATTCGTGGACACCAAGTGGCGGAACCGGTACAACAGCATCCAATTTAGCGGCAGGCTTATATACATTAACAGTTACAGACGGAAACTCTTGTACCGGCACACAAACAGTACAAGTGGCTAATAGTTCAGGGCCGCAAGTTACAGTAACATCAACTAGCGTAACTTGTAATGGAGGAAATAATGGTAGTGGTACAGCCAATGTTGTGGGTGGTGCCACTCCAATTACTTATTCGTGGTCCCCAATTGGTGGTACAGGTGCTACGGCAAATAATTTACCACAAGGCACATATACAATTGTTGTAACAGATGCAAGCCCTTGTGCAGTTACTAATGTAATTACTATTGCTCAACCAAGTGCTATAACTACCGTAACATCTAGTACGGCCGCTACTTGCGGAAATTCAAATGGGTCTGCAAGCATCGTTGTTTCAGGTGGTGTATCACCATATACATATACTTGGAGTCCAATAGGTGGTAACACGGCAAACGCTACTGGTTTGGGTTTAGGAACTTATACGATTAATGGTGTAGATGCAAATGCTTGTACCTACTCTGCACAGGTTACAGTATCTCAACAATCAGCTGTAGTTGTAACTGTAACAAGTACCCCTGCAAGTTGCGGAAATAATAACGGAACAACTACTGCTGCTGCTACAGGCGGGTTTCCAGCACAAACAGGATATACTTACTCGTGGACACCCGGCGGGGCAACAACCGCTACTATACCTAATTGTGCCCCAGGAGTTTATATTGTTTCGGTAGCAGATTCTTTGGGTTGTTTTACTACCAATACAGTAACTGTTGGTAATCTTCCTTCGCCCGTTTTAAGCATAACATCAACAGATGTTTCTTGTAATGGCTTGTCTGATGGAAGCGCTACAGTTAGTATAAATGCAGGAACTGGCACAGGACCATTTACTTATACCTGGTCAACTGGCGGTGGAATTGATTCAATAATAAATAACTTATCGCAAGGAAGTTATACGGTTAATGTTACTGATATTGTTACATGCACAGCAACAATTGCAGTAACAATAAATCAACCCACGCCACTAACCGTTACTGCTACCGGAACACCAGCTACTTGTGGAAATGCCAACGGAAGCACAAATTGTACTGCCGGAGGAGGAACTCCAAACTATACATATACTTGGACTCCAACAGGGGGGAATAATACAACGGCAAATAATCTTACAGGAAACATTATATATACTATTACTGTAAATGACAGTCACAATTGTTCTCAAACAGCAACGTATTCTGTTTCCGGAACACCTGCATTAACATTGTCTATTCCTACAACTACAAATGTTACTTGTAATGGAGGAAGCGATGGCATAATTTCAGTAACTCCCGGTGGGGGCACGGGCGCTATATCATATACTTGGATGCCAAGCGGCGGAGCTAATGCAACAGCCGGTAATTTATCGGCAAATGTGGGAGGAACCACCTATACCATATTAGCAGTTGATGCGGTAGGTTGTCCTGCTGTAGCGGTTGCAACAATAATAGAGCCACCGCCCATTACTATTACTGCGTCGGGACAAGCTATTTGTAATGGACAAACAGCGGTTATTTCTGCGTTGGCCATAGGTGGAAACGCAGGTGTATATACATATACTTGGACACCCGGAGGAAACAATGGTACTAATATAAATGTTAGTCCTCCGTCCGGAATCAATATTTATACTGTATCTGTGCAAGATTCTAAAGGTTGTCCGGGTCCTTCTGATACGGCAATAGTAAATGTGTTGGCTCCATTAAATATTACAGTGAGTACAAACGATACGGTTTGTCCTGGGCAACCGGCTCAATTAGTTGCGTTAACTGAAACCGGAGGATTAGGTGCTAATTATTACAGCGTAACTTGGCTTCCTTCGGGCGATATGGGAGATACACTAACAGTAACTCCGACGGTTCAAAACACCACCACCACCTATACGGCTGTATTATCAGACGGCTGTACGGTTACTACCGCAACAACTACAGGAATTGTTGTTACCCGCCCCATTCCTGTGATAACATATAGCGCTACTCCTTTAGCTGGTTGTGCTCCACTAACAGCAAGTTTCTCTCCGGTTGGTGTAAATAATATTGTTGCCAATAGTTGGTCTTGGAATTTTGGTGATGGGTATACCAGTTCAGCACCAAACGGCACTACACATACATATACTGCCTCTGGTATATATCACCCTACTTTGCATGGGGTCTCTACAAATGGGTGCCGTGATTCTTCTGGGTTTGTTGATACAATAAATGTGTATTCGCAACCACACGCAGATTTTACCGCATCGACATTTGAAACAGATGTTTATGATAACACCATTAATTTTACAAATTTATCTACCGGTGTAATTACTACTAATACGTGGGATTTTATTGGTCAAAACTATAGTACAAATACACAAAACGCTTCATATACGTTTTATCCTGAGGGGACTTATTCGGTAACTTTAGTCGTTGTAAACATTCAGGGTTGCATAGATTCTATTACGAAAGAAATAATTATAGATCCTGTTTTTACTTTCTACGCACCTAATTGTGTAACACCAAATGGCGATGGTAAAAACGAACATTTTTTACCCGAAGGGACCGGTTGGGATGATGGCCGTTATAATTTATGGATATTTGATAGGTGGGGTGTTATGTTTCACCATACAACAGACCCATATCAAGGATGGGATGGCACTAAAAATGATCATATAGTACAAGAAGATACCTATGTTTGGAAAGTAGATTTATATGATGTTTTTGGTAAGCCTCATCAATATAAAGGCATTGTATCGGTAGTACGATAATTACTTCCTCTTTTTTATATCGACTATCTCAGCAAGTTTTCCCGCCATACAAGTTGACATCGGTTGCTTTTTTGCTACCGAATATTTAACCCAAATTTTTTCTTTATCATTTTTAAACTCATTTGCCAGTTTATCAGGGGCTATTTTTGTTTTATCCGCAAGCTCAATTAAATAACCACATCCCTCCACTTTATAATGAATAACCTCGGCTTTAACATAGCCTTCTTTTTCATAATTTATTTTTTGCTTTTTTTCTTGTGCGTTTACTTTAAAAGTAAATAACGAAAAGGTGACTGTAAACAGGGTTATGATGCGAAACATAATTTGATATATTTGTTATGTACCAAAAATACAAAATTGAGTTCACTTAGTAATTCTAAAATAATTGCCCTGCTTGCCGGGCCGCTTACCTGTATTTTATTTGTGTTTTTTATTTCACTAGATGATAAAAACCCACATATATCCTATATGGCGGGCATCACATTGTGGATGTCTATTTGGTGGTTTACCGAGGCTGTGCATTTGGCGGTTACTGCATTAATCCCCTTTTTGTTTATTCCCTTATTAGGAATTGGCGAAGCAAAAATTGTAGCGCAACAATATTCTGATAGCATTATCTTTTTATTTCTAGGCGGATTTATGATTGCTTTTGCTATCGAAAAATACGATTTGCACAGGCGTGTTGCTTTAAAAATACTATCCATAGTAGGGCATAACCCAAAGAGTGTTTTGTTTGGTATCATGCTTTCTACTTATTTAATTTCTAATTGGATTTCTAACACAGCAACCACCATGATGTTATTTGGTGCTGTGTTGGCTTTGATAACCGAAATGGAAAAACACATTTCCAAAAATCAGCAAAAATTTGCGGCCGCCATGTTGCTTGCCCTTGCCTACAGCGCCACCATTGGCGGAATGGCAACACCCGTGGGAACACCGCCAAATATGTTTTTCTTTAAAGAATATTTAAAGAACTTTCCCGATTTACATGATTTAAATTTTTTAAAATGGGCTGCTATCGGATACCCTTTATCGTTTGTTTTTTTAATGGCAACCTATTTTGTACTTAGCAAATACTTTTTAAAAGAAGTAAGCTGTAAAGATTTAGAAAAAAACTTTTTCCAAAAAGCTTATCAATCATTAGGGAAAATTAGCTACGAGCAAAAAGTAATTTTTACCGTGTTCGGCGCTTGCGTTTTACTTTGGTTTAGTAGAGAAGATTTGATTTTCGATTCTTTTACCTTTAAAGGCTGGAAAAATATTTTTCCTAATACCAAAGCATTGGACGATGGAAGTGTAGCTATAGCGGCTGCTTTGCTTTTGTTTTTAATTCCATCTAAAATAAACAGAGGCGAAGCTTTGCTTGTTTGGGAAGATGCAAAAAAAATTCGCTATGATATTATTTTACTTTTTGGAAGTGGTTTTGCTTTGGCCTATGGTTTTGAGCAATCGGGTTTAAGCGATTGGTTGGCCTTTAGATTAGTGTTTATGAAAAATATACCTACTGTGTTATTAATTGGTGGCATTTGTGTAATTGTAACTATTATAAGCGAATTTGCCAGTAACATTGCCAGTATACAGCTTTGCATTCCTATTATGATTTCATTGCAAAAAGAAATCCATGTGCATCCGCTTTTATTAATGATGCCAGCTACTTTTGCAGCATCCCTAGGTTTTATGCTCCCTGTAGCCACAGCAGCAAACACCATTGTATTTGGTACAAATAAAATAGTTATACGGGATATGCTTAAGGTTGGCTTACTATTAGATGTAATCGGTATTTTAATTATCACCCTGTTTACTTATTTTTATTTAAGATAAAAAGCCCCACATTTCTGTAAGGCTTTGTTTTATTATCTAACTGCTATGGGTAAATCTTTCGGGGCTTTTATGGTATAAGCAAAGTTTATATGCTTAGTATCTTTTGCTTTAATGGTTTGTCGCCAGGTTAAAATTCCGGTCGATTCTTCATAGCTTGCATTGGCAATATTATCTTTTGTTATAACAACATCTTTTCCGTGTGTAATGGGTAACTGATCTTTAACTTCTATTTCTATGTTTTTTGTGTTGCCGTTTTTCATCGTTATTTCATAAGCAAACGAGTAAACCTTGTCGTCGTTTAATAATTTCTCTTTGCTTTTGTCTTTTTGTTTTACGCGTTTTACAACCACGTTATCGTCTTTGCCCAAGGTTAAATTCAGGGTATCATTTGTGGTAGCCGGGTTTATATAGGTTTGTCCAACATAGGTTCCTGCATAAAAAATACTCGCTTTGCCGGGTAATAAATTCAGGTCCTCCCAACCTGTTACACAAGCTAATAAATAAGCTGTAACATCTACTTTAGGGACGGTTTTATAAATGTATTTGGTATCTAAATCTTTTTGTAAAACCGACACGGTGTGTTTTTTGTTATCCGACGCAATAGTATAGGGTAATTTAATTTCAAACGTTGCTTGTACTTGTTGGTCGTTTGTGGTAACATACTCGTAAGCTTCTTTTGCCTGTTCCTGTTCTTCTCTATATTCATCATTTTTAGTCGTTGTTGATGCCCCGCTTGCAAAAGCTTGTGATGGAGCGGCTAAATATGATTTCTTTGATTTATCATAATCATATTGATGAACTGGTTTTATAACATCCAAATACCAACTATATAATTCTGGCGCACTTAAATTACATTGTGGTGTCCCGGTAGAAAGAATCAATTTTACATTACTCCAATCTGTATTTGTGTGTTGGTATATAACACCTTTGTAGGTTAGTTTTACTTGCGATTCAACGCCTTCGGTGCGTAAATCATACGTGGGTTCCCAGCCTGCAGTGTTCACAAAATAATTTACGTTGATGCTTACTTGTGTAGTTATATCTGAAATTACGCTTACCGTAATTTGATGGTTTGTTTTATAAATAGAAGAAATATCTTGCTCTCCTAAATCGGCATTTACGCCATTTAACCTGTTTTGCAGGTTTTGTTTTATAAGTACAAGTTGATCGCCTTCTTTTTTAAGTAAATGCAAGTCGTTATAAATAGCTGTTAGCTTTTCCTGCAAATAATTTAAGCCGTCTTTTAAAAAAGATAAAGAGTCTTTTTTTGCTTCGCCTTTAAATAGGCGATAGTTAAGCAACACTCCCTTTTCCGTATTTAAAATCTCTTTATGATAATTAATTTCTTCTGTTTTATAATCAATCAAGGCTAAAGAATCTTTTATTTGTTTTATCAGTTTTACATATTTAAAATCGGCTGTATTTTTCAATTTATCCAAATCGGGCATTTTATCAATGTACTCGCTTTCGGTAATAATAAAACTGCCGTTACCCCCAACCTGTATACTGTTGGCGCTTATTCCTTCTTCAAGCCAATCAAACGTTATTTTGTTTTCTCCGGCAACCAAAGTGGTTTGTGTTTGCCTGAATATTTGCGCTCCGTTTTTATATACAATAACTTTTTCGGGTTTTGTTTTAACGGTTTTTTCGGTTTCGCTGGCTCTTGCGTTTAAGAACAAACAAACCATGGCAGATAAAATTAATTGCGTTTTCATAGGGCGTTATTTTTAATTGTTTCTATTGAGATGCACACATAAAGCTAATTCCATAAATAATTTTTACTTTTAATGAAATATTTTGGAAGCCTTAACCCATAGCCAATTAACCGACACCGAATTGCTTGATAAATATAGGCAAACGGGTAATAAGGTTTTTGTGGGGGTTTTATATAAGCGTTACTCGCATTTGGTGTTTGGTTTGTGTATGAAGTACTTTAAAGACCAAGATCAGGCCTACGATACTAGTGTTAACATTTTTACCAAATTATTCGACGATCTTAAAAAACACAAGGTTGAGTATTTTAAAAGCTGGCTTTTTACTTATAGTAAGAATTTTTGTTTGATGCAGCTTCGTTCGGCACAAAGCAACTTAAAGCGTGCGCTTGAATATGAGAAAGATTTTAAGGTTTTTATGGAAAACACTGAAGAAACGCATCTACAAGCTAATAAGCGTGAGCAGGAATATGCTTTGCTTGAAAAGGCTTTGGCAGATTTAGATGAGGGGCAGCGTATTTGCATTGAGCTTTTTTACTTAAAAGATAAAAGCTACACGCAAATAGTTGAGCTGACAAATTATGATTTAAACAAGGTGAAGAGTTATATACAAAATGGAAAAAGAAATTTAAAATTACGGTTGGAAGAAAACCATGCAAAAGGACAAGCATAACATATACAGCAAAGAAGAGCTCCTTAAACTTATTAAGGAAGGAAAAAACGTGTCCGCTGATATGGATGAGTTTGAACGCGAGGCTTTAGAGGGTTTGAAATTATTAGATAAACCAGATGTGTTATTAAATGATTTAGATGCCGAAATTGATTCTATTGTTGTAAAGGATAAGAGAAAAAAAACAATTTATTATTTTAGCGCAGCAGCATCTTTGGTTTTAATAATTGGTTCTGTTTTGTTTTTTAAAAACAAGGTTGCCCCTGATATTACAAAAAACGAAAAGCCAATCGCTTCCGCAGAGAATTTAAAAAAACCCGAAGAATCTACCTTATCAAATACAACACCTATAACACAATCCGAGACACAAACCACTTACGAAGCAAAAGAGCCCGAGGCTTTAGATAAAAAGAAACCTTCCGATAAAAAAGATGTAGCTATACTTAACTTTCAAACGGGGCCACCGCCAGGTAGTATAGAAAATACTTTGTTAGAGAGTAACGGAAAAGAGCAAGCTGCAAAACAAATGGCAAAAGACGCTTATAATGAAGCAGATACAAAGCTTGTTGTTGCAGAAAAAGCAAATCACTATGAAGAAAGCAAGGCGGCCGCATCACCGGTTAGTCAAGAACAGCAACAGGGTGTAGCAACAACCGAAACAACCAGCAATAACAATAGTGTGTTAAGTGACCGTGAAAAGGATAATGATAAGTCAAAAGAAAAATCCATCGTCGCTACCGGTAACACAGCTCCCGCTCAACAGTCTGCGCAAGCGACTTTTTCTAGTACCCAAGGAGCTAAAGCAACCGAAAATTCTTCTTATCAATCCAAAAACGACGAAAGGGTTGCGGTACAAAAAAATAAAACTGCCGGATTATATCAGGCAAATAGTCCGGATAAAAAATCAACAGCTAAAAGTTATGGGGAGTCCGCTTTCATTGATGGAGATGCCGCGTTTGCGACTTATGCAAAACAACACTTAAAAATATCCTCTCCCACTAATTCAGGAATAATTGAGGTTGAATTTTTAATTACTAAAACCGGAAAAGCAGAGAAGATTAAAATTTTAAAACCAATAGAGGGTTGCGACGTCTGCTCGCAAGATGTTATTGATTTAATTAAATCTGTCAAAAAATGGGCTCCTGCCACTATAGATGGCGATAATAGTGATGCGTTCAAAAAAATAAGCATTCAATACAATTAACAAAGCTTTGTAGATAAATGCTTTTTGTTTGTCTCAAACAAACACCCACATACTATATTTTTGACTATGCGCTTTTTGCGGTTACAATTCTTTTGTCTTATTCTTTTAATTTTTATGGCTTCTTGTAAGTCCAAAAAAGCCGCTACCACAAATTACCCTAAAAACCAAAATACAGAAGTAGCTGAAAAGCATGCTGATGAAGTGGCTACAAAGATTTCTGCGGAAGAAATAAAAACAGAAACAAAAAACATATCGGATAAAACCTTAGTAAATTTTATTAGCGAATGGTACGGTACGGTTTACAAATATGGTGGCGCAGATAAACACGGAATAGATTGCTCGCATTTTGCTGCAAAACTATATGCAGATGTGTATAAAAAAACCATCACAGGCTCCGCAAATTCTATCGAACAAGAAACCATTTACGTAAAAGCAACCGATATACAAGAGGGTGATTTGGTGTTTTTTAAAATAAACGGCGATAAAGTTTCGCACGTTGGGGTTTATGTTGGCGATAATAAGTTTGTTCATGCCTCTACCAAACGAGGTGTAATTATTAGCGATTTAAACGAATCTTATTACAAAAAATATTTTTATAGAATAGGAAAACTAAAATGATACAACAACTCATAAACCCAACTTTAAACATCTCTCAACGATTGCGAATTGTTAAAACAATTTTAGCTCTATCACTTATAACAAGTGTTTGCTTTACTTTAAATTGGTGGCTTCCGGCGGGTTATTATCCCAAAATGGCATTATATGATTTTTCTTTTAATCAAAAAGTAGATTATGTTTTACTTAGTGTTTTATCCATCTCTTTAATCGGCGTACTTTTATACCGTTCGCCAAAGTTTTTTATTTTTCTTTCTACACTTTGTTTTTTATTTGCTGTGTTTACAGATACTGCAAAAGGGCAGTATTGGTTGTTTTTTTATATCGGTATTTTTCTTCTTTTGTGCGGGCATAACTGGCGCATAGATAATCCACGCAGATATAGTTCCGTTTTTACGGCTATTAAACTTTTAATTTGCCTAATCTATGTTTTATCTGCCATTCAGTTTTTGCAAACAAGTGTTAATGGAAATGTTTGGTTACAATTCATCGCGCCCTTGGAAAAAATTTGCACCCCAGAACAACACAAATATATTTTAGGGATACGATATGTGGTTCCGTTTATAGAATTGTTTGTGGTGGTGGGTCTTTTCGTTAATCGTATAAAAATGGCAGCAATTGTTATTGGCGTTTGCTTACACTTATTCTCTTTTTGTTTGCTGTTAGCCGAAACACCCTATGCAAATGCCGGGGTTTTAATTTGGAATGTTTGCATGATTTTTTTACTTTACTTTTTATTTGCAGGCAAAACTGCTGAACAAAAAATATATGCAATTTCCTTTAATTTATATAGTGCACTTATATTATTATTAATTGTTTTTGGTGGATTAGTAAAACAAGATTTGTTTCCTGAAAACAAAATTGATTTAATGCAAAGCAACACCTGTGAGCAATTTATTTACATTAAACAAAATGAAAAAAACAGACTCCCGTTATATATCCAATATTTTACCACAAACAATACAGACAATATTTATACCCAACTTTCCGTTACTAAGTGGTGTGCCAACGAAACTAAAGCGCAACCTGTTTTAAATAACAAACAATTACTAAATGTGTGTAATGCTTTAAAGGCTTATTGTGGAGCAAATGCAGATATAGTCCTTTCCATTCAAGAGCAAAAAAACAATGAAATAGCCGCCAACATTTACCCTTAATGAAAAAGCCAATCCATTATTTTATTTGTGGTTTACTTTTGGTAAGCATTGTTTTGTCTTCTATTGCTTGCAGGGCACGTAAACCCAAAGACTGCAGGGGCAGAAGGAAAACAGTAAAAACCGAAATGGGTGGTTGGTTATAAACTTAAATATAGAAAATGACAAACAACGATATACTTAAAAAGCTTCGCGTGGCGCTTAAGCTAAGAGATGATGATGTAATTAAAATTCTTAAACTGGCTGATTTTAACATGACAAAAAGCGAGTTAAACGCATTGTATCAAAAAGAAGATCACCCTAATTATAAAGAGTGTGGCGACCAGGTGTTGCGCAATTTTTTAAACGGTTTAATTATTCACATGCGCGGACCAAGCAATAAGGAAAGAGAGCCTGAAGAATAATTATATAATTAATTGTTCTCTTGGTTTTTGTACTTTAGTTGCCCATATAAGCATATTTATTATACGTGAGTAGAAATTTTGGATT
Source organism: Bacteroidota bacterium (assembly GCA_013288015.1). GTDB lineage: Bacteria > Bacteroidota > Bacteroidia > B-17B0 > Aurantibacillaceae > PALSA-968. Next base: position 19,827 of record JABDCR010000026.1, on the reverse strand, counting down.
AGATATAATGAGGGCTTTTTCTATTTGGCTCGTTATCCTGCAGCATGGTGGTATAGGTATTCCGGGGCTTGTTCAATTAAAAATTGGGGGGATTGGGGTTGAAATATTTTTTGTGTTAAGCGGGTTTTTAATTGGTGGCATTATTTTTCGTGATATTGATAAAGGAAATTCTTTCGCACAAACATTAAAGTCTTTTTGGATTAGAAGGTGGTTTAGAATATTGCCGTTATATTATGCCGTGCTTTTATTTACGTTTATTTTTATCAACCATTCCATTGGCTGGAATATTTTATATTATGTTTTTTTTCTTCAAAACAACTTTTATGGTATATCCTTTTGTAACGTTTCGTGGAGTTTGGTTATTGAAGAGTGGTTTTATTTATTTACCCCTGTATTTCTTTTATTAGCAACGCGGGTTTTAAAAACAGATAAAAAAGTTTTCATGTCAATGATTCTTTTTATTGTTTTTGTAAATATTATAAGGCTTATATATGTAGTTCATGGTAATGTGCCTTATTCAGGGGTTAATAGTAATTTCCCCTTTAGGTTTGATTCGCTATTTATTGGTGTTATTTTATCTTTTGTAAATCACAAAAAATGGAAAGTGTTTGAGGTAATGTGTTCTAAAAAATATTTTGCATTAGGTTTTGTTTTATTTATAACATACCTGTTTTGTTTTTGGAGTTTATCTTACCCTGTTAATTCTATCGATAGTAATTTATTTATCAGAACTCTTGGTTTCTTTATTTTACCATTTACCATATCTCTTATGGTGCCATTTATGTCAACCATAAAAATTAATCCCGATAAAAATTTGCTATTAAAGGGTGTTTTCTGGTTTATAAGTACAACAAGTATTTTAACCTACAGTATATACTTAACACACTCCTTTGTTTACGATTTAAAAATAAATCTTCCGGCATCAATTGCGATGACCTACTTAATTTCTTGGCTTATCTATACTTTTTTCGAAAAACCTATTTTAAATTATAGGAATAAAATAACCGGTTATAAATATATATAATCCTAAATCCTAACGGCAAGCCCCCCTTGTAATATAGATCTGGCTATACCACCTTCTATATAAATTCCAACTCTTTTAGTAATGTAAAATCTTCCTCCAATGGTTAGTTCAAACCCTATAGAATTACCATTAAATTTAGGTAGGCTTTTGGTCACAATTATATTGGTAATAGATTGTATTTCGTATCCCAACCCTGCACCAATATAAAAATCAAGCCTTTTCTTTATAAAATGAAAATGCTTGTTTAATCTAATGTCTCCAACCAAAGTGTGCGTTTTGTATACACTTGTATAAGTTGTACTTGAGGGGGTTGTTTGTTGCGCTTCATAATCGTCGTAACTCACATTTATTCCAATACCAAGATGATGAAAAAACCTGTATTCCACTTTAGCATAAAGTGGGTTTGTTTGCGGCACAACTTTATCATTGCCATTAAACTTATAGCCGTTATTAATAAAGTTATTTATATAAATTATAGCGGGGTCGCCAATTCCTACAGAGATAATAAGTTTTCTTTTAAGAGCGGTGCTGTCTTCTTTATTGTTCCCGGCAGCTACTTTATTTGAAAACAGAATTATTGCTATAAAAATAATAGTACAGAGCGAATTTATTACTTTATTAATGCTCATGTGTTTTAGGTAATAGGTCTACCCATTAAAATCTATAACTAAGATATAAACTTAATTTGCTTTCACAAAAAACACTACTGTACTTTCGCAAAACCACCTTTAGCATACTCGCCACTGGTTAGTTTATCTTTAATAGCGCTAAAGGCTTCTATAGTATACTTTACATCTTCTAATGTATGTATAGCAGTTGGTATAAGACGTAAAATAATTTGCCCTTTTGGTATAACGGGATATACTACTATAGAGCAGAAAATGTTGTATTTCTCACGCAACTCAAATGTCATATTAGTGGCTTCATCTACCGTACCATTTAAATATACGGGTGTTACTGGTGTGTTTGTTTTACCAATGTTAAATCCTGCATCTTTTAAACCTTTTTGTAAAGCATTTGTTATTTCCCATAATTTAAGGCGGAACTCAGGGTGTTTACGTATAAGTTCCAGGCGTTTTAAAAGCCCCTCTACTAAAGCAATAGGTAATGCTTTGGCAAATATTTGCGAACGCATGTTGTAACGTAAATATGTAACTACAGCTTCATCAGCCGAAATAAACCCACCTATTAAAGCAAAGCTTTTAGCAAATGTGCCAAAGTATATATCTATTCCGTCTTGGCAACCCTGCTCCTCACCTGTTCCTGCTCCTGTTTTTCCCATAGTGCCCACACCGTGTGCGTCATCTACAAATAGGCGGAATATATATTTCTTTTTTAACTCAATAATTTCTTTCAATTTACCTTGGTCACCACTCATACCAAATACACCCTCGGTAATCACTAAAATAGATCCGCCAGTTTCTTCAACCATTTTAGTAGCACGTTGTAGTTGTTTTTCGCAACTTTCAATATCATTATGCGGATATACAAAACGTTTACCCATATGTAAGCGTACACCATCTAATATACAAGCATGAGATTCAGCATCATATACTATAACATCATGTCTGTCAACTAAGCAATCTATGGCACTTGCCATAGCTTGGTAACCAAAGTTAACTAATATAGCATCTTGTTTTTGAGATAAAGCAGCTAATTCTTTCTCTAATTGCTCGTGTAAGTTGCTGTTCCCACTCATCATACGGGCGCCCATTGGCATAGCAAATCCGTATTTAGCACCTGCTTCAGCATCGGCTTTACGCACTTCTGGGTGATTAGCTAAACCTAAATAGTTGTTTAAACTCCAATTTAAACGCTCTTTTCCACGAAAAATCATACGGGGTGCTATATCTCCTTCTAACTTTGGGAAGGTAAAATAACCATGACTCTCTTTTGAGTACTGGCCAATGGAACCCATATTCTTTTTAATCTTATCAAACAAGTCTTGCATAACAAATATTTATGAGACAAAGTTAATAAACCCTGTTAAAAACCCACTAACTTTGTGTTCACTATTTTTTAAGAGATTTATATTTATAAACATCAAGTATCTAAAAAACACTAAATACTTGTTAGAAACTAAAGATTAATAAAAGGTTAAATGTTCGTTAAGTTTTATAGAGGGCATTTTTCTGTTCATAACACAAACCTATTTATAAAAACATCAGATAATATTAGAGACTTTAACACATAAATTAACCCTACTCAAAATTGATTTTTATTAACTTATTAGTTTACTAACAATGTTTAATTTTGTAGTATAATAATTGCTTATCAAACAGATAGCTATAAAATAGATGCTAATAACACGTTAACATGTTTTTAATAGTGATATTTGAAAGTCTTTTAAAAACAAGTTACTAACTAAACTAACACCTAATATAATAATATAATTTCTTTTAAAATAATATAGAGATGAGTAATGTAAGTAAAGGATATGTGGATGAACAGGTTGATGTGGAAACGGATATCTTTGCGGAGATTGAAATCCTCAAAAAACAAAAAAATGCTGTTATTCTTGCCCACTACTACCAAAACTCAGATATTCAGGATGTTGCCGACTACATTAGCGATAGCTTGGGGCTTGCACAGCAAGCACAGCAAACAAATGCCGATATTATTTTGTTTGCCGGTGTGCATTTTATGGCCGAAACGGCTAAAATACTAAATCCAACTAAAAAAGTTTTAATTCCGGATATGAATGCTGGTTGCTCACTGGCAGATTCTTGCCCTCCTGAAAAGTTTGCAGAATTTAAGAAACAACACCCAGACCATATTATAATCTCTTATATTAACTGTACAGCCGAAATAAAGGCACTTTCTGATATTATATGTACATCAAGTAATGCGGTTAAAATTGTAGAAAGTTTACCCCAAGACCAACCTATAATTTTTGCACCCGATAAAAACCTGGGAGCTTATATAAATAAAATAACAAAACGCAATATGTTGTTATGGGATGGTGCTTGTATGGTACATGAAATATTTTCGTTAGAAAAAATTACCAAATTAAAAATACAACATCCGCAAGCGCAATTGGTAGCACATCCTGAATGTGAAGCAATTATATTAGATAAGGCTGATTTTATTGGTAGTACAACCGCTATTTTAAACTATACTAAAACAAATCCGTGTAAAGAATTTATTGTAGCAACTGAAACAGGTATTTTACATCAGATGATAAAAAACTCACCTGAAAAAACATTTATTCCGGCACCTCCAAATAATAGCTGTGCTTGTAACGATTGTCCGCATATGAAACTAAATACATTAGATAAAATTTATCTGACATTAAAATACGAACAGCCTGAATTGTTATTACCGGCTCATTTAATAGAAGCAGCTAAGAAACCAATTTTACGAATGTTGTCTTTATCTTAAAATTAAAATTAAATTTGGAGTGTAGATGAAGAAAGCCTTAATAGTATTTTTAGTTTTTAATTTTTTAATAGGATACGCTCAAAAAAGCGATACTACAACAGCTAAAAACGGATATAATATTTTTTATTACGATAATGGTAAAAAATCATCGGAAGGAACTATGAAAAATGGTAAGGCTGAGGGTTATTGGAAAAATTATTATAAAACAGGAGTATTAAAAAATGAAGGAAATCGTAAAGAGTTTTTATTAGATAGTATATGGAAATTTTATAACGAAAAAGGACAACTTACAAAAACATTTAATTATTCAAAAGGTAAAAAAAACGGATACATAATAACGTATGATTCTGCTGAAATAGTTGTTTCAAAAGAAAATTATGTAAACGATATAAAACAAGATACATCTTATATTTATTATAAAACAGGATTAATTAAACAAAGTATTCCATTTAAAAATGGTAAAGCCGATGGTGTATCATATATCTATTCACCCGATACATTGGTAACTAATATAATTCATTACAAAATGGGTTATATAGAAAAACAAGAAAAAATAAATCAGACTGATGAAAATGGAAATAAGCAAGGAATGTGGAAGAAATTTTATAGTAACGGGGCTATAAAAAAAGAGGAGCGTTATAAAGACGGGGCAGTTGATGGATATGTAAAAGAATATGATAGAAAAGGAAATTTAGATGAAATAAAAAAATTTGCTTTTGGTAAAGAAATAAAAGATGCGCCCGAACTTGCTAAGCTAGATGTTTTTAAAGCCTATTTTGATGATGGTAATGTTAAGTACGAAGGCGGTTATATAAACGGCGTGCCTATGGGTACACATTATAAATATCATTTATCGCGCAGATGCGATACAGTTTTGGTTTATATAGATTCATTAGAAGCGAATGAAAAACAATTTCGTTGTTTTAATATTTCAGTACCCGATTCAGCTTTTAATTTTCAGGAAGGATATTTAATAGAGCGCGGTCCGGTTGATTCTTTGCGTCGCCGTCAAAAAGAATGGATAGAATATAATATTACAGGTGAGTTTCGTTCTAAAGGAACTTATGTTGATGATAAACGTATAGGTAGTTGGGAATTCTTCTATCCAAATCAAAAAACAGAACAAAAAGGCAAGTACGATAAAAAAGGCCGTTTACAAGGGCCATGGAATTGGTACTATAATAATGGAAATGTTTTGATGAAAGAAAATTATCAGAACGATAAATTAGAGGGCGAGTATGAAGAGTACACCGAAGACGGAAAACTAATTACTAAAGGCGAATATTTAGATAATGAAAAAGAAGGCCCTTGGTTTTATCAGATTTTAAATTATAAAGAATATGGCGTGTACCATAATGGAATGCCTGATAGTGTTTGGAAGGCATATTATGTGAAAGAAAACAAACTAAGATTTGAGGGTAGTTTTTTAAACGGCGAACCTGATGGAAAACATACATTTTATTATGAAAACGGAAAACCACAAGCGAGTGGTAAATATATAGGTGGACAAAAAGATGGTAACTGGAATTACTTTGATGAAAATAATTTTTTAGTGCTAACCATTACTTATAGAAATGGAGAAGAAGTAAAATGGGACGGTAGAGATGTTCCGGCCCTAGAAGATAATTTGAAAGTTTTTCAAGACGCAAAAACAAATCAGCCGAAAGAGGAAACAAAAAAAGATAAGACAAAAAAAGAAAAATCGGTTGATTAATGATGAGTAAAACCGAGAAACATAGTTCGGATACAAATAGCTATAAAACTATAGTAGAAAACCTACCGCTACCTATAGCCATCATTTCTTTCGAAGGAAAAATTTTATTCGCAAATAAAAAAGCTGTAGAATTATCAGGTTTAACCAAAAAAGAGTTTAGTTTAAAAAACGCATACGATTTTGTTAAGCCACAATTTATAGATAAATTAAATGAACGTCGAAAAAATTTAATTCCGGGAAAAGAACTCCCACCAATTGAAATAGAAGTAAAAAATAACAAAGGAAAATCGGTTTCTATAGAAATAAAATCGTCATATATTTTATATGATAATTCCCCGGCTATACAAATTATTATTACAGATACCGCAATAAACAGGCAGCTATTAGAAGAAAAAACAAGAACAAAACAGGTTAAAAAAATAAACTTACAACTAAAAAAGGAAATAGACCTTCGAACACAATCAGAGCAAAAATTAAAAGCAATTTTCGAAAGCGGAACACAACTTATGTGGACTGTTAATAGAAATATTTCACTTACTTCTTTTAATAAAAACTACAAAGAAGCTATTTATAATGCTTATGGCGTTTATCCACAAATAAATACAGATTTAAATAAACCTAAAATAAAATTTGCTTCAGAAGATTATCATGCTTTTTGGGAAGAAAAATACGAGGAAGCATTTTTAGGAAAAACAGTAGAGTTTGAAACAGAAACCATTACATTATCAGGCGAAAAAAAACATAGGTTTATTACCCTACATCCTATTTATAATGAGAAGAAAGAAATAATTGAGGTTGCCGGACAAGCCCACGATGTAACTCAGCAAAAAAGAGACCAAAAAGAAATAACCCATAAACAATCGCAATTAGAGGCAATAATTAACACAACCGACGATATTATTTTTTCGGTAGATAAAAATTATAAAATTTCAGAGTTTAACAATGTATTAAAACGTGTTGTAAAAAGAAGACATGGAGTTGATATAAAACAAGGCGTGCTTGTTTTTGATATTTTACCACCCCAATACCATGAAGATGTAAAAGCTAAGTATAATAGAGCTCTGTCGGGCGAAAGTGTTTTGGCTATTGAAAAATTTTATATGGCTGATCGCGAACACGTGTACGAGGCCCATTATAGCCCTATTAAAATAGGCGGTAAGGTAACAGGTGTTGCAGTTTTCTCTAAAGATATAACCGACAGAGAACATGCACAACAAGAAGTGTTAGATAAACAATCGCAGCTTAAAACTATCATAAACACAACTAACGACATTATTTTTTCGATGGACAAAAATTATAATGTAGTTCAGTGTAACGAAGTGCTAAGAGAAATTGCCTTTTACCGAACGGGTAAAGAAATGCATCCAGGCATGAATTTTTTCGATTTTCTTCCTTCTGAAATGCATGGAGAGTTAAAAAAAACATACGATAGGGCTTTAAAAGGAGAAAACGTGGTATCGGTGGAGACTTTTTTTCATCCTAAAATCAAAAAAATACGCAGTTATGAAGCAAACTACAATCCTATAGTTATAAACAATAAAATAGTTGGCGTATCTGTTTTTTCTAAAGATGTTACCGAGCAAAAAGACATCCAACAAAAAATATTAAACACTCAAACACAGTTAGCTGCCATTATTAATAACACAACCGATATTGTGGTTTCTATAGATAGAAATTACAACGTTGTTCAGTTTAATCAATTATTATTTCAGATGACTAAAAGTCGAAATGGAATGGAATTGAAAGAGGGGATGTCTATTTTTGAAACCTTAGATGAAAGCCACCACGATGATATGAGAAATATTTATCAACGTGTTTTTTCAGAAGGAAAAAGTTTGGTAGCGGTAGAAATATTTAATGTTGCGGGCAATAAAAAAAGATATTTTGAAAGCAACTATAATCCAATTAAACAAGGAAAAGAAACTGTTGGTATAGCTATATTTTCTAGAGATATTACGGAAAAAATAGCCTCTGAAACAGAGTTGCGCGAGGCCCTTAGAGAAAAAGAGGTTTTGTTAAAAGAGGTTCACCACCGTGTAAAAAACAACCTGCAGGTTATATCAAGTATACTTAACCTGCAAACATCATATGTAAAGGATAAAGAAACAGCTAATATTTTAAGGGAATGCCAAAACCGGATTAAAACAATGGCCTTTATACACGAGTCGCTTTATCAAACAAAGGATTTTTCGCAGATTAATTTTAGTGAATATATAACCAACCTTGTAAAGAACCTTTTTTACTCGTATGATGCCAATCAACAAAAAATTAAAGCAAATTTTGATGTTGATACAATATTTCTTAATTTAGATACCTCAATTCCTTGTGGACTAATTGTAAACGAACTTGTGTCTAACGCTTTTAAATACGCTTTCGCCGATGGTTCACAGGGTTTCATCACGGTTAAACTAAAAGATATTGGTAATAATAAAATAAAAATGCTTGTAGCGGATAACGGAAAAGGAATCCCCGCCAGCATAGATTTTAAAAACACAGAGTCATTAGGATTACAACTTGTAAATATTTTAACAGAGCAAATAAACGGAACAATAACCTTAGATAAAACAAACGGAACTTCATTCGAAATAATTTTTTAATTTATGTCAAACACCATAAACATACTTGTTGTTGAAGACGAGAGCATCGTTTCAAAAGACATCCAAAACAGCTTAAAAAAAATAGGCTATAACGTAATTGGCTCTTGCAACAACGCTGAAGAAGCGATTGAAATAGCCACCGAATTACACCCCGATGTGGTTTTAATGGATATAATGCTTAAGGGTACTTTAACTGGTATAGATGCGGCGGATAAAATAAAGCTACTCAACATTCCTGTTATATTTTTAACAGCTTATGCCGATGAAGCTACGCTTGCAAAAGCTAAAGTAACTGAACCTTATGGATATATTTTAAAGCCCTTTAAAGAAAAAGATTTAAATATCTCTATTGAGATGGCCATACATCGCCACAAAAAATTAACGGAATTAAGAAAAGAAAGAGATTTTTTATATTCAATAGTTGAAAATAAAGAAGGTGCAAAAGATGTACTCTTTGTAAAATCAAACAGTCGGTTAGTAAAAATAAACACAAAAGATATTTTCTTTATTGAGGCTTTGAAAGATTATGTAACCATAAACACTGAACTAATGCGTTATACCATTCACTCAACTATGAAGGATATTGAAAAGAAAGTTGCGCCAAACGAATTTATGCGCGTGCATCGTTCATTCATTGTTCGTGTGGATAAAATTGTAGCTATAGAAAACCATAACCTTATTTTAGAAAAAGATAAAAAGCCAATTCCTATTGGGGGGTCTTATAAAGACGAGCTTTTACAGCGATTAAACATGGTTTAATCTTTTCTTAGTAAGAGCGCAACCAATTTTGTTGTAATTTTGCGCGTCTTAAAAATGCAATCATCTTACGATATAATTGTTGTTGGTGCCGGTCATGCTGGTTGCGAATCTGCCGCTGCTGCAGCCAATATGGGTTCAAAGGTTTTATTAATAACCATGAACATGCAAACAATTGCCCAAATGAGCTGTAATCCGGCTATGGGTGGTATTGCAAAAGGACAAATTGTGCGAGAGATTGATGCGCTTGGTGGTTATTCAGGAATTATATCTGATAAATCCGCCATACAGTTTCGCATGCTAAACCGTAGTAAAGGCCCGGCAATGTGGAGCCCGCGCACGCAAAACGACAGAATGTTATTTGCTAACGAGTGGCGTAAAATGCTTGAGCAAACCCCTAATGTAGATTTTTGGCAAGATACCGTAAACTCACTTCTTATAAGTAAAGATGGTAAACGAGTTGAAGGTGTTGTAACCGGAATGGGAATTCAGTTTAAAGCTAAAGCGGTTGTACTTACCAATGGTACTTTTTTAAATGGGTTGATTCATATAGGCGAAAAGAATTTTTCTGGTGGAAGAACAGGAGAGAAAGCAGCGTTTGGAATTACCGAGCAATTAGTTGCTTTAGGTTTTGAAAGCGGTAGAATGAAAACCGGAACCCCGCCTCGTTTAGATGGACGCTCTATTGATTATTCTAAAACCGAATTACAAGATGGAGATGACCAATTAGATAAATTTTCTTATTTAGATGGTACATCGCCGTTTATAGGCCCTAACGCAAAAAAACAATTGCCTTGTCATATTACATACACTAATCAACAAGTACACGATATTTTAAAAACAGGCTTCGAACAGTCTCCTATGTTTGCTGGTCGCATTCAAGGGCGCGGACCTCGTTATTGCCCTTCAATTGAAGACAAAATTTCTCGATTCTCTGAAAGAGAACGCCACCAATTATTTATTGAACCCGAAGGATGGGATACAGTTGAGATTTACCTTAATGGTTTTTCTACCTCTTTACCCGAAGATGTTCAGTATAAAGCCTTACAATTAATTCCAGGTTTAGAAAACGCCAAAATGTTCCGCCCGGGCTATGCAATTGAGTACGATTACTTCCCTCCTACCCAATTAAGATTGACCCTGGAAACACAACTGGTTGATAATCTGTATTTTGCAGGTCAAATTAACGGAACAACCGGCTACGAAGAGGCTGCCTGCCAAGGAATTATGGCAGGAATGAATGCTCACTTAAAAATTACTGAAAAAGAGCCATTGGTTTTAAATAGGTACGACGGTTATATCGGCGTGTTAATTGATGATTTAGTTAACAAAGGAACCGATGAACCATATCGTATGTTTACTAGTCGATCTGAATATCGTTTATTGTTAAGACAAGATAATGCTGATGTTCGCCTTACCCCTATCTCTTATAAATTAGGTTTAGCTTCTGCTGAAAGATTAAAAAAAGTAGAAGATAAGATTGCCAATTCAGCATCAATAATTAATTATTTTAGAAATACAAGTGTTGAGCCAAACGAAATAAATCCGTTTTTAGAAAGCATAGGTTCCTCTCTTATTAATCAAAAAATTAGATACTACAACATTCTTTCTCGCCCAAATATTGGCATAACGGATATAGCTCGTTATTGTAAGGATATAGAAACAACTATAGCTGACTTTAACAACGAAACAATTGAGCAGGCCGAAATTTTAATGAAGTACGAAGGCTATATTGAAAGAGAAAGTGAAAATGCTGATAAACTAAAACGCCTAGAAGAATTAAAAATAAAAGGCGATTTTAATTACGACGTTGTTGGAAGCTTATCTGCTGAGGCACGAGAAAAACTTAAAAAAATAAAACCACAAACCCTTGGACAGGCGGCTCGTATTTCGGGCATAAATCCATCCGATGTTTCTATACTTATGGTTCATATGGGCAGATAGTTCCACGTGAAACATTAATTCGTTAAATGTAAAATATGAAAGAAATTGGCACATGTTTAATCTGCGGTTCAACTAAAGTTGAGCCTTTTTTAGTTTGTAAAGACTATACCGTTTCTCAAAAGGAATTCCAAATACAACGCTGTTCTGAGTGTAATTTTAAGTTCACCTCTCCCCGCCCGGAAGATGTTGATTTGGGAAAGTACTATATGGCTGAAGATTATGTATCACATTCAGATACCAAAAAGGGTCTAGTGAATAAACTTTATCACGGCGTTAGATCTTATACTTTACTTAAAAAACTTCAGCTCGTTATACAGCACACAAAACTTAAAAGCGGCAAAATATTGGATTATGGTTGTGGAACCGGAGCCTTTTTAAACACTTGCAAAACCAACAAGTGGGATGCATTAGGAATTGAGCCGGATGAAACTGCGCGCAAAGTAATGGCTGAAAAGTTCGGAATTTCATCTTTCTCATCATTAACAGAGGCACAGAAAAGCAATTTGTTTTCTGGTTTCGATGCGATAACAGCCTGGCATGTTTTAGAGCATGTACCTGATTTAAAGGAGACGATTAATTCACTTAGAGGTGCATTAAAGGATAAAGGGGTTTTTATAGTGGCTGTTCCCAACCCGGAAAGCCATGATGCAAAATACTACAAAGAGTTTTGGGCGGCTTATGATTTGCCCCGCCACCTATGGCATTTTGAACCAAAAAACATGACCAAGCTTTTCTCTGATAATGGATTTAAATTAGAGAAAACACTTCCTATGGTGTTTGATTCCTTCTACGTATCTATGCTTAGTGAAAGGTATAAAACCGGTAACACAGGACTCGTAAAAGCATTTATAAGGGGTTTAATGTCAAATGTTAAGGCCAACAAAACAGGTAAGGAATTCTCTAGCCAGATATATGTTTTTCGGAAAGTATAAATTGTTTCACGTGGAACTAAAAAATAGAATCCTGCCTATGGCGGGATTTTTTATTTTAAATTATTCCTAAGGCCTTACTATAGGCCCCAGTTTTGAATAGGTATTTTGTCTCACCTATATTTATTTAGTTTAATTCCTGTGTTTTAATTCACGTTTAAAAGCACAACAAAAGGCCGATACATTAACCGAAAACCAACTAGTGATCCTTCGACTATAAAAATGTTTTATGAAAGTATAATTTGTTTCACGTGGAACCAAAAGAGAAGGTTATTCCCTGTGGCGCGTTTTTTATTTGAAATCGCTCCTAATTCTTAGGGCTAATCCCACATTAAAAAAGAAGGCATCTTGTATCTTAGTATAGATAGGAATATACTGCGCCTCGGTTTTGGTTTGGTATAAATAGGCTAGTGGACTGTAACCAATTGTTCTACCAAACTCAGCAAACAAAACAAATTTCTTTTTGATATAAACGTCTATAAACGCCCTTGCTTGCAGCTCAGCGTTCTTTACATAATCATGGTTTCCATCATTCAGTCTGTAAGACCTAGTATAAGATTTAAAAGCCAGCCCCGTGTATATTTTTTGTTTTACAACGGCATACTCAATTCGGTAAGTGGTGGGTAAAACTCCATACAATTTTAGCCTATCTGTAGCATCCCAATCAATGGCAAAAAGCGGAACAAAAAAATTTCCGAAGAATTCTTTATTATAAAAAAGTCCGGCTTTAATCCTAAGTTTTTTATTTATGGCATAAGTAGCTAATCCATAACCCCCAACCTGCAAATCGTAAGAGCTTATTTTGGCTTTAAAATCGGAACTTAATTTAGGCATAACTAAACCCATAAATTTCCATTTTTTATTCTTGGTTTCATGTTGTAAACCTATTGGCAAAAGCGTGGAGTAGAGGTTGTTTGTTTGGGTAAATAAATCATTCTTGATTGTCGTCCTTAAATTCTCACCATAAAAGCGAATGATGATTGTATTTTGGGAATCTAGAACTAAAGGAATAGTAAGATTTAGAAAGTAATTGGTGGTGGTGTTTTTGCTATTTAAAGCGTCTTTATAATTACTTTGAAGCGATTGAGCACTTGTATTTATGACATCTACATAAGGCTGAGAAACCCCTTTATAAGAGGGTAGAAGTAGGATTAAACCAAAAACTATTTTACGAAAGAAAGGGTAGCCCATTCGTTTTTGGTTTCTTGTTTAATAAAATGTAATCCCGTTTTTTCTGCGGCCGCTATTATATCTTTAGCATCCAACTCAAAAAAACCACTAAGAAAAAGCTTCCCACCTTTATTTAAAACATCAAAATAGTTTTTCATCTCTTTCAGAAGGATGTTTTTATTAATATTAGCCAAAACCAAGTCAAATAATTGATTTTCAATCTTTTGTATCGTTCCTTGAAAAAAATCAATATCCGTTCTTGAAAAGCCATTTACTTTTCTGTTTTCACGCGAGTTTTCAATGCTCCATTCATCAATGTCAAAACCCACAACAACACTTGCGCCCAATTTTTTTGCTACGATTGCTAAAACGCCCGTTCCGCAACCAACATCTAAAACAGACTTACCCTTAATATCGTTCTCAAAAAGAGCCTTAGTCATTAACCAGGTTGTTTGGTGATGACCAGTGCCAAAAGACATTTTAGGCTCAATAATAATATCTAATAAGGGTGGGGTAGCGGCAGGGTGAAATGGTGCACGAATGCTGCAGTAATTTTCTATAACAACCGGATTAAAACTTTTCTCCCAAGTTTCGTTCCAGTTTTGTTGCTTGATATTTTGTATAGTATGCGTAAATTTTATTTCAGGAAATTGAGCAGACAGGTTTTGTAAAACAGTTTCGTCATACAAAGGTTGCTGAATAAAAGCTTCGAAACCTTGCTCGTTATGCACAAAGCTCTCAAAGTTTTCTTCGGCTAAATAGGAAGCCAAAATCTCGCTACCGGGTTCGGGTGGGGTTACTTTAAAAGAAACACATATGTACTCCATATATTAAAATGAATTGGTAATTTGTAGAAACTCTTCGGCAACCAAAGATGCTCCACCAATCAAACCACCATCCACATCTGCACAAGCAAAGAGTTCTTTAGCATTTTTAGCATTACAGCTTCCCCCGTATAAAATACTTATTTGGTTGGCAATGCTTATTCCATATTTTTCGGCCGCAGCTAGGCGAATAAAGGCATGCATTTCCTGCGCTTGTTCAGGACTGGCGGTTAAACCTGTACCAATTGCCCAAACAGGCTCATAAGCTATAACAATGTTTTTAATTTCACTTTCAGATAAATGGAAGATAACCTCCTGCAGCTGATTTTTTACCGCCGTAAAGTAATGATTGGTTTGACGTTCGTTTAATTTTTCGCCCACACAATAAACAGCAACCAGCTTATGTTTTAATGCAAGGTTTACTTTTTGCTTTAGTTGTTCTGCGGTTTCATGAAAATATTGCCTGCGCTCAGAATGACCAATAATAATATGGGTTGCTCCACAAGATGCAATAGCAGAAGCACTTATTTCGCCCGTAAAGGCACCACTTTCAGTATGATAGCAGTTTTGTGCGCCAACAAAAAAGCCTGCATTTTCTTTTATTGAAGAAGCAAACTCAGTAACAAATAGGCTAGGGGGGAAAATTATTTTTGTTACATCAACATTTGAATTACCGGAAATAATAGCATTTACAAGGGTTTTACCCTCTTGTAAGGTTTTATTCATTTTCCAGTTAGCAGCAACAATTTTTTTGCGCATATATTATTTTACTCTAATGCGTGGATCTAAAATGCCATAAATAACATCTACCACAATATTGGTAACTACAAAAAAAGTAGCAAATACAAGGGTTGCACCCATTACTACGGGTAAGTCGTTTTTAGTAAGTGCATCAAAAACCTCATAGCCAATGCCTTTCCAGCTAAATACAATTTCAACAAAAACCGCACCCGCCATTAAGCCTGCAAACCAACCCGAAATAGCTGTAACCACAGGATTTAAAGCATTTTTAAGCGCATGCTTCATTATAATCTTATAAAAATTTAAACCCTTTGCTTTTGCTGTACGGATATAATCTTGTGATAAAACATCTAATAATGAGCTGCGCATTAACTGCACCACAATAGCTAATGGTCGCATGCCTAGTGTGATGGTGGGAAGTATTAAGTTCTTTAAACTTAAATATTTTTCGCCGGTATAGTCATCATATTCGTATAAACTTCCTATCGTTCGGAGTCCAGTATAATCAGCTAACACATAGCCAAACAACCAGGCAATAATTACGCCCACAAAAAAAGAGGGTGCCGACATTCCTAAGGCTGAAAGCACAAGGGCCAATCTATCAAAAAAAGTGTCTTTTTTAATGGCGGCAACAACCCCTAAAAATATGCCCACAATGGTTGCCAGTATAATTGAACTGACCGCTAACACCGCTGTTTCGGGTAGGGTTTCAATAATAATTTCAGATACCTTTCTTTTGGTTATATATGACCTTCTGAAATAAGGTGATTTTAAAACTACACAATCATTCTCGCCAAGTGAAAACAAATAGGTGTAAGAATATTTTTCAGGGTCTAAATAAAAACCACTTTTTCTATCATTTTCATTATGAAATGAGATAGGTGACAAATCATTCAGGTAAATAAAATACTGTGTAACAATGGGTTTATCTCTACCTAAATCGCGGTTAATTGCCTCAACCGCATCTTTGTTGGCTCGTTGCCCGAGCAATACCGTAGCTGGGTCTCCGGGTAGTACATTAAATAAAAAGAAGATAGCGGTAATTACACCCAACAACACTACAAAACCGTAAAATATTTTTCGAAGTATAAATTTTATCACAGGGCAGAAATGAGAGGTTTAAGGTACACAAATTTTGTTATTAACAAATAATTAATTAGCTGTATTTGTGTTTTTTAAAGATGAGTTAAGGCTAATTACTCAGAGTCACCCTCGTCTTTTGTCCCAATTTTATTGTCTAACGCATTGAAAATGCGTGCGGTTTGATAAACGTTTTTATCTAAGCGATTGCTTAAAATGGCCATAATAGTTTTATCGGATTTACGATACTGGAATGCGGTGCGATAGCCGTGCCACCAACCATTGTGAAATATAATGGTATCCCCTCCATTAGGATTTATACGAAAACCTAAGCCATAAAACCTTCCGTAACCAGTGCGTGCACGAGGTTTAATGGCTTCATTTATGTTAGAAATCACCTTACCCTCAAACAAATTTTTTCCAAATAAAAGCATGTCTTGTGGTGTAGAACAAACACCTTTGTCTCCAACCACCCAATCAAACTCATCGGTACCAATCGGGCGTTTTCGATAATCGAAAGCAAGGGCTTGATTTTTTAAAGTATCTGTTACGCTAAAAAAACAACTGTTGTTCATGCCACAAACATCAAAAATATTTTGTTTTACAAAAGCCTGAAAACTTTGTCCGCTTAGTTTTTCAACCAATAAGGCCAACAAAACATAGTTAGTGTTGTTATACTGAAAACGTCTGCCGGGTTTAAAATATACCGCCGGTTTATTTGTAGTAAGTAAATCTAAAACCGCTGCGTTTGTAAGTATATCAGTTTGCTTAGGAAGATGGTAATAAAAATAAAGATAGTTTGGTATGCCACTAGTGTGTGAAAGCAGATTTTCTATCGTAATGTTTTGGTACGGAAAATCAGGAAAATATTTTTTAATGTTATCTTTTAGCGCAAGTTTATTTTGCTCAACCAACTTAAGTATGGCAACAGCTGTAAACATTTTACTTACTGAGGCTAATTGAAAAACAGACTCATTGCAAAGATTTTTTTTACAAACAATATTCTCAAAACCCATAGCACTTTGATAAATAAGCGTATCATGATGTGAAACTGCCACACAACCATTAAATACACCTTTTTTAAAATCGGAGCTGAAAATAGAGTCTAAAACAAACTGTTTTTTTTGCAATTTTTTTGAAAGGGTGGGGGGTGATACTGGTTTTTCGGAGTGTTTAACAACGTTGGTTGTTTTTAATGTATTTGAAGGCTTGCCAATGCCAATATAAGATGCCAAAGCAATCAAACAAACACTTAATATAGCTATAAACAATAAACGCATTACTTTATAAGTCGCATAATTAAAAACTAATGTGCAATTTTGCAAAAAATTACGACGAATAACACCAGCCAACATTTATTAATTAACCGTTTAATGAACATTAACACTTTATAGAAGTATGCTTAAAAAAGATAAATCGACTGCGTTGTTTGAAAAAGCAAAAACATTTTTTCCTGGTGGTGTAAACTCACCCGTTCGTGCATTCCGCTCTGTTGGCGGCGTTCCGTTGTTTATTAAAAAAGGTAAAGGCTCACATATTTGGGATGCCGATGGTAACGAATACATTGATTATTGCGGCAGCTGGGGACCACTTATATTAGGACACGCAAATGATGCTGTACTAAAAAAAGTTACCGAGGTTATGCAAAACGGCACATCATTTGGTGCACCTACCGAGTTGGAGAATGAATTAGCCGAACTAATTATATCAAACCACAAGTTCGTTGAAAAATTGCGTTTTGTAAGCTCGGGTACCGAAGCTGTAATGAGTGCTATTAGGTTGGCGCGCGGTTATACTAAAAGGAACAAAATTTTAAAGTTTGAAGGTTGCTTTCATGGTCATGCCGATTCTGTTTTGGTTAAAGCCGGCTCTGGTTTAGTAACCTTTGGCAACACATCATCTGCTGGTATTCCACAAAGTTTTGTAAACGAAACACTAGTTGTTTCTTTAGACAGTGAAGCTGCGGTTGAACAAGCCTTTAAAGAACATAGCAATGATATTGCTTGTATAATTATCGAACCAATTCCGGCCAACAACGGCTTGCTTTTACAACGAAAAGAGTTTTTACAATTCTTACGCGATATTTGTACTAAGCATGGTTCGCTTTTGATTTTTGATGAAGTTATTTCCGGTTTCCGCGTTGGATTTGAAGGGGCTGCTGGCTACTATAATATCAAGCCTGATATTATGACTTTCGGTAAAATTATAGGTGGTGGTTTTCCTGTTGGCGTGTACGCATCAAGTAAAGAAATTATGAGCAACATTTCTCCTGAAGGAAATGTTTATCAGGCTGGTACATTAAGCGGAAATCCGGTTGCTATGGCTGCCGGAATAGCACAACTAACAGAGTGTTTGAAACCAAATTTTTATACTGATTTAGAAACAAAAACAAAAATGCTTGTTGCGGGTATAGAGCAACAATTTAAAGCTAAAGGAATAAAGTTTAAAGCCTTTCAAATTGCATCTATATTTTGGTTTTCTTTTTCAGACAAAGAACATGTGCGCAGCGCAGAGGAGATTGGTGCTGATGGAATAAAACAATTTAACGAACTGTATCATAAATGGCACGAGCATGGAGTTTACTTTGGCCCTTCGGGGTATGAGGTTGGTTTTGTTTGTGCGGCACACAGCAAAGAAGACATCGAAAAAACCATAAAACTTTTTGGTGATGTTTTAAAGGCTTAGTTTTACATAATGAAAAAATGTTTTTTCATATGCGCTTTTTTGCTTGCCACTTGTCTTTCTTTTTCGCAAGAGGGTTATGAAGTTGGTTATATTATAACCAATAAGGGCGATACAATCAAAGGAAAAATTAAAGACAAAAAATATACAGCGGGCGTTGCTAATAGTGATAAAATAAGTTTTATAAACGCCGAAGGAAGAGAAAACAACAAAACACCCGACGAGATAAAACAATATTGTAAAAAGGGAACACAATTTTTTCGTTCGTTACCAATTGGCTTAGAAGGAAAATTAAAGTTTGCGGAGATTTTAGAATATGGCGATGTAATTTTATTTGGCTATGTAAGCGCCTCTTTTGTTTCAACAACAAGCGAAGTTTTATCTAAATCAAAAGATAAGGATAAAGACGGCAAACCGGATGTAAACAACCTGGAATATTTTTTTCAGAAAAGAAAAGACCCAAATAGTTTAATGAAAGTGAAGCCTAAAAAGTTTCAGGAAACAGCCACATTCTTTTTTCAAACCGATACAGAATTGGTAAAAAAAATAGAAGATAGAACCTTTGGTTATGACAATATTAGGTTGCTTGTAAAAACCCACAACGAGTTTGCTGAAAAAAAATAAAATCTTACAGTTCGCTTATTTTATAAATATCTTTTGCTCTAATTCCTCTTTCTGTATTAGCTAAATTACAAGCCTCATTAACCGAATCGTGTTCAAAAAACAAAGTCCAGTTTTGGCTTACGGCTTGTTGCAAAATGCGCTCTTTTTCTTTCAGTGTTTCTAAGGGGCGAACATCATAACCCATTACATACGGAATAGGTAAATGACCTACAGAGGGCAGTAAATCAGCACAAAATAAAACTTTACGTTCTTTATATGTGATTAAAGGAAGCATCATACTTTCGGTGTGGCCATTAACTAAAAGCACTTCAAAACCAGGTAACCATTCGCCTTCTTTATCAATAAAATTTAGCTGCCCGCT